>NZ_JYJG01000076.1 GCF_000955955.1 Lentzea aerocolonigenes
ATCGTCGCGAAGCGGCGATGACGCAACCAACACTCGTCCAATTCTCTAAACGCGACCTAGCGACGCAAGGCGCCCCGACCGCCCGGCGTAAAGCGCCCCTGCGCGACAGCGCCCAGCCAAAACTGAGGCGCGGCAGCCCCCAGCCCTCAATACCCTCCACCCCATGTACCCACAGGTGGAGCCCTACGACCAGGGCATGCTAGACGTCGGCGACAACCAGCGAATCCACTACGAGGTCAGCGGCAACCCCAACGGCAAGCCCGCCGTCGTCTTCCACGGCGGCCCAGGCTCCGGCCTCAACACCCGATGGCGCGAGGACTTCGACCCGGATCACTGGAAACTGGTCCTGTGGAGCCAACGCGGATGCGGCAAGAGCACCCCGCCGGCCAGCGACCCGCAAACCGACATGTCGCTCAACACCACCCAGCACCTGATCGACGACGCCGAGAAACTCCGCGAACACCTGAACATAGAAAAGTGGCTGGTCGAAGGCGGCTCCTGGGGTTCGACCCTGGCCCTCGCCTACGCCATCCAACACCCGCACCGCGTCAGCGAAATCATCATCCCCGCGGTGACGGCAGGCCGCCCGGAAGAGATCGAGTGGATCACCCGAGGCCTGGGGCTGTTCTTCCCGGACTACTTCGAAGCCTTCCAGAACGGCGTCCCGGAAGAAGACCGCGACGGCAACCTCGCCCTCGCCTACAACAAGCTCCTCAACTCCCCGGACCGAACAACCCGCGAGAAAGCCGCGTGGGACTGGAACAAGTGGGACCTCTCCACCATCACCGGCGGCGACAACGACTTCGAAGGCACCCGGTACGCGGACCCGGTCATGCGGTACCAGCTGGCGCGGACAGTCACGCACTACTGGGGCAACGACTGCTTCCTCGAGCCGACCTACATCTTCGACAACCTGCACAGGCTCAAGGGCATCCCGGGCGTGCTCATCCACGGCCGCAACGACTTCGGCGGACCGCTGACCACCGCGTGGGAGATCGCGAAGAGGTGGCCCGACGCCGAACTGGTGATCCTGAACGACGCCGGCCATCTCATCATGGAGGGCAACAGCATGGACCAGGCCATCGCCGCCGCCATCGAGAAGTTCCGTTAAGCCCCAACAACTCCGTTAGGGCGCAACGGGTCCGGGCCGGTGATACAGATCCTCACCGGCCCACCGGATCCGGTCGGAGAAACCATACCCAGGCGCAGCAACGAAATTCGCCGCGTCGTCCACCGAGCCCGAACCGTCATAGAGAGCACGCAACGGATACGGGAACACCGGACGCGTGCGCACCACAGTGCCATCCGCATCCCGGCCGGACGCGATCACCTTCTCCGGCGCGACCCCGTGCTCGACCCAGGAGACCAGCTCGCGGAACGGGTCGAAGTCGGTCAGGGTGTCGCCGCCCTGGCAGTGCCACATCGAAGGCACGACGAACAACCGCGCCCAGTCCGCGGCACGACCACCCGTCAGGCGCTGCCAGTAGTCGAGCGTGCCCTCGAAGGGGATGCCCTGATCCCCTGCGCCGTGCCAGATGATCAGTTTGCCGCCGGAACGCCGGAACTCCCGCAGGTCCAGGGACAACGAGTTCGCCTTGACCGTCTCCTGCGCTACCCGCCGCAGCTCGCGGACGGTGAACTCGAACGACTCGAGCGACGAGGACGGCTTCCCGATCGGGTAGACGAGGTTCTTCAACCCGTTGTCGGCCAGCTCCGCGGCGACTCCCCTGCCGAGCCCCGGGGTTGGGTTGAGCCAGAACGTCCACGAGATCTCCGAGCCGTAGGGCTGGCCACCGGGGTAGAGCCGCACACCCCGGTCGGACGGTCCGGCGTAGAGGTTGCGCACCCGCGCGATCTCGTCGTCGGTCAGCTGACCCGCAAGCGTTCCGGGATCGAACCTGCACAGCCGCGGGTCGTCGATCTGCCCGTCCACCAAACCGTCGAGACCGTCGCACGCGGCCATCACCGCGCCGTGCAACAGGAAGAGCTTGTCGTTCGGGATGGTGTTGCGCGCGATCCACGCCTGGTAGCCGATCAGCGCGCTGTAGTACGCACCCGGTGCCGCCGCGATGATCCCGTCGAAGTCGTGCGGGTAGCGCTGGGCGAGCAGCAGCGCTTCACGGCCGCCGTTCGAGCACCCGCTGAAGTAGGACTGGGCAGGCGCCTTGCCGTAGAACGCTTTGATGATTGCCTTCGACACCTTCGACAACGCGTGTGGCGCGCGGTAGAAGTAGTCGTCACGGGCCTGCTGGTCGTGCACGGCCCAGGTGGTGTCGAACGGGTTCTCCGCCGAGACCTGGTGGCCGTCGTCGGTCGCGGCCACCGCCGCGTCACCGAACGCCGGCCCGCAGCCCTGCGGAAAGGCCGGATCAGCGGTGATTCCGCAGAATCCGCCACACCCGTACTGCAGATAGCGGCCCTGGTACCCGCGCAGAGGCAGCTTCAGCTGGAAGCCCACGTGAGGCTCGATCGTGCCGCGAACATCGCAGAACTCCGGTGTACCAGCAACAACCACAGCCGACGTCACCTGAGTGCGCGCGGAAGGCACGTCGAACGTGCGCACCAGATCCGCGCACGACCGAACCGGGCGAGCATCGGCAGACGCGGCAGCGGGCATGATCCCCGCTGCCACGACAACAAGAGAAACTCCGAATACCAACAACTTCCGATACATATCGTCCTTCCCCAGCAGACGTACGTACGTGGGGAAGTCTGACAGCTATCCGACGTGCACGCGTGGCCGTCGAGCAGGATCCTTCTCGGCCGAGCGGATGATCTCGCGTACGACCGGAGGCGTATCGCCGCGGCCGAGGATCAGGTAGCGGAACAGGTGGCCGAGCGGATTTCCTTCCGACCACTCGAAGTGCGCGTGCGGGATCACACCGGTCGAGTCGCGCAACGCCAGCAGGATCGCCGCGATCGCGTTCGGCGCGGCCGGGGCGGAAGCGCGCAGGATGCGATGCCCGTCCACCTCGAAACCCTGGACGCACAACACGTTGCTGAACGCCGACGGGTCGACGATGTCGATCTCCAGGAAGATCACGTCCGCGCTGCCCGGTACCGGGTTGATCCCGCGCTGCTCGTTCTCCTTCTCGTCGTACTCCGCCTTGTCACCGTCCTGACGGCGGTTCGCGATCAACGTGATCCGGCCGTCGTTCGCGATGGTGTAGGTGATGAAGTCGCGCGCCTTCTCGTCGAACTTGATCTTGTCAACGCGCAGCTCGGTCGTGCGGGAGATCCGCGACACCAACGAGATCGCGACGATGCCGAGGATGAAGAAGAACGAGATCGTGATGCCGTCCGGCTTCTCGATCACGTTCTCCACCAGCGCGTACAGCAGCACCAGCGTCAGGACGGTGAAGCCGGCGGTCGCGCCGCGCTGCTTCTTGCGCCACGCGGAAACCGTGACGGCGAACGAACCGGACACCATCATCGCGAGGATTCCGGTGGCGTACGCACCGGCCTGCGCGTTCACATCGGCCTTGAAGATGATCGTGATGACTATGCAGATGAGCGTGTAGACGATCACGACCGGACGGACCGCGCGGCCCCATTCCGGTGCCATGCCGTAGGAAGGCAGGTACCGCGGCACGATGTTGATCAGACCGGCCATCGCGGACGCGCCCGCGAACCACAGGATCAGGATGCTCGAGATGTCGTAGACGGTGCCGAACACCTCGCCGAGCAGCTCGTGCGCCAGGTAGGCCAGCGCACGGCCGTTCGCCGGGCCGCCGGGAGCGAACTTCTCCTGCGGCACCAGCACAGTCGTGATGAACGACGTCGCGATCAGGTACACCGACATGATCAGCGCGGCGGTCGTCAGCAGCTTGCGGGTGTTGCGCACCCGGCTCTCCAGCCGCTCCTCCGGCGTCTTCCCGGAAGCCGACACCAGCGGCATCATCGACACACCGGTCTCGAAGCCGGACAAACCGAGCACCAGCAACGGAAACGCCAAGATCGCCGGGCCGACCACGCCGAAGACCCCGTTGCCGTGCGACCCCAGTGCGGAGATCCAGCGATCAAGAGCGTCCGGCGTCGCGAAGACGTCCACGAGCCCCACCACGGCCACAACGGCGTTCAGGACGAGGAACACCGCGACCAACGGGATCGCGACGCCCACGGCCTCGCTGAAGCCCATCAGGAACACGCCGCCGAGAATCAGCAGCAGCACGATCGTCAACGCCATCTCGTACCCGCGCAGCGACTCGGGCACGTACGGGTTCTCCAGCGCGTGCACCGAGGCGTCGGCCGCGGACAGCGTGATCGTGATGATCCACGACGTCGCCACGAACCCGAGCAGCACCAGCACGAAGACCTTGCCGCGCCAGAACGGCAGCAGGTCCTCGAGCATCGCCACCGAGCCCTGGCCGTTCGGGCTCTCCTTCGCCACCCGCCGGTACATCGGCAGCATGCCCAGCAGCGTCAACGCCACGATGAGCAGCGTCGCGAGCGGTGACAGCGCGCCGGCCGCCAGCGCCGCGATACCCGGCAGGTACGACAGCGTGGAGAAGTAGTCGACGCCGGTCAGCGTCATGACCTTCCACCAGGCGTGCGGCTTGGCGTGCGACTCGTGGCTCTCCGGGCCGGAAGGCGCCACACGGTCCGCGAGCAGCCACCGCCCCAACGGCCCACCCGGTGGCGCCGGTCGTTCCGGGCTCGGCACCTCTGCGGGGATGGCGTACTCCGTGCTCATGGCGCAGAGCATGCCATCACCAGATGATCAAGGCCTGAAGTCCGCCGGAAAACCAGCCTCCTGAACGGACAATCCGGACGGACGGAGCGTCCCGATGCTGCCCTGCGTGTGGAGATCCAGGAAGAGGTCCACGACGTCCGGGTCGAACTGCTCGCCGCGACCGGCCCACAGCTCGCGCCGCGCCCGGTTCTCGTCCAGCGCGGTCTGATGTGGACGATTCGACCGCATCGCGGCCCAAGCCACGCATACGGACAAGATGCGCGCCTCGGCCCGGATGTCCGCGCCGCGCAACCCGTCCGGGTAGCCGTCGCCGTCATAACGTTCGTGCTGCTGCCTGATCACGTGCGCCACGCCCGCGAACCCCGGCACCATCCGCGCGAGCCGGTAGCCGAAGTCGGGGTGTTGCCGCAACAACCGCCACTCCTCCTCCGACAGCGCACCCGGCTTGGTCAGCACCACCTCGGGAATGATGACCTTGCCGATGTCGTGCAGGCGCCCCGCGAGCTGCGTGATCCTGATCGTCGGCGCGTCGAGCCCGAACTCCCCCGCCGCCACGCCGGCCCAGCGCGACACCGAACGGCTGTGGTCGTAGCGGTGCAGCCACCCGTCCACCCGGTCGGCGACCTGGCAGAGGAACTCCGCCATCGCGCCGTCGGTGTCGGGATCGACCGCGGGCAACGGCTCCGGGCCGACCGCGATCCGGTTGCGCCCGGCAGCCTTCGCCGCGTACAGGGCGCGGTCCGCGATCACCACGATGTCGTCCGGGCCGTCGCCGTGCGTCGGGAAGCTCGCCGAACCGACGGACACCGTGACCGACAACGGGATGTCGTCGTTGCCCGCGTTGACCGGGATCGGCTTCTCCGCCACCCGTTCACGCAGCCGGTTGGCGATCACGGACAACCGGCCGGGGCCTGCGTCCGGCACGAGCAGCGCGAACTCCTCGCCGCCGTACCGCGCCAGCACCTCACCCGACCTGGACGCCGCGCGCAGCCGGCCCGCGACCTCCATCAGCACGTCGTCGCCCGCCGGGTGGCCGTAGTTGTCGTTGATCGACTTGAAGCGGTCCACGTCGATGATGAACACCGCCACGGAACCGTCGTTGCGGCGTGCGCGCGCGATCTCCAGCGGCAGCTGGGCCTCGAAGAACCTGCGGGTGTGCAACCCGGTCAGGCTGTCGGTGATCGCGAGCTTGCGCTGGTCCGCCACGAGCCCCGCGAGCCGCGCGATGATCAGCAACGACAGCAGCGCGCTGCCGGCCGCGATCACCAGGACGTCCTGCGACGACTGGCCGACGTCGTGGATCAGCATCAGCACCGGCGCGGCGAGCGCGGCCGACGACAGCGCGATGATCCGGCCGCGGGACAGGCCGACGTCCTTGACGTGCGCGCGATCCACGAGGCGCGCCATCGTCGGGTGCAGTGCCGCCGCACCGATGCACAGGTTGGCGGACAACCAGATCGCGTCGAGGAAGTTGCCCGCGTGGTAGCTGCCGTCGAGCCGCTGCAGCACGTAGATCGTGTCCGCGGTGAGGATTCCCAGCAGGTTCGCCGTCAGCAGGACGAACGCGCGGGGCCGCGGACCGGCGCCGAAGATTAAACGCAGTGCCACCACGAAGAGGGCGAGATCCATCATCGGGTAGCCGAGCGACGCGACCTTCACCAGCACCGGTGACGTGAGCCGCGCCTGCGGGCCGATCACGTAGAGCCAGGACGCCATGCCCGCGACGACCGCGAGCACGGCGGCGTCGAGCAGGCTCGGCAGGTCGAGGCCCGGGGCGCGGCGGCGGATCAGCAGGATCACACCGGCGACCATCAACGGGTAATGCCCGAGGTAGAAGATGTCCGCGTACGAGGGGTAAACGTCGTACTGGAAGACGTAGTGCGATGTGTAGAACGTGAGGTCGGCCATCGCGTAAACGACCTGGCTGAGTGCGAGGAACACCCACGGCCGCCGCCATTGGGGACGGTTGCGCTTGACACCCCAGAATGTCGCGATCGCGGCCGAGGCGCTGATCGTGCAGTAGAGCACCACACGCACCGTTTGTCCCGTTGTCCCCGCAGGGCTGACCGGAATCAGGTAGTAGACACCCAGCAGCAGGTGACCTGCCACCAGGTACATCCACCACGCTCCGGTCCGGCCGGCACGGAAGATGGTCACACGAGACCCCTCGTTCTACGACTTGGTCGAGCACGGTGATGATGCCCGACTCGGGATGATCGCGGCACCGCCGTTACTCCAATGAGGTGACCCACTAATACGAACGCTACCGCAAATCCCTGTTCTGTTTTCAGCGTGAAAGAAATCCGAGTGCCGCTGCGGCAGCCGGGTACGCCAGCTCACCCAATCCGCCCACGGGTGCGTCCGACTCCAGCACGACGACGTTGATCTCGGGTGTGTCGCCGATGCGCGCCCACGGGTAGTCCCCGAACGATTTTTGCACGACTTTTCCCTGTCTGACCGTGATTTGCGCACCTTGTGCCACCGAGATCGCGTCCATGACCGCGCCTTCGACCTGTTGGCGGACACCCGGCGGGTGCAGTGCGGTGCCGACGTCGACCGCCGCGGTGATTTTCGTACGGCCGTTGTGCGTCGTTTCAGCGATCACCGCGATGACCGAACCGTAGTCGCGGTGGCAGGCAACGGCTTGTGGCGCTCCTTCGTGCGCTTCCGCGGCGGCTTCCAGAACTTTTCTGACTCGCTGGTCAGCCAGCAGCTTCAACCGGCGTTCGACCTGGTTGTCCGCCATCTCCAGGCCACTCAGGAACATCTCGTCTGCATAAACCAACTGGCCTGCGTAGACGCTGCGCCAGAAGCCGGTTCTGATCGGCGGGGACGTGATGGCGAAGTGGACCTCTCCCGGCACGTCGTACGGATACTTGCCGGCCGACATCATCTTCATCATCTGCGGGTTGCTCGTGACATCCAGCATGGACGACAGAGGCCAGGTGGAAACGGCATGATCCCGCCAGACGGGTAGTCCTTCGTCGTTGACCGTTGCTCGTACGCGATGGACCGACAATGGACGGTACGAGTCGTGCTGGATGTCGTCGTCTCTCGTCCACAGCACTTTCACGGTCTTGCCGGTGTGCCGTGCGAGCTGGACTGCTTCCAAGATGAAGTCGGTCTCGAACTTCCGCCCGAACGCGCCACCCGCTCTGGTCGGGATCACCCTGACGCTCTCGAACTCCTCTTCCAGAAGTTTGCGCACCCGGTCAGGAGCCTGCGTCGGCGCCCACAGCGTCACCGCGCCGCCGTTGACCTCTGCCGTCGCCGTCGGCGGTTCCATCGGCGCGTGGGCGAGCATCGGGGTGACGAAGATCTTTTCGATGAACGCACCCGGTGGCGTGTTTCCTGCTGGCAAAGCGGCTTCGAGCTCCGCGAGCCACTGGTCGCTGTCGGCGTCCGGGAAACCGCCCTGCCAGGACGTTTTGAGATTTTCGCGCGCCTTGATCGCGGTGTAGGTGTCTTCGGCCAGCAACGCGAACCCGTCGGCCAACCGGACGACCTCGGCGTCACGGACGCCGGTGGCGTCGAAATCCGTTGGGGCGGCGCCGATCCACGGTGGCCTGGCGATCACCGCCACCAGGTCGGACGGCTGGTCGACGGCGTAGGCGAGTTTGCCCGTGACGATGGCGTCCTGATCCACCCGTTTGACCGCCGGGTTTCCGAGCACCTGCCACTCGTCCCGCGGTGTCAGCTCGACCTCGCCCGGAGTGAGAGCCGCTGCTTCCTCGGCCAGTTCCCGATAGCTGAACCGCGAGTCGCCGTGCCGCACGAACCCGTCCGCAGCACGGCATTCGGCCTCCGCGACCTGCCAGCGTCGCGCGGCCGCCTTGACCAGCAGGTGGCGGACGGTCGCCGCGGCCGTGCGGATCGGCTCGTGGACGCGCTGCATCGTGTTGGAGTTGGCGGAGATCTGCGGGCCGTACGTGTCCGGATCACCCTCCGCCTGTTCGATCGCGAGGCTCTCGACCGGGACCTTCAGCTCCTCCGCGACCATCATGGCGACGGCGGTGCGCACTCCTTGTCCCGTGTCCGGAACCGGGACGGTGACCGTGATCCGGCCAGATGCCTTGTCGATGCGCACAAAAGGATTCATGCCTTCATCCGCTCCACGGCGTTCCTGATCGCCTTGCGGATCCTGGGATAGGTGCCGCACCGGCAGATGTTGTCCCGCAACGCCTCGTCGATGTCCTCGTCGGTCGGGTCCGGGTGCTTGGCGAGCAACGCGATGGTCGCCATGATCTGGCCCGGCTGGCAGTAGCCGCACTGCGCGACGTCCTCGTCCAGCCAGGCCCGTTGCACCGGGTGGTCCTCGACGCCTTCGATCGTCAGCACGTCCTGCTCGGCCATGCTCTCCACGGTGTGCTGGCACGGCCGGAACGCCTGGCCGTCCACTATGGACGTGCACGCTCCGCAGAAGCCGACGCCGCAGCCGTACTTCGCGCCGGTCAGGCCGAGACGGTCGCGCAGGACCCAGAGCAGCGGGGTTTCCGGGTCGGCGTCGACCTCGCGGATCTCACCGTTGATGTGCAGCCGGTGCATGGTCACCTCACCGAGCGTAGCGGCCGCAACACCGTTATAGACGGGATATCGTTGCCTGCGTGGACGGCGTTCGGTTCGGGGTGCTTGGGCCGCTGCTCGTCACGCACGGGCAGCGGGACGTGCGCATCTCCGCAGGTCAGCCGCGCCAGGTCCTGGTTCTCCTGCTCCTGCACGCCGGCCAGACCGTCAGCGTCGACCACCTCATGTCGATCTTGTGGGACGGTGATCCGCCTGCCAGCGCGCGCAAGGCCGTGCAGGTGCACGTGTCGCAGCTCAGGCGGGCTCTCAAGGACCTGCCCGGCGTCTCGCTGGAGTGGTCCCGGCAGGGCTACCGGCTCGACATCCCGGATCGATCGCTCGACCTGCAGCTGTTCCGCGAGGCCGAAGATCCGGACGAAGCGCTGAGTCACTGGCGCGGCCCGGCGCTGGCCGAGCTGACGACGAACACGCAGCTCGCGAACCAGTTGGAGGAAGAGCGCCTCGGGGCGATCGAGCGACGGGTCGACAAGGCGATCAAGGAAGGCCGTCACCACGAGGTCACCGGCGAGCTGACCGGGTACGTCACCGAACACCCGACCAGGGAACGGCTGCGGGGCGCCCTCATGGTCGCGTTGCACCGCAGCGGACGGCAGGCGGACGCGCTGCGGGTGTACGACGAGGGCAGGCGGCACCTGGCCGACGAGCTCGGGCTCGATCCCGGGCAGGAGCTCAAGGACCTGCACGCGGCGATCCTGCAGGGCGACATCCCGGCCGTGCCGCGTGAGCTGCCCAAGGCGCCGGAGCCGTTCGTCGGGCGCGGCGCCGAGATCTCGCTGATCACCGGGTCCGCGGAGACCGTGATCGCCGTGCACGGGCCTGGCGGGCAGGGCAAGAGCGCTCTCGCGACCGCGGCCGCGCACGCGATGGCCGAACGTTTCCCGGACGGTCAGCTGTACGTCGACCTGCACGGCGCCACGCCCGGCCGTTCACCGTTGTCGTCCGCCGAGGTGCTGCGCCGCTTCCTGCGCGCGCTCGGCACGCCACCGCTCGCCGTGCCCACCGACACGTCGGAAGCGGCCGCGTTGTACCGGTCGACGCTGGCCCGGCGCAAAGTGCTGATCCTGCTGGACAACGCGGTGGACGCGGCCCAGGTCGGCCCGTTGCTGCCAGGTGAGGCCGGGTCGACCGTGCTGATCACCAGCCGCCGGATGCTCGCGACGCTGGGCGCTCAGCACGTCCGGCTCGATCCGTTGGCCGAGGACGACGCGGTCAGGCTGCTCGGTTCCGACGGCGATGCGGCTCGGCAGGTCGCTCGGGCCTGCGACTACCTGCCGCTCGCGTTGACGATCGCGGCCGCGCGGCTGCGGTCACGGCCGGACTGGACGACCGCGACGTTGGCGAAGCGGCTCGCGGACCAGCGCCACCGGCTGGACGAGCTGAACTTCGACGACCTCGGTGTGCGGACGAGCTTCCAGCTGAGCTTCGAAGGGTTGGACGAGCGGTCGACCAGGGCGTTCATCCTGTTGTGCTGCCTCAACGTGCCTTCGGTGAGCGAGTCGACCGCGCAGGCGTTGCTCGGGCAGGACGACGTGGATCGCGTGCTGGATCCGCTGGTGGACGCGAAGCTCGTGGAACCGTGCGGCCCGGAGCGGTATCGGGTGCACGACCTGCTGCGACTCTTCGGGGCCGAGCATCCCAACGCCGAGAAGCACGACGCGTTGACCCGTGCCTTGACGCACTACCGCGAGACTCTCACCGCCGCGTTGAAGAAGCTGCGGCCGCACGCGTACGGCGCTCTGACGAACTCGGCCACGCAACAGGACCTCGACGAGCCGTTGCAGTGGCTGACGGACGAGGCCGAGAACCTGCTGGCGGCAGCGCGTTCCACCATGACCGAACCGGCGCTGGCCGACCACGCCCTGGCCATCGCGCACATGCTGTACCCGCATCTGTTCAAACAGGACAGAGTCGCCGACCTGATCGAGCTCGGCCAGATCGCTCTGCGGGCGGCGCGGACGATCGGCACCTCGGCCGCGTTGCAGACCGCGCTGCTCGTGCAGTCGGCGGCGAACCGCAGGATCGGCTCGTTCGAGACCGCTCGCGCCCAGCTGGAGGAAGTGCTGGAGGCGCGGGCCGACGACCCGTTCGGGCAGGGCCGTGCGCTCGCGGGAATCGGCACGATCCAACGTGAGCTGGGGCAGCTGGACGAGGCTTTGGACACTCTCGCTGTCGCGATCAAGCTCATCGAGGAGCACGGGCCTGCTGGCGCGCAACGGGTTCCGCTCTCGGCGCTGGCCCAGGTGCACCAGGTCGCCGGCCGGTACGAGCAGGCCCTGGACGCGGCCACCGAGAGCCTGGGATTCGCTCGTCAGGACGAGGACGCGGCGGGCACGGCCTACGCGTTGGCTTCTCAGGGTCAGGCTTTGTTCAAGCTCGGCCGGTTGGACGAGGCTCTGACCGCGCTGGACGAGTGCATCGAGCTCTGCCGGGCGACCGGTGAGCACAACGACGAGTGGCAGGCTCTGCTGTGCCGCGCGGAAGTGTTGCTGGCGAGCGGAAAACCGGAACAGGCCACAAAGGACGCCGAGCGCTGCCTCGAGATCACCAGTGCGCGCGGCGACCGGTACGGCGAGGGTGTCGCCCGGCGCACGCTCGTCAAGGCAGGGCTGGAAAAGCACGCGGACCGGGCGGCCGAACTGCTCGGCACACCCGGTCTGCGCAGAGACAACCTGCTGGACAGCGTGATCAGTTAGAAACCAGCGTCAGCAGCGGGTGCTCGTGCGGGCCATCGGCTCGTTGGAACCCCACTGGATGTTGCCGACCGCGTGCGTGCAGTCGGAGAGCGTGTTCGCGCCCGACGACCAGTTGTCGGCCTTGTTGCTGGTGCAGTTCAGGTCGACGAGGTCGTCGTTGCCCGGCTTCTCCTTGGCCACGGAGGTGCAGACGTACCAGCTGTTGTGCGAGCTGCGGAAGCCCTCCCACACGTAGGTGTAGGCCCAGTTCTTGCCACAGCCCTTGAACTGCTTGACGGAGCCGATGTTGGTGCCACCGCTCGTGATGTACGCGGTGGAACCGATCTGCGTCACCGGGCCGCAACCGGGCGCCGACTCGGCGTGCGCGGTCGCGGAGATCCCGAGCATCGCGCCACCGACGACGACTGCCGCACCGAGCGTGCTGGCGATCTTGCTGAACATGCTTCTCCCTCAATGGTTTCTTGCGAAGGTTCTGGGGTTCTTCAGTCGGTGATGTAGCCAGTCACGGCGCGCCCCCTCAGCAGTCGCTGGACGCGAGTCGTTCGGTCTGGTGGCTGCCGTCCTTGGCGACGTACAGCACCTCTCCACGGGCACAACCGGGCGCGTAGACCATGTTTCCCCAGTGGTTACCCGGCGTTCCCGGCGCGATGAAGCCGACTCGGTCGCTGCTCGACCAGACGGTGATGCGCAGCCCGGAGTCGCCGCCGGGGTAGTTCGTGATCCGCACCCAGTTCGTCTTGCAGGTCGGCGACCAGCGCAGCTCCGCCGTACCCGACGGGTACATGGGCGAGCTGTCCGCGACCGTGGAGCCGCTGCTGCACCCGGTGGCGACCGGGTCCTTGTCGTTGCAGGAGCGCCCGCTGCAGGACGCCGCCTGCGCGTCCGGCGCGACGAGGAGCGTCAGCGCGGCCGCCGCGATCAGGGCTGTCGACTTCATGGCGCTGACCTTGCTCAGCCGCGCTCACAGGGACCTGACAGGTGCACCCGTCCAGGTGTCAGCGAGGTGTCAGAACCGCAGCACAGGCTACGTTCGTCCCCGTGCAGAACCCGTTGGAGGCGAGGAACGACTTCCCGAGGCTGGGCCTGCCAGGGCGCTCGAAGACCGCCACCCGCAGGGCGACGGCCTCGTACGTCTCCGCGGAGGCCTCGCCGTCGGCGATGGCCTGGCGCTGCTGCGGCATCGTGTCGAGGACGGCGGCCAACGACTCGGGAGTCATCGCGTCAGTTTGGAGCCGGTCGAGCGTTCGCGAAGCGACCGATCAGTGGACAGATCATGGTCAGGCCGCCGGGACGTCAGCGAGCGGTGCGTGATCGGTCAGCGGCGTTGGCGATCGTGGCGTCATGACGTGGTTGCGCAAGCCTTGGGTGGGTCCGTTGGCCTTCGTGGTGGTGGCGTTCGTGGCTTTCTCGCTGCCGCCCTATCTGACCGGTGACCGTGCAGCGGCGCGTGTGCAGTCGGACTGGGGACCGCACTATCCCCTGCTGGTGGTGCACGTCGTCTGCGCGTCGATCGCCATCATCACGTGCGTCGTCCAGATCTGGCCGTGGTTCCGCACTCGCTTCCCCGCGTGGCACCGCCGCATCGGCCGCGTCTACGTGATCGCCGGTGTGCTCCCGGCCGGACTGGCCGGCCTGGTCATCGGCTGGATGACGCCGTTCGGTCCGGTCGCGATGGTGAGCAACGTGCTGATGGCGTCGCTGTGGCTGCTTTTCACCGTGCTGGCGTGGCGCGCGGCGCTGAAGCGGCAGTTCCGCGACCACCGCAAGTGGATGATCCGCAGCTTCGCCCTGACCGTCTCGATCATCAGCAACCGGATCTGGGGCGCGGTCGCGTTCGTCCTGCTGGCCGACAGCGTGCCTGAGGCGCAGCTGCCGTACCTGATCGCCGGGATCTCGACCTGGGCCGGGTGGACGATCCCGCTGCTGATCTCGCAGTGGTGGCTGGAGCGCAAGCCGCGCCGCAAGGCACGCCCCCAGGTCGAACAGCGTGAAACCGTTCCCGCGTGACGGGCTTGACGACTACGGTCGGCGGTCATGAGGCTACTGCTCGCTGTGCTGATGATGGTCGTGCTGGCACCCGCCACCGCCCATGCCGGACCTCCGACCGCGAAGTGCGAGTTCACCCCGACTCCGGAGAACCCGGCCGCCCGCCCGGTTCAGCCGCCACCGTCGACCGTCCCGGCCAAGGGGACCGTGAAGGTCACCATCGTGACCAACTACGGCGTGGTGGTCGCGAAGCTGGACCGCGCCAACGCGCCGTGCGGGGTGGAGAACTTCGCGCACCTGGCCCGCAGCTGGTTCTACACGATGAGCCAGTGCTGGCGGCTGACGAACACCACGCGGCTCGGGGTGCTGCAGTGCGGTGACATCTACCGCGCCGAGGAAGGCGGGCCGGGCTACAAGTTCGCCGACGAGGTGACCGGCAAGGAAACCTACGAGCGCGGCACCATCGCGTACGGCAACCAGGGTCCCGGCACGAACGGCAGCGAGTTCTTCATCGTGCACTCGTTCGCCAACATCAAGCCCGTGTACACCGTGATCGGCCACGTCACGCACGGCATGGACACGCTGGACCGCATCGTGCAGGCCGGGATCGTGCCGCGGCGGGACGGAACCCTCGACGGCGCGCCGAAGAAGCCGGTCAGGATCCTGCACGTTCTCGCAGGGTAGCCAGGACCTTCGACACCATCCCGAACGGCAGCATGCCCAGGCCGTGCAGCAGTTCGGGGCCGCGCTCGCCGGCCAGGACCCGCCGGAAGACGTGCACCACCTGTACCGCACCGGGGTTCTGCTCCAGGCCGGCGAGCTCGGCAGCCAGTTGCGCGGCGTACTGCACGTCGCCCTCCGCCTGCAGCACCACGGCGGTCATCAGCGGCGACCAGTCCCGCATGGTCTCCTGCGCCCGCTCCATCGCGCGCGTGATCAGCTGGCTCAGGTCGTCCGGAACGCGTTGCGGCAGACGTTCGAGCAGATCCCACAACCGCACGCCCTCGACCTCCTCGGCCAACGCACAGATGTCGTCGTTCAGCGACATGCGTTCCGGCAGGCCGAACGCGAAGGCGAACATCGCGAGCATCTCGATCTCGCCGCCCAGAGTCGGGGCGTCGGCCCGCACCGCGATGGCCGCCGACGCGAAGTAGTGCGCGAGCACCCGCGGGGATCCGGTGTCCACGCGGCCGAGCAGCACCGCGTAGTCGTGGTGCTGCTTGCTGATCTCGTGCGGATCGCCTGCCGCGTAAGCGAGTCCGAGCGCCTCGCCCTTGAAGGCGAGCGCACGGTCGTGCCGCCCCTGCTGATCCTCGATGGCGGCCAGCTGGTCGGCCACGTGGAACCGGCTGTCCACCAGGTCGGCCATCGCCCGTCCGGCCTCCACCGCGCCGGGGTGCAGGCTCAGCCGCCCGTCCTGGATCTCGATCAAACCGTGCTCGGACAGCACCGCGAGCTCGTCGTCGGCGTCACCGACCACGTAGTCGCAGAGATCGTCTTCCCTGATGCAGCACAGCGTGAGGAACAGCCGCCTCGCCGGTTCCGGTAGCGACCGCACGGCGTCAGCGGGGTCCTCATCACGTAAGAAGGGCTCCACAGGCATCAGCTTCGCATCACAGTCAACCTGTCAACTCGTTGTGTTGGCACGGAAATAGCGCTGAGAGAAGCAGGTGTGTTGACATGTGACAGAAAGGAACAGACTCTCGAAAAAAGCCGGGAAAGCGATGCTGCTCACAGCGGTGATCAAGCCTTCAACCAGTAGAAACTCACCCGTAAGGCCTAACGGAAGCATTTAGAATTAAGGGCGATTTGAGGGTTGATGTGATCCCTCTCGCCCTCGGGAATCAATTCCGCTGCTCACGCGCTCACCTCACCTGAACGGCGGTTGTACCAGCCAGTAGCCTGGAATTAGGTCAACCCCTCGCATTCACCAGAAGCCGTCCGCGGCTTATTTCGTGTGCGCCCGAAACAGAAGGAGGCAGTGCAGTGGCACCCGCGTTCGAGCCGGCTCGACTCGACGACATCGACGACCTGCTCAGGCTGTACCGGCGGGCGCACGGCGCGAACTACCCCATCGCGATGGGCACCGACCCGGAGGTGATGGCGGCCGAGATCGAGGCCAGGGGCACCACGTGGCTGGTGTGGCGCGACGAGAACCGCGTCGTCGCCTCGATCACCGGGCACATCGAGCACGAGGACCGCCTGGGCAAGATCGCCGGGCTGGTCGTCGACCCGGCCGCACAGGGTGGCGGCATCGCGCACCACGCGGTCGGCCAGATCACCGGCCGCATGCTCGCGACCGGTGACGTCGACTCCGTCTACGGCACGGCTCGCACCATCCACATCGCGCCGCAAAGAGTGTGCCTGCGCAACGGATTCCACGCGCTCGGGCTCGTGCCGAACCTCTTCAAGCACGCCAAGCGGGAGACCATGGCGTTGCTGGCCAAGCACCGTGACGGCGTGCTCGAGCAACGCGCCGAGGTGCACAAAGTGCCGAAGCAGCTGGAAAAGCTCGTCACCGCAACGCACCGCACGATCGGCCTGCCGCACCTGCCGGAGTTCGTCGAGGGCGCGGACCTCCCCGAGGCCGAACCGTCGCGACTCGAGATCGTCGAGGCACCGCAGTTCGTGCAGCGGCACTTCGAGCACACCATCAACGACCCCGCACGCCGGTTCTACCCGCTGCACAAGCCGAACGTGCTGCTGGCCGACGAGCAGGGCGAGTACCAGATCTACGGCCACCTCAACCGCCACGACGGCTACTGCACGATCTTCGGTGCCACGCCCAACCCGCAGACGATCATCCCGCACCTCGCCGGCGTGATCGACACCCTCACCGGCATGGGCGCGCCGCACGTCGAGACGCTGGTGCCGCTGCACGAGTTCGACGAGCTGAGTGCGTTGCTGGCGTTCGGTTTCCTGCCGGTCGCGCTCTACCCGGCGATGCGCAGGGACGGCGACCGCTACCACGACTACGTGGTCATGGTGCACACGCCGCAACCGCCCGACTTCCGCGGGCTCACGATCGACGAGGCGTTCCGGCCCTTCACCGAGCAGTACATCGAGCTGTGGACGCAGAAGTTCCTCAACACCAACGGAGTGTTTCGCGCATGAACCCGCACCTCGGTCCGGCAACGGTGCCGGACTCCTCTCTCGGTGCCGTCCAGCAGTTGTGCGACATCGCGGCGCCGTACGACCACAGCGACCAAGAACTGTTCCTGGAGGCCATGAACGAGTCGAACAGGTGGCACGCGTCGCGCAACGACTTCTTCCGCAGCCTGTGGAACGGCAAGCCACTCAAGGACATCACCGAACAGCCGTACGTGCACGCCAACTTCTTCAAAATGCACGAGGTGCTGTCCGTGCCGCGCGACGAGGTCGTCGTGCACGCCACGTCGTCCGGCACGACCGGCCAGAAGTCGCAGATGTTCTGGGACGCCTGGACGTTGCGGGCCGGGCAGCGGATGGTCGCGCGGATCTACGACCACAACGGGTTCATCGACGACACCGAGCCGGTGCACTACCTGATCAACCTCAACCAGCCGGCGCCGGACGTCAAGCTCGGCAGCTCGTTCACCGGGCAGTTCATGACCGACTTCGCGCCCGTGCGGTCGGTCGACTACGGCCTCGCGCACACCGGCACCGGCCACGAGTTCGACGCGTTCGGCAGCATCCGCGCGCTGCAGCAGTTCGCGGACAGCGGGCTGCCGGTGCGGATCTTCGGCTTCCCCGCGTTCCTCAGCTTCACCCTCGACCGCATGCGCGCCATGGGAGTCGAGCCGATCAGGCTCAACGAGCGCTCGCTGGTGTGGTTCGGCGGCGGCTGGAAGGGCAACGCCGACAAGCAGATCTCCAAGGCAGAGCTGCGCGCCAAGGTCACCGAGATGCTCGGCATCCCGGACGCACGGATCCGCGACAGCTACGGCTCGGTCGAGCACTCCGTGCCCTACGTCGAGTGCTCCCACCACAACCTGCACGTGCCGACCTGGTCACGTGCGATCGTCAGGGACGTCCGGACGCTGGAACCGTTGCCGTACGGCGAATCCGGCTACATCCAGTTCGTCTCCCCGTACATCACCTCGGCACCCGCGCAGAGCGTGCTGATGGGTGACCTCGCCGCACTGCACGCACCTGAGGAGTGCGGTTGCGGCAACGAGACCCCGTGGTTCGAGATCCTCGGCCGCGCCGGCGTCTCCCGCAACCGATCTTGCGCCATCGCAGCCGCAGAACTCTTGAAGGGTAATTGATGAGGCACTTCTGGCAGGGCGAGTGGGTCGACGACGACTCGGTCGCGCACCGGCTCGACACCCTGGAGGACCGCACCCAGCAGGTCGTCACCGGCCCGCGGCTGAGCCCGCTCGTGGTGCTCGCGGCGGCCGAGAAGCTGGTCCTCGACGACCACCGCTCCTCGCTGGCGTCGTGGGGACTCGACGAGATGGAGATCGAGGAGACGCTCGACGCGTTGCGGCACGCGTTGAGTCGCCCTGAGCTGGAGCGCAAGCTCAAGCGAGAGCTCGGCAACCTCGACCCGGCGCGGATGGTCCGGTTCGACTTCCGCACGCCCACGTACGAGGCCTGGGTGCCGCTCGGGCTGCTCGCCCACGTCACGGCGGGCAACGCGCCCGCAGCGGGAGTGCTGAGCGCCGTCGAGG
Source organism: Lentzea aerocolonigenes (assembly GCF_000955955.1). GTDB lineage: Bacteria > Actinomycetota > Actinomycetes > Mycobacteriales > Pseudonocardiaceae > Lentzea > Lentzea aerocolonigenes_A. The sequence goes on from NZ_JYJG01000076.1 coordinate 18,609, forward strand.
GCCTGTTGTCGGGCAACCTCAACGTCATCAAGGTGGCGAGCGACGACTCCGGCTTCACCGCCGAGGTGCTCGCCGCGCTGGCCTCGCACGACCACACCGGCCAGATCGCCGCCCGTCTGATCGTGCTGCGGTTTTCTTCCGGCAACACCGACTGGATGACCCGCATGCTCGGCGCGGCCGACGCCGTGGCCGTCTGGGGTGGCGAGGAGGCGATCAACGGCGTCGCGTCGCTCGTCCGGCCCGGCGCGCGGGTGATCGACTGGGGTCCGAAGCTGTCGTTCGCCTACCTGACCCGCGACTCCTGGTCCGATGTGGACACCCTGCACGCGCTGGCCGCGGACATCTGCGCCTTGGAGCAGCAGGCGTGCTCCAGCCCGCAGGTGATCTACCTCGACACCGAGGACCCGGCGCAGGTGTTCGCGTTCGCCGAGCGGTTCGCTTCCGTGCTGGAGCTGACCGGACCGCTCACCCGCGAGCCCTCGCAGGCGGAGTGGGCCGAGATCACGAACACCGTGGTCGTCGCCCAGCTGGAAGAACACCTCGGACTCACCAAGGTGCACACCGGCGATCGCTGGCGCGTGCTGGCGGACGTGCGGCCGGCGTTGCGCACGTCACCGCTGTACCGGACGGTGTGGGTGAAGCCGCTGCCCCGCAAGGAGATCACCTCCGTGCTGCGGCCGATGCGCCGCTACCTGCAGACCGTCGGGCTCGCGGCCGAGCGGCCCGACGTGGCTCTGCTGGCACGGTCGTTCGTTTCCGTTGGCGTGCAGCGGATCACCACCCCCGGCTCGATGCTCGGCGGATACAGCGGTGAGCCGCACGACGGCGTGTACGCGTTGCAGCGCTACAGCAACCGGGTGTCCGTGCAGCTCGACGACAGGTTCGCGGCCGACGCGTCCCTGGACGACCTGGCCGAGTCGCGTCAGCTGCCGGTGCCCGCGGTCGCGGTGACGGCGAAGTCCGACTTCGAGACGCTGCAGGACCGCCCGGCGGACGTGTACTTCCGCAGCGGCGGCAGCTCCGGCGCGCCCAAGCTGTCCGCGTACACCTGGGCGGACTGGGACGAGCAGATGTGGGTCGGCGCCGAGGCGTTGCTCGCCACCGGGCTCGACCCGCGGCACGACCGGATCATGAACCTGTTCTTCAACGGGCACATGTACGCGAGCTTCGTCAGCTTCTTCTCCGCCCTGGAGCGGATGAACGCCGTGCAGTTCCCGATGGGTGGCGAGTGGGGCCAGCTCGACGCTATCGCACAGGCCATTGTGGACAACCGCGTGGACACGCTGCTCACCGCACCCTCGTTCGTGCAGCGGCTCTTCGCCGAGCACGGAGAAATGCTCAAGGAGTACGGCGGCATCCGCAAGATCTTCTACGCGGGTGAGCACTTCGGTGCGCAGGCCATCGCTCGGTTGCGGGACGAGTTCGGCGTCGAGACGATCCGCTCGGCCGCGTACGCCACGGTCGACGCGGGGCCGGTCGGCTACCAGTGCCAGGCGTCGTCCGGCAAGGTGCACCACCTGTTCACCGGCCTGCACACGCTGGAGATCCTCGACCCCGAGTCCGATCGTCCTGTTTCCGGTGCCGAACCCGGCAGGCTCGTCTTCACCACGCACACGCGACGTGGGCAGCGCCTGGAACGCTACGAGATCGGCGATCTCGGCCGCTGGGTTCCCGGCGAGTGCGCCTGTGGCCGTCGCACGCCGCGGTTCGAGCTGTTGGGGCGCACCGGTGACGTGTTCCGGGCGGCCGCGCAGACGTTGAACTACCGCCGGTTCCTCACGATCCTGGAGGACGAGTTCAGCTACGCCGGCGCGTTGCAGATCGAGCTGAACGAATCCTCGTCCGGCGAGGAGCTGGTGGTGCGGATGGAACGCGGCCGTGCGCCCGAGCCCGCCGCCAGCCAGATCATGCTGCTGTCGCGTTATGCCGAGGTCGCGGAGGCGGTCCAGCAGGACGAGCTGCTGACCGTGCGGGTGGAGAACGTACCGCTCGCGGACTTCTTGCGGACTCGCAGCAGTGGAAAGTTGATCGCGGTCGTCGACCAGCGCAGCAGCAGGAGTGTGTGAACGTGTCCGTGCTCGACCTGATTTGTTACGCCCGCACGCACTCCCCGTTCTACCAGGAGCTGTACGACGGCGTCGAGGGCTCGTCGCTGGCTGATCTGCCGGTGATCGACCAGGCCGCGTTCTGGGCCGCGAACACCATCCGCCACAACCAGGTGCTGACCCGTGCGCACACCGACGGGCTGATCTTCAAGACCGGCGGTACGACCAAGGCTCCCCGGGTGTCCTTCTACACCAACGAGGAGTGGGACACGATGTGCCGCACGTACGCGGAAACGCTTCCCGCGGCCGGTCTTCAGCACGGTGACCGGATCGCGAACCTCTTCGCGGCCGGGGAGCTGTACTCCAGCTTCATCTTCGCCCTGAACGCGCTGCAGCGCTCGCCGATCGACCTGGTGCAGCTGCCGGTCACCGGCAGCGCTCCGGTCGAGTTCACGCTGTCGACGATGCGGGACTTCGACGCCAACGTGGTCGCCGGCTTCCCGACGACGTTGTGCCGGTTGGCTGCTCACGTGGTGGCCTCGGTCGGCTCACTGCCGTTGGTGCGGTTGATCCTCTTCAGCGGTGAGGCCCTGTACGACGATCAGCGGGCGTTGCTGTCTTCGGCGTTTCCGCACGCCGAGTTCCGGTCGTTCGTCTACGGCAGCGTGGACGGCGGGATCATCGGGACGGCTGTGCTCGGGTTGGACGACCCGAGGGTGTTCCGGGCCTTTGTGGACAGTTCGGTGCTGGAGATCGTCGACGTCGACACCGGCCGCCCGATCACCGCGCCAGGTCAGCCCGGCCGGTTGCTGCAGACGGACCTGACCCGTCGGTTGCAGCCGATGATCCGTTATCCCGTCGGCGATCTGGCCGAGTGGGTCGACGCCGAGGACGGGATCTTCCGGTTGCTCGGACGTGCCGACGAGGGTGCGCGGGTCGGGCCGGTGACGCTGCACCTGGATCACCTGCGGGCCGCGGTCGACCGTGCCGGTGTGGTGCACAACGGGGTTCAGGTCGTGATTCGGCGGGTGGACGCGCGGGATCAGCTGGTGTTGCGGATCGCCGGTGCCGCACAGGATGTTCTCGATGCCGTCCGGGAGCAGGTCCACGTGATCAGCCCGCGGTTCGAGCTGCAGGCCGGGCGCGGGACGGTGGCTCCGCTGGCGTTGGAGTGGGTATCTGCGTTGGAGGTCAACCCCCGCAGTGGCAAGACCCTGCGGCTGATCGACGAACGCCCGTGCTGACCCGGTCGTTCCGGCTGGTGTGGTTCGGCCAGGTGCTGTCGCAGGGCGGCACCCGGCTGTACCAGATCGCGTTGCTGTGGTGGTTGCTGGACCAGCTGCCCGCGTCGTCACGAGGGCTCGCGGCCGGGGCGTTCCTCGTCGTCGGCGTGCTGCCGTCGTTGACACTCGTCGGGTACATCGGCCGGCTCATCTCGCGGATGCCGTCGCGGACCGTGATGCTGCGGGCCGAGGCGGTGGCGTTCCTCGCGGTGACGTCGTTGGTCCTGATCGGCGACCCTCCTGTGTGGAGCGTCTACGTGGTCGGGCTGGTGCTGGCGACCTGTCAGGCGTTCTTCGACCCCACGTTGATGAAGGCGTTGCCAGAGCTGGTTTCTCCTGCCGATGTGCCGCGTGCGGTCAGCTACGGCTCGTCGACGCAGCCCGTCGCGAACTTCGCCGGAGCGGCCTTCGGCGCGGTGCTGCTCGCCTCGGCGGGTTTCGAGGGTGCCGTCGCGGTCAACGCTCTGACGTACCTGATCTCGGTGTCCTGCTTGCTGATGGCGCGGTTCCCGTCTTCGCCAGGTGTTCCTGGCGAGCGGGGCACGTGGGCGTTCCTGAGCACATTGCCAGGCGTGAAGCCGGTGATGCTGGTGTTCGCCGGGGTCAACTTCTTCTCGGCGCCGACCGTGCTGGTGTTGCCGCTGTACACGAAGTCCGTGCTGGGCGCGGGTGCCGGGTCGCTGGCGTTGCTGGAGTCCGCGGTGTGGCTCGGGCTGATCTGCGGCGCGCTGCTGGCCCCGCGGATCCCGGTGCGCGGCTCGATCACCTCGTTCGGCGCCGGCTGTGTGGCGTTGTTCGGGTTGTTCCTGGCGGTGCCCGGTGTGGTGGTGTCACTGCCGGTCTACGTGGTGGCGCTGGCGTTGAGCGGGTGCTGCCTCGGGGTGTGCAACGTCAAGTTCCTGACGTTGTTCCAGCAGGTCGTGCCGGACGCGGTGAAGGGACGCTTCTTCGCGACGTTGACGGCGGTGCTGAGCATCGCCTTCCCGGTGGCGTTCCTCAGCTTCGGCGTGTTCGGCGATCTGCTGGGCGCGCAGGTGCTCGTGGTGGCACAGGGTGCCGGGTTGCTGGCGTTGGGTGCGGTCCTGGCTCGGGTCCGGGAGCCGGTTCCAGCGCTCGGTTAGTGTGTGGCCGTGCGAAAGATCCTGGTCATCGGTATCGGCGCGGGCAACCCCGACCACCTGACGGTGCAGGCCGTGAAGGCGCTGCAGACGGTCGACGTGTTCTTCGTGCTGGACAAGGGATCCGTGAAGCAGGAGCTCGTCGACCTGCGCGCGTCGATCCTGGCCGAGCACGTCACGCGGCCGTACCGCTGGGTCGAGGGCCGCGACCCGGATCGCGACCGTTCCCCGTCCGACTACGCCGCCGAGATCGACAAGTGGCGGCGGGCGCGCGCGGACGTGGTCCTCTCGCTGCTCTCGGAGCTGGGTGAGGACGAGGTCGGGGCGTTCCTGGTGTGGGGCGACCCGTCCTTGTACGACTCGACGCTCGCGATCCTGGACGATCTTCTCGGCCGCGGCGAGTCGTTCGAGGTCTCGGTGATCCCTGGCGTGACGTCGGTGGCGGCTTTGACGGCCGGCCATCGCGTGTCGTTGAACCAGGTGGGCAAGCCCGTGCAGATCACCACCGGGCGGCGGCTGGCCGCCGGGTGGCCGTCCGATGTGGACGACGTGGCCGTGATGCTGGACGCGAAGTACTCGTTCGAGGGCGTCGACCCCGACACGTGGATCTACTGGGGCGCGTACCTGGGCATGCCGGACGAGATCCTGGTGTCCGGGCGGGTCGGCGACGTCGCGGCGGAGATCCGTGCGGTGCGCGAGGAAGCTCGTGCGCGCAAAGGCTGGATCATGGACACCTACCTGCTGCGCCGGAGCTGATCACTCGGCGATCAGCCTGCGGACCGCCTTCTCCACGAGCGCACGGGTCGCGTTCGGGGTGCTGAACGCCAGTATCGACATGTGCACGACCAGGTCGAGCAGCTCCAGCGCGTCGAACGCCGCGGTGAGCTTGCCCTCCATCTGGGCCTTCGCGACGGCTTCGACCTTGTGCCGGTACGCCTCGGCTTCCGCCTCCGGGACGACGTCGAAGCCGTTCTCCAGCCGGTGGTAGGCCGCGAGCCGGAGGATCTGCGGCTGCTCCTGGTAGGAGTCGAACAGCCGGCCCGCGTAGCCGGGCAGGTCGTCTGGCGTGATGGGGACCGACTGGATCATGCGGTCGATCTGGATCTTCAGCAGCTCCTCGAACAGCCCCTCCTTGCTGCCGAAGTAGGCGTAGATCATCGCCTTGTTGCACCCGGCCTTGGCCGCGATGCGGTCGACCCGCGCGCCCGCGATCCCGTACTCGGCGAACTCGTCGAGGCCCGCCTCCAGCAGCTTGCCCTTGGTCGCTTCCTTGTCCCTCACCACGCTCCGCATTCTAACCAACCGGTTGGTAGAAGCAACTAACTAGTTGGTTGACACGCGGGCACGACCGCGGTTGCCTGGACTTAGCAACCAAACAGTTAGTTAGTCCAGCCAACCGGTTAGTCAGGGAGTGATGGGTCATGAAGGTCGCACTGGTGACGGGAGCGTCGTCGGGAATCGGCGAGTCCACGGCCGTTGAGCTGCAGAAAGCCGGGTACACGGTGTACGCGGCGGCGCGCCGGGTGCAGCGGATGGAAGGCCTCCGCGAGCAGGGTGTCCGGGTGCTGGAGATGGACGTGACGGACGACGACTCGATGGTCGCGGGCGTCAAGCAGGTCATCGCCGACACCGGGCGGATCGACCTGCTCGTCAACAACGCCGGCTACGGGTCGTACGGGGCGTTCGAGGACGTGCCGCTGAGCGAGGGCAAGTACCAGTTCGAGGTCAACGTGTTCGGGCTGGCGCGGCTCGTCCAGTTGGTCGTGCCGCACATGAGGAAGCAGCGGAGTGGCCGGATCGTGAACGTGTCGTCGATCGGCGGCAAGATCTACGAGCCGCTCGGTGGCTGGTACCACTCGACGAAGTTCGCGGTGGAGGGGCTGAGCGACTCGTTGCGGCTGGAGCTGAAGCCGTTCGGGATCGACGTCGTGGTGATCCAGCCCGGCGCGATCAAGACCGAATGGAGCGGCATCGCGGTCGACAACCTCAAGAAGCGGTCCGGCGAGGGCGCGTACTCCGAGCAGGTGCGGCAGCTGTCGGCGTTCTTCGGGCAGGCCGACCGCGGCAGCGAGCCCAAGGTCATCGCGGACGTGATCGTGAAGGCCGCGCGGGCACGCAGGCCGAGGACGAGGTACGCCGCCGGGTTCGGCGCGGCGCCGATCCTGTTCGCGCGCAGGGTGTTGCCCGACCGCGGGTTCGACGCACTGTTCCTCGGTGCGATGCGGCGCGCCGCAAAGGCCTGACCAGGTACCTTCGGGAGTACCACCGAGGGGAGTCGTGTGCACGAGGGGCTGTCGCAGGAAGCCGAGCAGCTGTACCTGGCGATGCTGCGCGGTGCGATGAGCAAACCCGGCGCGGCGCACGCGGAGCTCGAACGGCTCGGACTGGTCAGGGACAACGACGTGCGGCCGCCGCGGTCGGCGCTGGCGGCCATCGCGTCGAGTCACGAGGCCGCTGCCGTCCGGGCCAGGGAGACGGCCGAGATGCTGGCGCGGGCCTACGCCGAGCACCAGACGAAGGAGGTCGACTTCGTCGAGGTCCTCAAGGACGCGGACGAGGTGATCAGCGCGTTCGAGGAGATGCAGAGCCAGGCCCAGACCGAGATCCGGGCGCTGGATCCCGGTTCGTACCTCAGCCCGCAGCCGGAGGCGAGTCCGGCGCAGCCTCCGGCGCTGGCCCGCGGTGTCGGGTACCGGGTGGTGTACGACTCCCAGCTGCTGCAGACCGAGCTCGGGTTCGCGTCGGTGCAGGAGTCGATCTCCGTGGGTGAGCAGGCGCGGGCGTTCCCCGGGGTGCCGCTCAAGCTCGTGATCGCCGACTCGGACCGGGCGTTGATCGCGGTCCCGACGGTCACGGGCGGGAACGTCGTGGCACTTCTCATTCACCCGTCCGTGCTACTGAGCGCGCTCATCGAGCTGTTCGAGGCGTTCTGGCGGATGGCGGTGTCGATCACGCCTGGCGGTCAGCAGGACACCCACGAGGAGCCGACGACGGCGACACGGAGGCTGATGGCCCTGCTCAGCGCCGGTTTGACGGACGAGGCGATCGCGCGCGAACTCGGCATCAGCGAACGGACCGTGCATCGGCGCGTGAGCCGCCTGCAGCAGCTGCTGGGTGCCCAGACCCGGTTCCAGCTCGGAGTCCAAGCGTCACGCCGCGGTTGGCTTTAGTTACCCCAAGTCACGACGCGAGGGTCGTTCATCACTCTGTGAACACCTTTCGTGACAGTTTCCGGACATGGCGACTTTCTGCCACCGCTCACGAGTGTCAAACGAGGGAAATCCCCTTCCTCCCCTGATGCAAGCGCGGCCTCACTCGGCCGTGCGGGGGCAGATAGGGGATCGACCTTGAGGAAGTACTTCAGAGGCGGGCTGGCCGCACTGACGGGAGCGTTGATCGCGACGAGCGCGGTGCTCGTGCCGACGGCGAACGCGGCTCCTCAGCAGGACCCGGACACGGCCAAGCTCGCGGGCGCGCTGACCACCCAGAAGATCACCTGGGAGGAGTGCACGTTCCCCGGCGTCGCCGAGGAGACCGTCAAGAAGTTCAAGACCGTCAAGGGCCTGGCCTGCGCGACCGTCCAGGTGCCGCGCGACTGGCACAACCCGGCCGACGGCAACACGATCGGCATCCGGGTCTCCAAGACCGAGACCGCCTACAAGGGCACCAGCCGTCAGGGCATCGCGCTGGTCAACCCCGGTGGCCCCGGTGGCTCCGGCCTGCCGTGGGGCGCGGCGATGGCCCTGCGCACCCCGGTCCTCGCCGGCCAGTACGACTTCATCGGCTTCGACCCGCGCGGTGTCGGCCTCTCCACGCCGCTCACCTGCAGCTACACCGTCCCGAACAGCACCGACGTCAACGTGCTGAACAAGGCGAAGGTCGACGGCTGCCTCGAGAACCCGCTGACCAAGTTCATCACCACCGAGCAGACCACCTACGACATGGACTTCATCCGTGTCCTGCTCGGCGAGAAGAAGACGTCGTACATCGGCTACTCCTACGGCACCTGGCTCGGCACGTGGTACGCCACCGTGTTCCCGAACAAGGTCCACCGCATGCTGCTCGACTCGGCCGTCGACGCCTCGCAGACGACGTTGGAGAACACCTGGGACCTGCAGCCGCGCACGCGCGACCGCCAGTTCCAGGACGCGCTGCTGCCGTACATGGCGCGCAACAACGCCACGTACGCCCAGGGCACCGACCCGATGGAGATCCGCCGCAACTGGGAGAAGGCCGGCGGCACCCGTGAGTTCATCGGTCAGCTCTTCGTCGCGTGGTTCGTGATCCCGGCCATGTACGACACCACCCAGTACCCGACGGCCGCGTCCGCCGTGTCCGCGGTGATCGGCGCCGGGACCACGGGCACCGACTCGGAGAAGGTCGAGCAGCTCGTCTCGAAGATGCTCGCGACGCCGGGCCTCACCGACGAGAACAAGGCGTTCATCGCCAAGGGCAAGCAGAACGCGCTCGCCGCGATCGCCAAGAAGGAGCGCGTCGCGGTGAAGGCCACGACCGCGGCCGCCGAGGTCGAGACCTGGGACGCCACCTTCGAGGCGATCCGCTGCCAGGACGGTCAGTGGAACCAGAACCTGCACTACTGGAACTACTGGCTCGCTGACCTGACCGTGAACGCGCCGTTCATCGCGCCGTTCATGAGCACGCCGCTGTGCGCGTACTGGCAGACCAAGAACTCGAAGCCGGCGCCGGACAAGAAGACGTTCCCGCGCATCCTGATGGCGCAGGCGGAGCTCGACGCCGCCACCGCGTACGAGGGCGGCCTCGCCACCGCGAAGTACCTGCCGAACGCCAAGCTGATCAGCGTCGACAACGAGGGTTCGCACGGCCTGTTCCCGTACAACACGGACTGCCTCGACGACCCGGTCGTCTTCTACTTCCAGACCGGCGCCACCCCGCGCAAGCAGTTCACCGGCTGCCAGGGAGTTCCGCTGCCGAACGAGGACAAGACCTTCGAGGTCGGCGGCAAGCTCACCAACGGCAAGATCAAGATCAAGATGATCACGCCGGCGGTCAAGGAGGCCAACAAGATCGTCAAGGACCTGCTGAGCGGGTCTTCGACGGCTCCGGCCGACGAGTCGGGCATGCCGGCCAACCTGTAACACCCATCCAGAGCTGCGGCCCCCGGCGCGTTGCGCCGGGGGCCGTTTCCATTCATCAGAAAGCTAGCGCTGCCACCACTTCTTCTTGACCACGTCGGTGATCACGCAGGTGATGTTGTCCGGGCCGCCGTTGCCGTTCGCCAGCGCGATCAACTGCCACGCGGCCTCGGTTCCGTCCTCAGTGGACAAAAGGATGTCGTGAACGTCGTGCAGGTCCGCGTAGTCCGTGAGGCCGTCGCTGCACAGCAGGTAGCGGTCCTCGATCTTCGCCTGGTGCCACGACAGGTCCGGGTCGTGCGAGTTGCCGGACTGCAACGCCCTGAGCACATACGCGCGGCGCGGGTGGTTCGCGGCCTCTTCCAGCGTCATGCGGCCGGCGTCGACGAGGGCTTGCACCATGGTGTGGTCGTGGGAGATCTGGCGTAATTCGCCTTCGCGCAGCACGTACGCGCGGGAGTCGCCGATGTGCGCGAGCTGGAAGGCGAGGCCCTCCCAGCGCATGGCGGTCAGCGTGGTGCCGGCGCCCTGCGGGGCCTCGGCGTCGAGTCTGCGCGCGATCTCGGCGACCGCCGGACCCAGGTCGCCCTGCCAGGTCGCCAGGACGTCCACCGCCATGGCACTGGCCAGCTCGCCGTGCTCGTGGCCGCCCATGCCGTCGGCCACGGCCTGCAGGTCCGCGCGGACGTAGACCGAGTCCTCGTTGTGCTCGCGCACAAGACCAGGATCGGTCGCCACGGCGATGCGCAGCTCGTGTGTCATGACTCCAGTAGATCAGTTGTGAAGTGAGTTCACAAGCAATACGGTTGTGAACATGGATGAGACGGTCAACGCCGGGGACATCGCTCGCCTCGCCGACGTGGGGCGGGCGGCCGTGTCCAACTGGCGGCGGCGGTTCGAGGACTTCCCGGCGCCGGTCGGCGGGACGGCCTCCAGTCCGTTGTACCTCCTGCGCGACGTCGAGGCATGGCTGCGGCGCAACGGAAAGCCGTTCCGGGTGTCTCCGGCCGAGCGGCTGTGGACGCAGCTGCGGACCGTCGACGACCTCAAGCTCGGTGAAGCGCTCGCGAACGTTCAAACGGACGCCAAGACGTTCGAGTTCCTGCACGAGCGATATCTGGAGGCCCACTCGCGGCTGCTCAACCCGACTCCGCCCGAGGTCGTCGAGCTCGTCCTGGCCGCCGTCGACGGCGACACGGTGATCGATCCGGCGTGTGGAACCGGAAACCTGCTGATGGCGTCGAAGGCGCGCAACAAGATCGGGCAGGAGCTCGACCCGGTGTCGGCGGTCATCGCGCGGCGCCGGCTGCCCAAGGCGCAGATCATCACCGGAGACTCCTTGCGGCACAACGGGATCGGCCAGAAGGCGGACGCGGTGCTGTGCGATCCGCCGTGGCACGACAGGACGTGGGGCCACGAGGAGCTGGTCGGTGACGCCAGGTGGACGTACGGGCTGCCACCGCGCGGTGAGCCGGAACTGGCCTGGTTGCAGCACTGCCTGTCGCTCGCCAAGCCGGGCGGCCAGGTCGCGGTGCTGCTCCCGTCTGCCGCCGCGAACCGCAGGCCGGGCAAGCGGATCCGCGGAAACCTGTTGCGGGCAGGGGCGATCAAAGCGGTCATCACCGTGCAACCGGGCCGCGACCTGTGGCTGCTGCGGAACCCGATCGGCCGCGTGCCCGAGCAGATCGCGCTGCTGGAGTCGTTCGGTCCGATCGAGCCGAACACGCGCGTCATCGACCTGCTCGACGACGACGTCGACCTCAGCCCCGGTCGCCACAGCCGCACCGACGCCACGGCCTACCTCGCCGAGCAACCGAACTTCGCCGTCCCGAGCCTTCCTGAGCTGCGAGAACAAGCCTCACCACCGATGACGACGATCGGCGAGCTGATCCGCAACGCACCCGGCGCCCACGTTGTCACCTCCCCCACCGGCGCCACCTACGAGATCGATCCGGCCAAGCTCGACCCGGACTTCCTCGAAGGTGTGCTGCGCGCCGCGTTCGCCCGCACCCCCACCGGATCCACGCGCCTGGACGTGCGCCGGACGCAGGTGCCGTCCCTGCCGCTCGCCGGGCAGCGCCGCTACGGCCAGACGTTCGCGCAGCTCAAAGCACTCGAAAACAGCCTCCAGGAAGCCGCCGGCCTCGTCCGGCTCGGGTATGCGGGCCTGCTGGGCGGCCAGATCGGCCCGGCGTGACAGTTAGGCTTCGCACGTGCTGATCGCCGACCGCTACGAGATCGACGACCTGCCACTGGGGCGGGGCGGCATGGGCGCCGTGCACCGGGGCAGGGACCTGCGCCTGGATCGCCGGGTCGCGGTCAAGCTGCTGCGGCTGCCGGGCAGCGACGACGAGGTGCAGCACCGGTTCGCGCGCGAGGCGAGGATCGTCGCCAGGCTGGAGCACCCCGGAGTCCCGGTCCTGTACGACTTCGGGACGTACGACCAGCGCCTCTTCCAGGTCATGCAGTTCGTCGACGGCGTCACGGTCGCGGACCTGGTGCACGAGTTCGGCCCGCTGCCGCAGGCCTGGGCGGCGAACATCGCGGCGCAGGCGGCCGCGGTCCTCACCGAGGCGCACGAGAACGGCATCTGCCACCGGGATCTCAAGCCCACCAACCTGATGCTGTGCCCGGACGGCGCGGTGAAGGTGCTCGACTTCGGCCTCGCGCTGCTGAAGGAGAGCGACGTCGCCCCGTTCAGCCGGGCCGGCCAGATCCTCGGCACGCCCTCCTACATGGCGCCCGAGCAGATCCAGCGCGGCACCGCCGAACCGCGCAGCGACCTCTACGCGCTGGGCTGCGTGCTGCACGAGATGCTGACCGGCGAACAACTCTTCACCGGCCCGACGGCGTACGCGGTGTTCGACAAGCACGTGAAGGAACCGCCACCGAGCACCAGAAGCACCCTCGACCCGGTGGTGCAGCGGTTGCTGGCCAAGGATCCCGCGGACCGCCCGGCCACCGCGCTGGACGTTTTCGTTGATTTGCAACGGTTTGCCCAGGATCCGCCGCCGTTGCCCGGTTTCGTGCAGAACCCGTCGACCGCGGCGATGTACGCGAGCGTCCAGCTCAGGCCGGGATCCGGTTCACCTCGTGATCACCGGTCGCCCACAAGTGCTGCACCGCATACGCACGCCAAGGCCGCCACACCTCCGAGTGCCTGACCAACGCCCCCGGCGTCGACGGCAGGCCCAAAGCCTTGGCCGCCAATCGAATTCCGAGATCGGTGGGCAGGAACGCGTCCGGGTCGCCCAAAGCACGCATCGCAATCGATTCCACAGTCCACGGGCCGAAGCCCGGCAACGTCGTCAGCCACTCGCGCGCGACCACCCGATCAGCCGCCGGAGACAGGTCCAAACCGGACTGGAGCGCGGACAGCAACGCGGCCATCGTGCGGCGGCGCGACGCCGGCATCGCGAGCTCTGAGACGTCGAACTCCAGCGGGAACAGGAACAAGTCCCCGACCGACGTGCCGTAACGCGACACAAGACGGGCGGCGTGGGTGCGCGCGGCCTTCGTCGACACCTGCTGGCCGAGCACTGCCCGGATCGCGAACTCCGCACCGTCCACCGTGCGCGGGACACGACGTCCTGGCGCGCTCAACACCAGTTGTGCCAACAACGGGTCGGAAGACAACGCGCTGTCGACCACGACCGGATCCGCGTCGAGGTCGAGCAGGAACCGACAAAGGTCTAGAGCAGTACTCAAATCTCGCGGATCGGAAAGCTCCAAAGTGCACGCGACGTGATCGGTCAAGGGCCTCAAAGCCGCGATCCCGCAACCGAAAGGCAGTCGCAATGAGCGCCGGTACACGCCGTCCCGCCACTCCTCGACGCCGGGAACGGCGGTGGCGATCAAGTGACCGAACAGGTTGGACGGGCAGAGAGGTGCCTTGAACGGCAAGCGTTCCGTGAACGTGTCCAAGCGCATGCACACCAGCATGACGCCATTCCATCCGAGACGCTGGCGGGAAAAGGACATCACTCTGGACGGGGCCAACCGGGTGACCTGCTTCGCGCGGCGATCTCTCCTGGCTAGTCTGGCTGCTGCGCCGTTGCAGCAGTCAGTTCAGCAGGGAAGGGCGGCGTCGCGTGCGATGAGAGCGGCTTGGACGCGGTTGTCGCACCGCAGTTTCGTCAGCAGTCGGCTGACGTGGGCCTTGATCGCCCCTTCTGAGAGGTACATGAGCCTTGCGATGCGTGCGTTGGCCATGCCCTGCGCGAGGTACACCAGCACCTCCTGCTCCCGCCGGGTGAGCAGGCTGATGCGGCTGCGCGCGGCATCGCGGCGTTCCGAGTCGGCGCCCGTGAAGTGGTCGACGAGTGCCCGCGTCGCGGACGGCGAGAGGATCGCCTCACCCGCGGCGACGACGCGCACGGCGTTCACGAGAGCGTCGGGTTCGCCGTTCTTGAACAGGAACCCGGCCGCGCCGGCGCGCAACGCCGGGAACAACATCTCTTCGGTCTGCGGGGTGCACAGCATGATCACCTGCGTCCCCGGCACGTGCCTGCGCACCATGCGCACCGCCCCGAGGCCCTCCATGCCGGGCATCGCGGCGTCCATCAGCAGCACCTGCGGACGGTGGCGTCGCGCGAGCTCGACGGCACCGCCGCCGTCACCCGCCTCGCCGACCACCACGACGTTGCCGGAACGCTCCAGCACGCCGCGTACTCCCGTGCGGATCAGAACCTCGTCGTCAGCGATGCCAACGGTGATCGTGCGCGGCTTGTCCACCAGTTGCAGACCTGTGCTCGCCCACGAGGTGCTGGTTGTCAACGTCATGCGCACTCCCTGTCAGACCGGACCAGTTGCCAGTTTGTTCCCGAACGAGGATCTCGGGAAGGTAGGCATAACGAGCACAGTGCGAACCGTCTCGCGCGCACCGACGTGTAACGGGTTGCACACGGCAGGTCACCACCCGCGACCTGCGTTGTTGCCGGACCAAGACGGCGAAGGCCCGCCGTTACGGCTGGAGGAGAGGACCCCATGATCAGCACTGGACGTTGCGCCCTGTGCGACGGCACGCTGCCTCCGGCCACCTCCGAGCAGCGCAGGTCCTACTGCTCCAACGCCTGCCGCCAAAGGGCGTATCGGCGTCGCGCGACCGTTGCCCCACCGGCACCGGTGAGCAGCAAGAACTCGAGAGTGCTCGCCAACCTGCCCGCGGCGCGCGACACGTTCATCGGGCGCCAGCCGGAGCTGTCGAAGCTCGACCAGCTCATGCGCAGGCACCGTCTCGTTACGCTCGTGGGCAGTGCGGGTGCGGGTAAGACCCGGCTGGCGCTGGAGGCCGCGGGCCGGTTGCGGCGCGGGAGAACGGACAGGGTGCTCCTGGTCGAACTGGGCGAGGTGATGAGCCCCGCCGATGTCATGCCGGCTGTCGCTCACGCGCTCGGTGTCGTTGCGCAGCCGGATGAGCCGTTGCGCGACACGGTCCTGGAAACGCTCGTGAACATGAAAGTGGTCGTGGTTCTCGACAACTGTGAACACCTTCTCGACACGTGCGCCGAACTGACCGACCTCTTGCTGAACCGCTGCCCCGGCGTGCGGGTGCTCGCGACGTCCCGGGAAGCCCTGTGGATCACGGGTGAGGTGAGCTTCCACGTCGAGGGCTTGCCGGTGCCGTCGACCGATCGCGACCTGGTCACGACGGCCGCACCGCGCTCGGAGGCCGTGAAGCTGTTCGTGGACCGCGCCCGCGAGCGCAAGCCCGACTTCAGGTTGACGCCGGCCAACACCGCGGCTGTCGCCCTGTTGTGCGCGCGTCTGGAGGGCATGCCGCTGGCGATCGAGCTGGCAGCGCGGTGGGTGCAGTTGTTGCCCGTCACCGACATCTGCGACCGGATGGACGAGCCGCTCGAACTGCTGACGCTGGGCTGCCGGAAGTCGCCGTCACGCCAGCGTTCGTTGCGCGAGGCGATCGACTGGAGCTACCAGTTGCTGGCCCCCGACGAGCAGTTCGCGTTGCGGCGGTTGTCCGTGTTCGACGGCGGCTTCGATCTGGGTGCGGCCACCGAGGTCTGCTCCTCGGAACGGTCGGCCGAGCCCGTGCTGGACGTGTTGTCCCGGTTGCAGGCCAAGTCGCTGCTCACCGCCATTCCAGGGACGACCCGGTTCCGCCAGCTCGAGCCCGTTCGCCTGCACGCTCGGGAGAAGCTGGTGGCGGCGGGTGAGCTGGACGTCGCGTTCGAGGCGCTGGCCCGGTGGTTCACGGACCTGTCGGACGTGCTGATCACCCAGCCGCTGTCGGTGCCGTTCGAGGTGCAGGACAAGCTCGACAACCACGTCGACAGCCTGCTCGGCACGGTCGAATGGGCTGCTGAACGCGATGATGAACGGTTGCTGCTGCTGACTTCCGCGCTGGCGGACTGCGCGGCTCGCCGGGGTCGGCTCGGCCAGGCTCGGGTGCTGCTGCGGGATGCGTTGCGCCGACCGTCCACAAGGGACGATTACCGCTGCGTGGCGCTGAACCACGCGGCACGGTTCGCCGCCGAGCAGGGTGATCACGACGAGGCGATCGAGCTGTCCGGCGAGGCTTCGCGGCTGGTGCGCCCGCTCGGCGAACCGGCGCTGGCCATGAGCTGTCGCAGCACACTGGCCGCGGTGCAGCAGTCCTCTGGCGAGTGGGAGGCCTCGGACGAGAACAACACCGAGTGCCTGCGGGTTGCCGAACTGCTTGGCGAACCTCTTGCCCGTGCGACCTGCTTGGTGGACTTGGCCCGTACGGCGTTGTCGCTCGGTAAGCACGAACGCGCCGAGAAGGCCGTCATGAAGGCGTTGCCGATCTCGCGCACGTCGGGCGTACCCGCGCGCATTGCGTCGGCACTGAACACGCGCGCTGCCGTGGCGTTGGTGCAGGGCGACCTCGACGAGTCGACGCACGCTTTCCAGGAGGCGTTGCGGATGGACGGCATGAACCCGTTGACCGCACCTGACGCGCTCGAAGGGTTGGCCGTGGTGGCGTTGATGCGCGGACAGGCTGAGCGCGCGCTACGACTAGAAGCGACCGGACGGGCCCTCAGGCGATCAGTCGGCGTGGTGCCGGATCCGTTCTGGGCGGAGAAGGTCGCCGGGGCCATGCGCACTGCACGGCTGATGCTGCCTGTCGCGCGCGCAGAGGCTGCATCTACGCCGTTGACTGCGACGGAGACCGAGGCGTTCATCCAGGACGAGGTGTGGCTGGACCGCACAGAGGCCGCGCACGACTCGTTGGACGACCACGAGCGCCGCGTGATCGCGTTGCTCGCGACCGGCTTGACGAACCAGCAGATCGCCAACCGGCTGGGCGTGTCCGTGCGGACCGTGGCCTCCCGGCTGCTGCGGCTCCGGGAGAAACTGGGGCTGCAGAGCCGGGAGGACATCGCGGCGTGGGGAGCCGAGCGGGCAATCGGCTGAACGTGTAAAGGTTTACTCACAGTTGACAGTCAGCGGACGTGCAGTCCGAAACCCTTTCGGCCCGCGGGTTCCAGTCCTCCCTTCAGGTGCAGCGAGGGGATCTCGTAGTCGCCGAAGTTCTGCCGCCGGAACGCGATCGGCTCGGTCGACTCCAGCGTGAGCAGCCGCTGCTCCCACGCTTTGGCCACGTCCGCGTAGTCGTCACCGGCCATCCGGTCGACGCCGTGCAGGACGAACGGCGGCAGCACCTCGATGCCGGGGTAGTAGAGGATGCCGTGCTGGATCGGGAACAACAGGTCGTCGATGGGCCCGTTGATCCCACGAGGTCCGTAGTGCGACTCCGGACCGCCGGCGGTCACCGACAGCAACGCCTTCCGGCCCGCGAGCGTGCCTTCGCCGAAGCGATCGCCGTACCTGATGTCGCTGTGCTCGCCGACGCCGTAAGCGAAGTTGTAGGTGAACACCCGGTCCACCCAGCCCTTCAGGATCGCGGGCATCGTGTACCACCACAGCGGGAACTGGAAGATGATCGTGTCGGCCCACAGCAGCTTCTCCTGCTCGGCGCGGACGTCCTCGGTCAACGTCCCGGCGTCGAAGGCCCGGCCAGAGTCCAGCGCGACCTTCAACGGGCTTGAAGCGTGCGGGCCGTAGTCCGCGGCGTCCACGGTCGCTTTCCAGTTCATCGCGTACAGATCGCTCACCCGCACCTCGTGCCCGGCGGATTCCAGTGTGGACACCGCGAGGTCCTTCAACGAGCCGTTGAGCGACTTCGGCTCGGGGTGGGCGTAGACGATCAGCGTCTTCACGGGAGCTCCTTCGGATCGGATGACCTCGATCCTGGGCGCCGCGAAGCGCGGTGTTCAGGGACTGGACTTCCTGGTACTGGCAGGACCAGGTGCGGAAGCTCCGACGCGGGCACAGTGGAGGGGTGGACGACCTTGCAGGCTTCCTGCGGACCCGGCGTTCCCGCGTCGAACCGGCTTCCGTCGGCATCCCCACCGAGAGGTACCGCCGCGTCGAAGGGTTGCGCCGCGAGGAGATCGCGCACCTGTCCGGCGTGAGCGTCGACTACTACGTGCGCCTCGAACAGGGCCGCGCCACCCAGCCGTCCGAGCAGGTCCTCGACGCGCTGGCCCGCGTGCTCGGCCTGGACGAGACCGAACGCGAACACCTCCACCGGCTCGCCCGGCAACGCCGCCGCGGCAGGAAGACACCGGGAACCCAGGTCCGGCCTGAGCTGCTGCGCGTCCTCGGCCTGGTCACCGGCGCACCCGCGCTGATCATGAACCACCGCATGGACGTGCTCGCGGGCAACCACCTCGCCGAACTGCTCTACGGCCGGCCGCTGCAGGGCATGAACACCGCCCGGCACATCTTCCTGGAGGAGACCGAGCTGTACGCGGGCTGGGAGCAGTGCACCCTCGACGTGGTCGGGCACCTGCGCCTGGCCGCGGGCAAGTACCCGGACGATCCCCGGCTGGCCTCGCTCGTCGGCGAGCTGGCGATGGGCAGTGAGCGCTTCCGCCGCCTCTGGGCCCGCGCGGACGTGCGGGCCCGCGCGCACGGCCGCAAGACCTATCGGCACCCGCTGGTCGGGCTGCTCGAACTGCACCAGGAGAACTTCTCGCTGCCGTCCGAGTCCGGAATGGAGCTGCTGGTGCTGTCCGCACCTCCCGGCAGCCCCGCCGAGGACGGACTGCGCCTCCTCGCGAGCTTCGCCGCGGCCGAACGCTTTGACACGGAACAAAGTTAGCGCTGCCGTCTCGCGAACACGCGAATGGTTAACCAAGTAGACAAAGACTGGACATCCAGCGTCCCGCAACCGTTTTCGGACTGCTCCATTCGAGTGACGGCAGAGGTCTAGACCTTGACCTTCGAGTGGTCTAAACCACATCGTTCCGGTACCCCCTGCGACTGAGGAGACCGATGTCCAAGTTCCGATGGCATCTCGCTGCTCTCTTCGCGGCCGTCGCCGCGATGGTCCTCGGTATCGTCGTCGTCCCCGCTGCTAGCGGTGCCGGTGGCGTGTCCGCCACGTTCTCCAAGGGTTCTGACTGGGGAACGGGCTTCGAGGGCAAGTACACGATCACGAACAACAGCACGGCGGCCCTGACGTCGTGGACTGTCGAGTTCACGATGCCCGCGAACCACCGCGTCACCTCGCTCTGGGACGGCTCGTACACCACGTCCGGCCAGGTCGTCACGGTCAAGAACACCTGGAACGGCAACGTCGGTGCCGGCCAGTCGGTGAGCTTCGGGTTCAACGGCGCGTACTCCGGCACGTTCGCCGCGCCCACGAACTGCAAGCTGAACGGCGGCTCGTGTGAGTCGGGCGGGACCAACCCGACGACGACCACCAGCACGACCACCACCACGACTACGACCACCACCACGACGACCACGACGACGGGCAACCCCCAGCCCGGTGGCAAGATCAACCTCGGCTACTTCACCGAGTGGGGCACCTACCCCGCGACGAACTACCTGCCGAAGAACATCGACACCTCCGGTACCGCCTCGAAGATCTCGCACATCAACTACTCGTTCGGCAACGTCTCGAACGGGCAGTGCACGATCGGCGAGTCGTTCCCGGCGATCGAGAAGTCGTACACGGCGGCCGAGTCGGTCGACGGTGTCGCGGACGTGTGGGACGCGCCGGTGCGCGGTGCCTTCAACCAGCTGATCAAGCTGAAGAAGAAGTACCCCAACCTCAAGGTGCTGTACTCGTTCGGTGGCTGGACCTGGTCCGGTGGCTTCGGCCAGGCCGCGCAGAACCCGGACGCGTTCGCTCAGTCCTGCTACAACCTGCTGAAGGACCCGCGCTGGAACGGCCTGTTCGACGGCATCGACATCGACTGGGAGTACCCGAACGCCTGTGGTCTGAGCTGCGACACCAGCGGTTCCGAGGCGTACGTGAACCTGATGCGCTCGCTGCGCAACAAGTTCGGTCAGAGCTTCCTCGTCACGTCGGCCATCACGGCCGACGGCACGTCCGGCGGCAAGATCGACGCCGCGAACTACGGTGGCGCCGCGCAGTACGTGAACTGGTACAACGTCATGACGTACGACTACTTCGGTGCCTGGGCGGCCCAGGGTCCGACGGCTCCGCACTCGCCGCTGACCAACTACAGCGGCATCCCGACCGCGGGCTTCTACTCGGACAACGCGATCCAGAAGCTGAAGAGCAAGGGCGTCCCGTCGTCCAAGCTGCTGCTGGGCATCGGGTTCTACGGCCGCGGCTGGGCGGGCGTCACGCAGTCGGCACCTGGCGGCACGGCGACCGGCCCCGCGCCGGGCATCGAGCCGGGCATCCAGAACTACAAGGTGCTCAAGACGTCGTGCCCGTCCAACGGCACGGTCGCGGGCACGGCCTACGCCAAGTGCGGTGACCAGTGGTGGAGCTACGACACACCGGCCACCATCGGCGGCAAGATGACCTACGCGAAGAACCAGGGTCTCGGTGGCGCCTTCTTCTGGGAGATGTCCGGCGACACCTCGAACGGTGAGTTGGTTTCCGCGATGAGGAACGGCCTCGGCTGATCCTCACAACGCCGGGAGGGGAGCTGGGTCAACCCAGCTCCCCTTTTGTTTTCAGCAGAAGACCTTCTCCAGCAACCGGAAGGCGGCATCGCCCGGAGTGCCACCGTTCGCGGCCTGCGTGATGGAGAGCGTCACGCGCTTGTCCTGCGTGCCGATCATCATCGTCGCGTAACCGTGGATCAAGCCGTCGTGGCCGTAGATCGTGGTGCAGGACAACTGGGCGACGGCGACGCCCAGGCCGTAGTCAGGGCTTTGCGGCGTGGTCTTCGTGAGCTCCTTCTGCTGCTCGGGTTTGAGCAGCTTGCCCGCCAGCAGCGCGTTCAGGAACGTGTCCAGGTCGCGGGTCGTCGAGATCATCTCCCCCGCTGCCCCGCCCCACGACGGGTTGAGGCGCGTGACGTCGGTCGGCTTGCCGTCCGCGTCCTGGTAGTAGCCGTGGGCGTGCGGGCCCGGGATGTCCAGGTCGTTGCCCGGCAGCACGGTGTCGCCCAGGCGCAACGGCTTCAGGATCCGCTGCTCGACCGCCTTCGCGTACGGCCTGCCGGTGATCTTCTCGATCAGCAGGCCGATCACGATGTAGTTGGTGTTGGAGTAGCTGTGCTGTGCGCCGGGCTCGAAGGCGAGCGGCCGGCTCGTGCCGATCTCGACCAGGTCGAGCGGATCCCACGTCCGGTAGCGGATCGACGGGAAACCGGCGGGGTCCAGCGGCAGCGCTTCCGAGTAGTCGAAGAGGCCGCTGGTGTGCTGCAGCAACTGGCGGATCGTGATGCGCTTGTCGACCAGTCCGGGAAGGTGGCGGTCCACCGGTTCGTCCAGGGCGAGCTTGCCCTCGCCGGCCAGCTGCAACGCCACTGTGGACACGAACGGCTTGGTGTTGCTGCCGATGCGGAACCTTCCGTTGTGCGGCACGGGTTTGCGGGATCCGTACTCGGCGAATCCTGATCGGAACGTGCCGAGGCCGGTGACTCGTGCCTGGACTCCCAGCGCGCCACCATCGGTGGTGAGCTCGTCGATGATCTGTTGCACGGCCTCCCGTTGCCCTGCCGAAGCCGGTGCCGCAGAAGCGACACCGGCGGTGGCGAGCAGGGTGGCCGCGGTGAGTGCGGCTACCAGTTTCATGATCAGCAGAAGACTTCCGTCAGGAGTTTGTTGAACGCGTCGCCGGGGTTGCCGGTGACCGGCGCGCTGGTGGCGTTGAGCTCCAGGCGCTTCTTGCTGTCCGGCGTGGTCAGCATCTGTGACGAGTAGCCGGGGATGCCGCCGCTGTGACCCCACACCTTGGTCCCGCAGGGCAGGGTCTCGACCTGCAGACCGAGGCCGTAGCCGGGGCTGACCGCGGTGGTCCTGCTCATCTCCTGCTGTTGCGCGGGCTTGAGCAGCTTGCCGCCGGCCAGCGCGGTGATGAACGTGTCGAGGTCGCGGGTCGTCGAGATGACCTCACCGGCGGCCCAGGCGACCGACGGGTTCAGGCGGGTGATCTCGGACGGCTTGCCCGCCACGGTCCAGTACGCGCGGGCGTGCGGACCGTGGATGTTCGGGTTGTCGCCCGGCAGTTCGGTGTCCTTGAGGCGCAACGGCTTCAGGATCCGCTGCTCGACCGCCTGCTCGTACGGACTGCCGGTCAGCTTCTCGACGAGCAGGCCCGCGACGATGTAGTTCGTGTTGGAGTAGCTCCACTTCGTGCCGGGCTCGAAGTCGAGTGGCTTGCTCGTGGACATCGCGAGCATCTCGGCCGGTTCCCAGTGCTTGTAGCGGATCTTCTCGAACTCGTCCGGGCTGAGCGGCAACGCGTCGGTGTAGTTGTAGAGGCCGCTGGTGTGCTGCAGGACCTGGCGGACGGTGATGCGGCTGTCGATCAGGCCCGGCAGGTAGCGGACCACCGGCGCGTCCAGGTCGACCCTGCCCTCGCCCGCCAGCTGGAGCATCACCGTCGACACGAACGTCTTGGTGATGCTGCCGACGCGGAACCGTCCGTCAAGTGGCACCGGCTGGTTGCTGTTGAGGTCGGCCTTGCCGGAACGGGCGGTGAAGCGCTGCCGTCCGTCGGTCACTCTCGCTTGCACGCCAAGGCCTCCCCCGCCCTGCGTGATCTGGTCCAGAGCCTGCTGGACGACCTTGCGATCGACGCTCTGCTCGTCGGCGAGAGCGGTTCCCGCGGTGGTCAGTGCCAGCAGGCTCGCTGCGGTGATGGTGGCTACCAGTCGAATCCCCATGCCTCACACCTTGGCGAGGAACGACGATCCGGCGCATCAGCCTTGAGTCGCACCGAAGCCCTAGGGGCTTCCCTTGGTCCGCTCAGGGTCAGCAGAACACCTCGTTGAGGATCGCGTGGTAACCGGCCGTCGGGTCGCCCGTGCCGAGGCCCGCGGTGGCGGACAGTTCCGCGCGGCGCTCGAGGTCCGGGCTGTAGAACGCGTAGCTGCCGTAACCCGGCACGCTGCCCGTGTGGCCGAGAACCGTGGTGCCGCACGGGGTCGGCTGGATGAACAGGCCGAGTCCGTACTGCGGGCTGACCGGCGTGGTCTTCACCAGCTCGGCCTGCTGGGCGGGCTTGAGCAGCTTGCCGCCGATCAACGCGGTGTAGAAGGTGTCGAGGTCGCGAGGGGTCGTGACGACGTCGCCCACCGCCCAGAACACGGACGGGTTGAAGCGGGTGGTGTCGGTCGCCTTGCCGTTCACCAGGCCGTACGAGTGCGCGTGCGGGCCGTGGATGTTCGGGTCGTCGCCGGGGAACGTGGTGTCGCCGAGGTGCAACGGCCTGAGGACGCGTTGCTGGACCGTGCGCTCGTAGGACTGCTTGGTGATCTTCTCGATGAGCCGGCCGAGGATGACGAAACCGGTGTTGTTGTACTCCCACTTGGTGCCCGGCTCGAACTGGAGCGGCTTGCTCGTCGAGATCGCGATGATCTCCTCTGGCGTCCAGTGCTCGTACCGGATCGGTTCGAAGTCCTGCGGGCTGAAGCCGATGGCGTTGGTGTAGTTGAAGAGACCGCTGGTGTGCTGCATCAGCTGACGGACGGTGATGCGCGAGTCGACCAGGCCGGGCAGATAGCGGACGACAGGTGCGTCCAGCTCGACCTTGCCCTCGCCGGCGAGCTGGAGCACGACCGCAGAGGTGAACGACTTGGTGATGCTGCCCGCGCGGAACCGGCCGTTGACCGGCACCGGGCGCTCATTCCCGAGCTCCGCGGAGCCGGAGCGGGCGGTGAAGCTGTGCCGGCCTTCCGTGACGCGCAGTTGCACGCCCTGGGCCGCAGTGGCCGTGATCTGGTCCAGGCCCTGCTGGATGACCTTGCGGTCGATCTGCTGGTCGTCGGCGACCGCGGTGCCGGAGAAGACGACACCGGTGAAGAGCAGGCTGGTCGCGGCGAGCGTGGCGAGCAATCGAATCCCCATGACACCCAAGATGCCGTCAGTAGGGCTTGTGCGCCGCATTCATGGCCGAAACGAGCATGGAACGCACTTTCGGCCAATGCGCGTCCTTCTGACACGAGTAGGGCGGCAGGAAGCCGCCGCACGTGCCCGACGAAGCGCCGATCTCCCAGACGAAGCTCGGCACGCCCAGGTCTTCGTACACCCAGTCGTCCGTGGCACCGGACGCGTTGTAGAGCACCTCACCCGGTTGGCCCGCTTGGAACCCCGACAGCGAGGCCATGTCCTGCGCCATCTTGCGGAGAGCGGCGTCGTTGCCCGTCTTCTGCGTGCTCCAGCCCCACGGGAACAGCACGTAGTTGCCGTAGCTGTGCATGGAGATCACGGCGCCGGTGGTGTCGGCAGCGGCGGCCGCGGTGTCGCCCGGCGCGCGGGTGTCGCGGTAGAGCTTGCGCCACAACGACTCCAGGGCCTGAGTCTCCACCTCGGAGTCAGCGCGCGAGCCCCGGTAGATGTCGCTGCACTTGTTCGCCGACGTGCCGACCTCACCCCAGTGCGAGCCGGCGTTGCGGTTCAGGTCGACACCGCGTGGGCCGGACGAGCAGTCGCCGTGCGCGTTCTTGCGGTGCAGGACGGGCGAGTCACCGCCGGACTCGACGATCTCGACGCCGTCCGGGTTCGCGATCGGCACGACCCAGACCTCGAGATCGCCGAGCATCGCGGTGAGGTCGGAGCTGACCAGGTCATCGATGAAGCGCCACGCCATGTCGCCGGTGGTGATCTCACGCGCGTGGAGCTGTCCCATCACGAACAGGCGCGGTTTCGGCGCGGTCGGCGTCAATGCGCAGTCACCAGAAGTTTTCCGGGTGATGCAGATGGCTTTCAGGTCATATCCGCCAGAGCCCTGGGTCTTGCGCCAGGAGTCGCCGTAGTCGACGACCGTGGCGAGATCGGGATGGGCCTGAGCGACCTCGTCGAGATGGGCGATATGAGCGGTGACCGTTCGGTAGCCGCCGTAGTAAGTCGCGTCTCCGAGAGAGCGCGGCGCCCATTGAGATGGAGGCATCGCCGTCTCGACAGAAGGCCGGAAACCATCCGATCGGAGCTCATCAGCGGTGTGCGCGTCGCCGACGACGAACAGGTCCGCACCATCGCGTTGCTCCAGCACGTCGTAGCCGCTGCCGAGCAGACGTTGGGCCTCAGCACCGAGAGGAGCGGGCACACGCAGCACGAACGTCGCTTGTGGACCTTCCGCCGGTGCCGGTGCGGGGCTGAGGAGAAGGCCGAGACAGGCGAGCAGGGCCAGAGCGGTGCGCATGATCGACGATGATGGGCTGTCCGGGTGAGACACGCCAGTTCGTTCGACCGACCGGATGATTACCGTCCGGTGCTTGGGATCGGGAAACGGGCCACTTGGTGCTCTGTGACGAAAGTCAATAGCATTTCACCCAGCATCGCAGCGGTTATTGTGCTGGCAGGCCGAAACCGACTCGACAAGCGAGGTCCGCACAAACCCCTTGAGAAGTCGACAGGAGTTCACAGCCATGGATCATCTCTACAACGACGGTGTCGCTGAGATCTCCTACGACTTCCCCTGGCGCGGTTCTCTCGCGGACGACGACGAGGGGTTGGAGCCGACCATCGTCCGCAGCATGGATTGACCTATCGGGGGTTCCCCATGTCCGGCCTGTCCACCGTCGTCAAGGGCACCGGCCCTGCCCTGCTGCTCGTGCACGGCGCGGGCGGCAGCGTCCAGGCCAACTACGGCCCGATCCTCGGGACCCTCACCCAGTACTTCACCGTCATCGCGCCGGATCTGCCGGGCTCCGGCAGCTCACCGAAGGGCGCGGGGCCGCTCGACCTGGAGAAGCTCGCGGACGACCTCGTGGACGTCGCGGTGCAGGCCGGGCACGAGTCGTTCTTCGTCTGCGGCTACTCGATGGGCTGCGCGGTCGCGGTCACGGCTGCGGTGCGGCACCCCGAGCGGGTGCGCGGGCTGGTGCTGAGCACGCCGTTCACGAAGATCGACGCCGCCACCCGGGCCAAGATCGACGAGTGGAAGTCGTTGCTGGACGGGTCACGCGCGGTGCTGTCGCGGTTCATCCTGTCGGTGATGTGCAGCCGGGAGTACCTGGCCCGGCTCACACCCGCGCAGGCAGAGGGCTTCGCCGAGCTGATCGGGGCGAGCGTGCCGACCGGGTCGCCGGCGCACGTCGACCTGATTCTGAAGATCGACCTGTCCGAGGTGCTGCCGCGGGTGTCGCAGCCGACGCTGGTGATCGGCGCGTCCGGTGACCAGCTGCTGTCGCGCAACCTCGGCAAGGAGGTGTCGGATCTGATTCCGGGTTCGAAGTACACCGACATCGCGTGCGGGCACGCGATCGCGCTGGAGTCCGCGATGCCGTGGGCGCGGCTGATCACCGACTATCTGACGTCTGTCTGAGGCGGTAGGCCAGCGCGGTGTGGCGGCGGCCTGCGCCCACCGTGCGGACGGCCTGGCCGATGGCTTTCTTGCTGCCGACGAGAACGACGAGTTTCTTCGCGCGCGTGACGGCGGTGTAGAGCAGGTTGCGCTGCAGCATCATCCACGCGCTGGTCGTGATCGGGATGACCACGCACGGGTACTCGCTGCCCTGCGAGCGGTGGATGGTCATGGCGTACGCGTGGCTGAGCTCGTCCAGTTCGGAGAACTCGTAGTCGACCTCTTCGTCCTCGTCGGTGCGGATCGTGAGCTTCTGCTCGACCGGGTCCAGGGCGATGACGTTGCCCAGGGTGCCGTTGAAGACGCCGTTTTTGCCCTTGTCGTAGTTGTTGCGGATCTGGGTGACCTTGTCGCCGACCTTGAACACCCTGCCGCCGAACCGTTTCTCGGGCAGGTTCTCGCGCGACGGCGTCAGAGCTTCTTGCAGGATCGTGTTGAGGGCGCCTGCTCCTGCCGGGCCGCGGTGCATCGGGGCGAGGACCTGGATGTCCTTGCGCGGGTCGAGCCGGAACTTGCGCGGGATGCGGTTCGCCACGACGTCGACGGTCATCGTGGCGGCTTCCTCGGCCTCGTCGGTGCTGAAGAGGAAGAAGTCCGGTAGCCCTTGCACCTGCGGGTAGTCGCCGCTGTTGATGCGGTGCGCGTTCGTGACGACGCCGGACTCCTGGGCCTGCCGGAAGATGTGCGTGAGGCGGACGTTCGGAATCGGGCTTCCTTGCGCCAGCACGTCTCTGAGCACCTCGCCCGCCCCGACTGACGGCAGCTGGTCGACGTCGCCGACGAGCAGCAGGTACGCACCGGGCGGGACGGCCTTCACGAGTTTGTTGGCCAGCAACAGGTCCAGCATCGAGGCCTCGTCGACCACCACGAGGTCGGCGTCGAGCGGGTGGTCGCGGTCGTACGCCGCGTCGCCGCCGGGCCTGAGTTCGAGGAGCCGGTGAACGGTGCGGGCTTCGTGGCCGGTCAGCTCGCTGAGGCGCTTGGCGGCACGCCCGGTGGGCGCGGCCAGGACGATCTTCGCCTGCTTGGCCTGGGCCAGGCGGACGATCGAGCGCACGGTGAAGCTCTTGCCGCAGCCCGGGCCGCCGGTCAGCACGGCGACCTTCTGCGTGAGTGCCAGCTTCACCGCTTCTGCCTGGTGCTGTTCGAGTTCCGTGCCGAGCCAGGCGAACGCCTTGTCCCAGTTGACGTTCGCGAAGCCGGGCATGCGGTCGTCGTCGCTGTGCAGCAGGCGTTTGAGCTGCGCGGCCAGCGAGATCTCGGCGCGGTGGAACGGGATCAGGTAGACGGCGACCTCGTCGTCCGGGAACTCCTCGCGAACGACGCCCTCCTCCTCGACGAGCTCTGCCAGGCAGTCGATCACCAGGCCCGCGTCGACCTGGAGGATCTTGATGGCGTCCGCGATGAGGGACTGTTCCGGCAGGTAGCAGTTGCCGTCCGTGGTGGCCTCGGACAGCGTGAACTGCAGGCCGGCCTTGACGCGTTGCGGGCTGTCGTGCGGGATGCCGACGGCTTTCGCGATGACGTCCGCAGTCTTGAAGCCGATGCCCCAGACGTCGTTCGCCAGGCGGTACGGCTCTTCCTTGACGACCTCGATGGCCTTGTCCGTGTACTGCTTGTAGATCCGCACGGCCAGCGACGTGGAGACGCCGACGCCCTGTAGGAAGATCATGACTTCCTTGATGGCCTTCTGCTCTTCCCACGCCGCCGCGATGGCCTTGGTGCGCTTGGGACCGAGCTTCGGGACCTCGATGAGGCGTTCCGGCTCGTGCTCGATGACGTCCAGCGCGCCGACGCCGAAGTGGGTGACGATCTTGTCCGCGAGCACCGGGCCGATGCCCTTGATCAGGCCGGAGCCGAGGTAGCGGCGGATGCCCTGGATGGTCGCGGGCAGGATCGTCGTGTAGTCGTCGACGTGGAACTGCTTGCCGTACTGCGGGTGCGAGCCCCAGTGACCGCGCATCCTGATCGACTCGCCCGGCTGGGCGCCGAGCAACGCGCCGACGACCGTGACCAGGTCACCGCGGCCGGTGTCGACCTTCGCGACGGTGTAGCCGTTGTCCTCGTTGGCGTAGGTGATCCTCTCCAGGACCGCTTCGAGGACGTTCATGGGCCGAACTTACAGAACGCCTCCACCAGGGCGCGGCGGGCGTCGCGCGGGTCAGCGAAAGAAGCGCAGGTCGTCTCGGCGATCATCGTGACGTGCGCCGGGCCCGTGACCAGGGTGATCCTGGGGACGGCGCTCTCCGCGAACGCGTGCAGCAGCGCGCCGCCGTGCACTTCCCCGCCGGGTTGCGGTGAGCCGGCGATGGCGATGAGCGGGATGCCGAACGCGTCGCACATGCGCACGAACCGCGCGCCCTGCTCCGCCGTGGCCGCGTCGAGCGGGCCGGACTCCTCGACTACGCCGACCGTGCGGCCGTCGAGCCTGCCCAGGCTGGCCTTGAGGGAGTGGCTGCTGCCGAGCAGCAGCGGGGCGGCGTCGAGGAGCTGCGAGGTGAGCCCGTCCATGTTCGGAGCCTAATTAAATGGTTCGCCTTGTTAACAGTGCGTGCGCTCCTGGTTTCGGTAACCGAGCGGTAACTGATCGATCTCTGCACACGATCTTCACAACTTGTCCCGGCGTCCTCCACTTCCTCCCCATAAAGTCGCCGCCATGACAGGTCAGCGCCGGGTGCTCGTCGTGGAGGACGACATCACGATCGCCGAGTCCGTGGCCGCCCGGCTGCGGGCCGAGGGGTTCGTGGTGTCGGTGGCTCATGACGGGCCGTCCGGGGTGGCTCAGGCCGCCACTTTCGTGCCTGACCTGGTGGTTCTGGACGTGATGCTGCCGGGGTTCGACGGGCTCGAGGTGTGCCGGCGGATCCAGGCGTCGCGTTCGGTGCCGGTGCTGATGCTGACCGCGCGGGGGGACGAGACCGATCTGCTGGTCGGGCTCGCCGTGGGGGCGGACGACTACCTGACGAAGCCGTTCTCGATGCGGGAACTGGCGGCTCGGGTGCACGTGCTGCTGCGTCGCGTGTCACGGGCAGTGGCTTCTCGGTCGTTGGAGCTCGGGGATCTGGTGATCGACCTGGCGGCGCGGCGGGTGTCGCGGTCGGGCGTCGAGGCTCATCTGACGCCCACCGAGTACGACCTGCTGGTGTTCCTGGCCGAGCGGCCGTCCGCCGTGCAGGCCAGGGAGCGGTTGCTGGCGGAGGCGTGCGGGTGGCACGAGGGGGCTTCGTCGCGGACGGTCGACAGTCACGTGAAGGCTCTTCGCCGCAAGCTCGGGCCCGACCTGATCCGGACCGTGCACGGGGTGGGGTACGCGCTGGAGGTTCCCCAGAAGAAGGTGTCTCAGTGAACTGGGTGCTGGGCTTGCTGGACAAGCTGCCGCGGCCGTTGGACTCGGTGCGGTCGATCAAGCTCAAGCTCGGGATCGTCATCGTGGTGTCGGGATGCGTGTCGTTCGCCTACTTCCGTTACGTGACTGGCTGGTTGCCGCCGCGGACGACCTTGATCGCTCTGGTGCTGGGTTTGCTGACGTCGCAGTTGCTCGCGCACGGCATGACTTCGCCGTTGCGGGAGATGACTTCCGCGGCCCGGTCGATGGCTTCCGGGGACTACTCGCGGTCGGTGCGGGCGACGTCTTCGGACGAGGTCGGGCAGCTGGCCGAGGCGTTCACGGTGATGGCTTCGGATCTTGCCGCGGCGGATCAGCAGCGGCGGGAGTTGATCGCGAACGTGTCGCACGAGCTGCGGACTCCGATCTCGGCTTTGCAGGCCGTGCTGGAGAACGTGGTGGACGGGGTGGCTGTCGCTGATGCGGCGACGATGAGGACGGCACTGGCGCAGACCGAACGGCTCGGGCGGCTGGTGACCGAGCTGCTGGACCTGTCGAAGATCGACGCTGGGGTTCTTTCGTTGAACCGGGAGACGTTGTCGGTGTCTTCCTTGGTCGCCGACGTGGTGGCCGAGGCTGCTGTCGCCGCGCCTGCTGCGTCGTTCTCGATCGACGTGCCCGGGGATTTGACGGTGCTGGCCGACGGGGAACGGCTGCACCAGGTGCTGGTGAACCTGGTGGACAACGCCGCCCGGCACGGACCCACCGGGGGGTTGGTGTCCGTGTCCGGGTATCTCGCTGGTTCTTGTGTGGTGCTGGAGGTTCGGGACGAGGGGCCGGGAATCGCTCCGGCTGACCGGTCGCGGATCTTCGAGAGGTTCACCCGAGGGGAGAGGGCGGGTGGTGGTGGGACCGGGCTCGGTCTCGCCATCGCCCGGTGGGTGGTGGACCTGCACGGCGGGACGATCGCCGTGGTCGACCCCGGGTCGTGCATCCGGGTGACTTTGCCTCGCTGACGTTCTTGCTGACTTCGTTGTAGCTCGGTTCTTGCTCACGCCGCTGGGCGGTGTGACGGTGAAGCGCGCCCATTTTCGGGCTTGGGAGAGAGACATGACGGACACACCTGACACGCCCGACTCCGCTGAGTCGTCGTCTTCGGACGAGGGGGCTGTTGCGCGGCGGCGGTATCGGCACTTCCGAAAGGTCGGGTATCGGCCGGTTGCGGGTGGGCCGGCGGGTTCTGGGGGCTCGCCGGACCCCGACGAGGTGGACGAGGTCGAAGAGCCCGCCGAGGAAACCGACAGCGCCGAAGAGGCTGTCGAGGAAACCGACAGCGCCGAATCGGCTGTCGAGGAGGCCGAGGCAGGCTCCCGCAGGGGTACCCCCGAGCCGGGAACCCCTGCATCTCAACGTACTCAGGGGGTCCGACAAGGTCAGGTCGCGACCGCCACCCTGCCTCCGCCGTCACCGTGGCAGGGGCCGGCTCGCTACCCCACCGCAGGCCCAGCGGTCGTGCCAGCGGCGCCTGGCGTGCCGTTCATGCCCTGGTGGACCCCACCTGTCGACCCCGCACCCGCGAAGGTCATGGTCGTCGGCCTCGTCGCGGGCCTGGCCGCGGCGTTCCTGGCCCCGCCCAACAACGGCATCGGCTGGTTCCTGGCAGGGCTGTTCGGCGTCGGCGCCGTCCTCTACTACGCGGGCAAGCCGACCGTCGAGCGTGCGCTCTGGCTGGCGGGCGCGCTGGCGTTCCTGGCGATGGGTTTTCTCCGTGCCGCCGAGTGGATCTTCCCGCTGTGCGTCATGGCCTCGTTCCTGTGCGGCTCGATCGCCATGGCGGGCGGGAAGACCGTGCGTGGGCTGATCTTCGGCGCGCTCGGGGTCGGACTCGGTGGGCTGCGGTCGATTCCGTGGGTCGCCAAGGGGCTCAGCAGGCGCGGGCCGATCGGCATCAGGCCGTTCATCTCGGTCGGAGTGGCGTTGGTGCTGCTGCTGATCTTCGGGTCGTTGCTGGCCGGCGCGGACCAGGCGTTCGGGAAGTTCCTCGAGGGGCTGGTGCCGGACCTCGACGTCGGCGTGTACGTGCGGATGGGCTTCTTCGGGGTGGTGGCGGCGCTCGGGGCGTTGGGTGCGTGCTACCTCGTGGCGGCGCCTCCCCGCATCAACGAGGACGCGGAGGCCAAGCCGGGTGCGTTGCGGGTCAAGGACTACGCGCTGCCGGTCGGTGTGCTCGTGGTGCTGTTCGCCGGGTTCGTCGGGACGCAGCTCGCGGTTCTCTTCGGTGGCGAGAAGTACGTGATGGAGACGGCGGGCGTGACGTTCGCCGAGTACGCGCGATCCGGGTTCTGGCAGCTGCTGTGGGTCGCGATCCTGACGCTCGGCGTCATCGCCGGCGTGGGGCACTTCGCGGCCAAGAAGACCAAGCAGGAGCAGTTGTGGCTGCGGGTGTTGCTCGGCTCGCTCGCCGTGCTGACGCTGGTGATCGTGGCCAGTGCGTTGAGCCGCATGTGGTTCTACCAGCAGGCGTACGGGTGGACCGTGCTGCGGCTCCTCGTTTCGTCGTGCGAGGTGTGGCTCGCCGTCGTGTACCTGATGGTGATCGCGGGCGGGATCTCGTTGCGCGCCAACTGGTTGCCCAAGGCGATCATCGGGACCGGGACGGCGTTTCTCCTTGCGGTGATGGTGATGAACCCCGAACGAGTGGTTGCCGACTACAACGTGTCGCGGTTCGAAGCCACGCAGAAGATCGACACCGGCTACCTGTCGACGTTGACGGAGGACGCGGTGCCCGCGCTGGTCAGGTTGCCTGAGCCGCAACGGTTCTGCGCGCTGAAGTGGGTGCGGGACCGCAACGTGGAGCAGGACTGGCGCGACTTCAACCTGGCGCGGCACAACGCGAAGAAGTCACTCGAAAGTGTTCCGGTGACTGAGACCACCTGTGAATCGGGTTACTGGGGCGACAGGTAGTGGGTTAACTCACGGTAAAGTGGCGGGTCCACAAGTTGCCGAGAGGGTGAGAAGTGACGCTGTCGTGACCATTGCGGCCGGACCCGTTGTTCTTCGATCGATGTTCACGGCAGGGGATGCGCCCGCACCGCGCACACTCCTGGACATCGTGCGCGCGAGTGCCACCGAGCACCCGAACGCGCTGGCCGTCGACGACGGCGCCACCGCACTCACGTACCGCGAACTGATCACCGAAGTACTGGAACTCTCCGAGAAGCTCGCCGCCGAGGGCGTCGGGGTCGGCGACCGCGTCGGCATTCGCGTGCCGTCCGGAACGGTGGACCTCTACGTCTCGATCCTGGCCACCCTCGCGGCGGGCGCGGCTTACGTGCCCGTCGACTTCGAGGACCCGGACGAGCGCGCCGAGCTCGTTTTCGGTGAGGCGCAAGTGAGTGCCGTGCTCGGCGAAGGCCGATCCGTTGTGCTGCACGGCACTCCGCTCGGTGTACCCGGCGAGCCCGGTCTCGACAACGACGCGTGGATCATCTTCACGTCCGGCTCCACCGGCAAGCCCAAGGGCGTTGCCGTGACCCACCGCAACGCCGCTGCGTTCGTCGACGCGGAAGCGCGGCTCTTCCTGCAGGACGATCCGATCGGCCCGGAAGACCGCGTGCTCGCGGGACTTTCCGTCGCGTTCGACGCCTCCTGCGAGGAGATGTGGCTCGCGTGGCGTTACGGCGCGTGCCTCGTGCCCGCGCCGCGTTCGTTGGTGCGCACGGGAATGGACCTCGGCCCGTGGCTCGTCGAGCAGGAGATCACCGTCGTCTCCACGGTTCCGACGCTGGCCGCGCTGTGGCCGGTCGAGGCACTGGACGACATCCGGCTGCTGATCTTCGGTGGCGAGGCCTGCCCGCCGGAGCTCGCCGAGCGGCTCGCCGTGGACGGCCGCGAGGTGTGGAACACTTACGGCCCAACCGAAGCGACCGTTGTCGCCACTGCCGCGCAGCTGACCGGCACGGGTCCGGTGCGCATCGGTCTGCCGCTGGACGGCTGGGAGCTCGCCGTCGTGGACGCGGCGGGCGAGGTCGTGCCGATGGGCGAGTCCGGCGAACTGGTGATCGGTGGCGTCGGACTGGCGCGCTACCTGGACCTCGCGAAGGACGCCGAGAAGTACGCGCCGCTGCCGTCGATGGGCTGGGACCGCGCGTACCGCAGCGGTGACATGGTCCGCGCCGAGCCCGAGGGTCTGTTGTTCCTGGGCCGCGCGGACGAGCAGATCAAGCTCGGCGGCCGTCGCATCGAGCTGGGCGAGGTCGACGCGGCCCTGCAGGCTCTCGACGGCGTGGCCGGTGCCGCCGCCGCCGTGCGCACGACGCGTGGTGGCAACCAGATCCTCGTCGGCTACGTGGTGGTCGACGGCGAGTTCGACCAGACCGCCGCGGTGGACACGCTGCGCGCCGAACTGCCTGCCGCGCTGGTCCCGTTGATCGCCGTGGTCGACACCCTGCCGACGCGCACGTCCGGCAAGGTCGACCGCGCCGCGCTGCCGTGGCCGCTCGAGTCGATGGACACCGCCGGCGTGGTGTTCTCGGGTCTCGAAGGCTGGCTGGCCGAGCAGTGGGCGGCCGTGCTGGGTTCCGGTCCGGCTTCCGAGGACGCGGACTTCTTCGCGTCCGGCGGTAGCTCGCTGTCCGCGGCTCAGCTCGTCTCGATGGTGCGCACGCGCTACCCGAGCACCTCTGTCTCGGACATCTACCAGAACACGACGCTGCACAAGCTCGCGCGGCGCCTGGAGTCGTACGGTCAGACGGCCGAGGTGCGCGAGGTCGCGCCGACGCCGCGCTGGGCCGGTGTGCTGCAGACGCTGCTGATGATTCCGCTGCTCACCATCTCCGGTGCGCGCTGGGTCGTTGCCCTGACCGCACTCTCGAACGTGCTGGGCTGGACTTCCGTTTCCTGGTGGTGGGTCGTCGCCGGGTGGGCGGTGTTCATCTCCCCCGCCGGCCGTCTCGCGGTCTCCGCCGGTGGCGCACGGCTTTTGCTCCGCGGCGTGAAGCCGGGCGAGTACCCGCGCGGTGGCTCTGTCCACATGCGACTGTGGACCGCCGAGATGCTGGCGCAGATGTCGCGTGCCACCGAGCTTTCCGGCTCGTGGGTCACGCACTACGCGCGGGCGCTGGGCGCGAAGATCGGTCCCGGCGTCGACCTGCACTCGCTGCCGCCGGTCACCGGCATGCTGAAGGTCGGCCGCGGTGCCGCCGTCGAGCCAGAGGTGGACCTGTCCGGCTGGTGGCTGGACGGCGATCGTCTCGTGCTGGGCCGCATCCGGATCGGCGCCGGAGCGACCGTTGGCGCTCGCAGCACGCTGTTCCCCGGTGCCCGCATCGGCAAGCGCGCCGAGGTGGCTCCTGGTTCGGGTGTCATCGGTTCGGTGCCGACGGGTCAGCGCTGGGCCGGTGTGCCCGCGATCCGCGAGGGCAAGTCGGCGCGCTCGTTCCCGTCGCGTCGCCCGTCGCGCTCGCACTTCTGGAACCTGATGTACGGCGTGTCTTCCGGCCTGCTGGGCGCGTTGCCGTTGCTGGCAGCCGCTCCTGCCCTGCTGTACGTGCTGCGCCAGCCAGTGACGCTGGTATCGGCGCTGTGGGACGTCCCCGTCGCTTCCGCGATCTGGTTCGGCTCCTACGCGCTGCTGGTGCTCGTTTCCGTGCGACTGCTGGGCATCGGCATGCGCGAGGGCTACTACCCCGTGCACAGCCGCGTCGCGTGGCAGGCGTGGACGACCGAGCGCCTGATGAACAACGCGCGCACGGCCCTGTTCCCGCTCTACGCCTCGCTGTTCACGCCGGTGTGGCTGCGGCTGCTGGGCATGAAGGTCGGCCGCCACGTCGAAGCGTCCACGGTGGTCGCGCTGCCGAAGATGACCCGCGTGGGCGACGGCGCCTTCCTGGCCGACGACACGATGGTCGCGACCTACGAGCTCGGCGGCGGCTACCTGCGCATCGCCGAGGCTCGGGTCGGCAAGCGCGCGTTCCTCGGCAACTCGGGCATGACGGCGCCGGGCCGCAACGTGCCCAAGGGCGGGCTCGTCGGCGTGTTGTCGGCTGCTCCGAAGCGGGCCAAGGCGGGATCGTCCTATCTGGGCATGCCTCCGATGAAGCTGCCGCGTGCCGCTGAGGTTTCCGACCAGTCGCGCACTTTCAACCCGCCCAAGCACCTGATGTGGGCGCGGGCCCTGGTCGAGCTCTGCCGGTTCGTCCCGGTGATGCTGAACGTCGCGCTGGTCGTGCTGGTGCTGTTCGCGCTGAAGGAGTTCGGGCTCTGGTGGTCCGGCGTCGTGCTGCTGGGCGCCGGTGTCGCCGCCTGCCTGGTGGCCGTGATCGCCAAGTGGGTGCTGGTGGGCCGCTTCAAGGTGCGTGAGTACCCGCTGTGGTCGGCGTTCGTGTGGCGCAACGAGCTGGCGGACACGTTCGTCGAGGTGCTCGCGGTGCCGTGGCTCGTGGGCTTCTCCGGTGGCACGCCGATCATGAACTTCTGGTTGCGTTCTTTGGGCGCGTCCGTCGGCCGTGGCGTGTGGTGCGAGTCGTACTGGCTGCCTGAGGCGGACCTGGTTTCCCTGGGCGCCGGTGCTTCGGTCAACCGCGGCTGCGTCGTCCAAACGCACCTGTTCCACGACCGAATCCTGCGCATGGACCGGGTGTCCCTCGGTCGCGGCGCTACTTTGGGCCCGCACGGCATCGTCCTGCCGGGTGCGACGGTCGGCTCCGACACCACGATCGGACCCGCCTCGCTCGTCATGCGCGGAGAGGATGTACCGTCGGGAACCCGTTGGCTGGGCAACCCGATCTCCGCGTGGACATGAGCTTCTCCGTACACCATTACGCAGTAGAGCTTGACTACAAGCCGCACTCCGCACGCCTTTCCGGGCGTGCGGTGCTGCAGGCTTCCTGCACCTCGTTGTCGTCGTTCTCGTTGTCCTTCGGTCCCTTGCGGATCTCGAAGGTGCTCGTGAACGGCAAGCCCGCGCGCTATGCGCACACGGGCGGTGTCCTGAACATCCGCGCGGCCGTGCGCGGCCCGTTCTCGGTCGAGGTCCGCTATTCGGGCATGCCGGTGCCGGTGCACACGCCGGAGTGGGGCGATGTCGGCTGGGACCAGCTCACGGACGGCTCGATCGTGGCCTCGCAGCCCATTGGCGCGCCATCGTGGTTCCCGTGCCTGGACGTGCCTTCCTCGAAGGCGTCGTACCACCTGGAGATCACCGCGCCCTCGCCGTACACGGTGGTGTGCAACGGGGTTCTGGTCGACGGCAAGGTGTCCGGCAGCACCACGCGCTGGACCTACTCGATGGCCGCCCCGATGGCCACGTACCTCGCGACCGTCCAGATCGGGCAGTACGTCGAGGCGCTGCCGGGCGTGTGGGCACCCGCGCGGCTGCGCCGGCTGGTCGCGCACGACTTCGCCCGGCAGAACCAGATGATCGAGCTGTTCTCGTCCTTGTTCGGCCCGTACCCGTTCACCACCTACTCGGTCGTGGTGACCGACGACGAGCTGGACGTTCCCGTTGAGGCGCAAGGACTGTCGACGTTCGGCGCCAACCACGTGGACGGCCGGCGCGGCTCCGAGCGGCTGGTGGCGCACGAACTGGCGCACCAGTGGTTCGGCAACTCGGTGGGCATCGCCTCATGGGAGCACATCTGGCTCAACGAGGGCTTCGCGTGCTACTCGGAGTGGTTGTGGTCCGAGGCTTCCGGTGGCCGCTCCGCCGATGCTTGTGCGGCCGGGGCACGGGATCTGTTGCGGCGGTTGCCACAGGACCTGGTGATCGGACGGCCCGCGCGGGCCGACTGGTTCGACGACCGAGTCTACAAGCGCGGGGCCCTGACGGTGCACGCACTGCGCCGCGCGATGGGTGACGACTCGTTCTTCGCGCTGCTGCGGGAGTGGTGTGCGCGGAACCGGCACGGCGTGGTGACGACCGAGGACTTCCTGTCGCTGGCAGGGCATCGCGATCTGCTCACGCGCTGGCTGTTCGAGCCCGCGCTGCCCGCCTGACTACAGGGTGTACGGGTAGAGACGGATTTCGGGCACCCGGAAGGAGATCAGGCCGCCCTCGACCAGTTCTGCTCTCCGGTGCACGATCTCGACGAACGTGAGGTTCGGACCCGTCCGCACCACCACGCACGTGTCGACACCGCCGTGGACCCGCTCGACCTGACACCTGATCCACACGTCGAAGCCGGCCTCGGCTCCCACGAGGGCGGGCTCGCCCGCGGCCGCCGCCCACTCCTCGACCACCGGCAGGTCCAGCTCGACGTCGAACTCCCTGGTCCCGACGCCCGGCTCCATCCAGCGGCCGGACGCCGACCCGAAGTCGGAGCTGAAGAACACCAGCCCCTGCGCCGGGTCCAGGATCTTCAGAACTTCGATTCGCACCGCACTCCTCAGGCGTAGTCCTCGAACTCGTAATGGCCGAGGCGCGTCAGGCGTTCGGCGACCTCGGCCCACGTCGCACCCTCGACCCGCTCGATCGCCGACCTGACCGAGCCGAGGATCTCACCGATCTTCGACGTGCCGGCGATGACGAACGACTTGCCGAGGACGACTCGCTGAGACTCCACCGTGGACGCCAGTCCGGTGAGGGTGCTCACAGTGAACTGGAGCGACTCCTCGCCTTCGCCGTCCGCGGGGCCGACGAGCGCCTGCAGCAGGAACGAGAAGTCGTCCGGATCGTCCGGGCGGAAGTCCACCAGGTCCACGTCCGGGCTGATGAAGTGCCGCACGCTCGCCCTCATCGGGCCTCCAGCGCGGAGAGGGCGACATCCCGCACGTCGCCGTCCTCGTCCCACTCCACACCGGCGATGAAGCGGTCGAGGACGTCCCGGTACCGGTCTGCCTCACCCCAGAACGTGCACAGCGTCTGCACCGCGAGCCGTGCCAGCATCGGGTCCTCCGAGCAGTCCAGGAACGATTCCACGATCCGGCGGTGTCGCGTCGCACGTGTCCTGGCGATCACGTAGAGCAGCGAGTACGTGTCCTCGTCCAGAGGCTCCGACGTCAGGCGAGCCGCCACGGCGTCGACCTCCGCAGCGGACAACGTGCCTTCCTTGGCGCGTAGGACGAGCTGTTCCACCGAGATCCTCATGCGGTGAGCGTCCCATTTCGGAGGGTGCCAATGCGCACGCCTTTTAGCGGTGGAGATCGCCAGGACCCGCCTGGCCGGATGGCGGCCCGGCTGGGCCGCACAAGCGGTTGCGGGACTGAGCGTCGAGTCACAAGCACGTGTTCCCCACCCCAGACGCCGGGTACCCGGCCTCGATACGGGAGGAGGAAATGTGCTGTTCGTGGTTCTCGGCTGCTCTGTGGCCTTCGCGTTGCTGGTGGTGGAGGTGATCCACCGGCTGGTGCGCCGCTTCACACACAGCGGCAAGATGTACCGGCCCGGTCAGGTGTTCGGGGCGCTGCTGGCCGCGCAGATAAGCCTGAGCGTGTACCCGGTCAACCTGCCGATCACCCTGCACGTGCTGGGAATCGCGCTGATCATGGCCGGCGCGTGGCTGCTGTCGGCGTTCATCAGCACGTTGGTGGACATATCGCTGTCGCGCATCAGGACTGACGTCACGGACAACCGCCACGCACGGCGCGTGCACACGCAGGTCACGCTCATAAGGCGGCTGGCGTTGGTGGTCATCGGGGTGTTGGCGGTCGGCGCGATTCTGATGACGTTCCCAGGGGCGCGC
Organism: Lentzea aerocolonigenes; assembly: GCF_000955955.1. Taxonomy (GTDB): domain Bacteria; phylum Actinomycetota; class Actinomycetes; order Mycobacteriales; family Pseudonocardiaceae; genus Lentzea; species Lentzea aerocolonigenes_A. Next base: position 57,963 of record NZ_JYJG01000076.1, read on the forward strand.
GCGGTCGGATCGACGGTGCTGGCGTCCGCGGCGGTCATCGGTGCGGTGGCGGCGTTGGCGGCGCAGTCGTTGCTGGGCAACGTCATTTCGGGGATGCAGATCGCGTTCAGCGACGCCATCAGGCTGGATGACGTTGTGGTGGTGGAAGGCGAGTGGGGGCGGGTCGAGGACATCACGCTCACGTACGTGGTGATGCACCTGTGGGACGACCGGCGGCTGGTGCTGCCGACGTCGTACTTCCTCAAGACCCCCTTCGAGAACTGGACGCGCACGCAGTCGGCGTTGCTGGGGACGGTGGAGCTCGACCTCGACTGGACCGTGCCGGTGGAGGCGATGCGGCAGGAGATGCGGTCGATGCTCGAGGGCAGCGATCTGTGGGACGGGCGGGTGTCCGTGCTGCAGGTGACAGCCGCGACGCAGGGGTTTGTGCGGCTGAGGGCGCTGGTCAGTGCGGCCGACGCGGGCAAGTTGTGGGATCTCAGGTGTTTGACCAGGGAACACCTGGTGGACTGGGTGCAGCGACACCACAACGGTGCGTTGCCGCAGGTCAGGACGCGGGCGGTCACCGGAACCAAACGCCTGCAGCCGGCCAGCGACCAGCACACGGACGCGCGGGTGTTCGGCGAGAGCGTGGACGGGGCGCAGCGGGAGCAAGCGTTTGCGGGGCCTAAGTAGAACGCTCCAGGATGCCGGCGATCAGGCCTCGGCACCGGGCGATCTCGGCGGCCTGCGAGTCCAGGCGGGCCACCTCGGCGCGCAAGGTCGCCAGCAGGTCGCTGCACGGGTCGAGGCGTGGTGAGGCGTCCATGACGCACGGGAGCAGCAGCGCGATGGTCGCGACGGGCAGGCCGACGTTCAGCAGGGCCTTGATGCGTCGAACCGTTTCGACCTCGGCAGGACCGTAGGTTCGATAGCCGTTCGACGAGCGCGAAGAAGTCAGCAACCCGCACTGCTCGTAGTAGCGGACGGAACGGGTGGAGACGCCGCACTCAGCGGCCAGTTCGCCGATCAACACGCCTTGACCTTGACACTGATGTCAAGCCTTACGGTCGGAAACCATGAACGTGATCGTGCACGGGGTGCATTCGGTTTCCGAGGACTGGACACAGGTCGGCGCGCTGCTCGGCCCGACAGAAGTACCGGACAGGCGGGGACGCAAGGGCGTGCCGTTGCCGGACGACTACAGCCTGCGGACCGAGATCGACGACCTGCACCGCACACTCGACCTGCACGAGAGCAAGACGCTCATCGGGCACAGCTACGGCGGCCTCATCGCGCTGCTGACCGCCCAGGAACGGGACGACCTCGAAGCCCTGGTGCTCTACGAACCCGCCCTCTACATCAACAGCGCCACGCTGGACAACGTCGGTGACGCGCTGCGCAGAGGCGACCGGGACGCGGCGTTGGAGATCGTCCTCACCAAGATCGCGGGTGAGCAGGAGTTCCGCGAGGCCGATCCCGAAGGCTGGCTCGCGGCGCAAGAGCTGCTGGACACGACGTTCCGCGAACTGTCCGCGATCGACACCTACCGCTACGAGCCGCCTAAGCTGCGGATCCCGGTCACCGTGCTCCTCGGCGAGCGGACCGGCCACATCTTCGGACCGGCTGCGCGGGACGTCGTCGAGGACACCGGTGGCACGTTGCTCACGCTCGAAGGCGAAGGCCACATCGCGCACGTGACGAACCCGGAACTTCTGGCCGCGACGATCCGGGAGGCATCCACCACACTGAGCGGATGAGAACCGGGGACCAGGTCGTCCAGAGCCTGCCGTGGCGGTGGCGCGCGCAGGGCACGATCTTCGTCATCGGCGGGCTCGGGTTCCTGTTCGACGCGTGGGACGTCACGCTCAACGCGTTCCTGATCCCGCTGGTCAGCGCCGAGTGGGGCCTCAGCCTCGGCGAACGCGGGTGGGTCGGCACGGCCAACCTCATCGGGATGGCCGCCGGAGCGTTCGCCTGGGGTGCGGTCGCGGACACCATCGGGCGCAAGAAGGCGTTCAGCCTCACGATCCTGATGTTCTCGGTCTTCACGGTCCTCGGGGCCGCGTCGCCGGACTTCCTGACGTTCTGCGTGTTCCGGTTCCTCGCCGGAGTCGGGCTCGGCGGGTGCATCCCGGTGGACTTCGCGCTGGTCGGTGAGTTCACGCCCGCGAAGGTGCGCGGCAGGGTGCTGGCCGCGATGGACGGGTTCTGGCCGCTGGGCGCAACGTTGTGCGGCCTCACGGCGGCCTTCTTCGCGGACCTGGGCAGTTGGCGGATGCTGATGCTCACGATGGTGCTGCCCGCGCTGCTGCTGTTCTGGATCCGCCGGGGAGTGCCCGAGTCGCCGATGTTCCTCGTCACCAAGGGCAGGCCGGCGGAGGCCAAGAAGGTCATCGACGACCTGGTCGCCAGAACAGGAGCGCCGCCAGAAGAGTGGCAGCTCCCCGAACCCCAGCAGGCCCAGCGCCTCTCCCCCAAGACCATGTTCGCGCAGCTCAAGGACATCTGGCGGTTCGACCCGAAGCGCACCGGCGCGATGTGGCTGATGTTCCTCGCCGTGTTCCTGCTGTACTACGGCGCCGTCACGTGGCTGCCGAGCATCCTCAAGGCGCAGGGGTACGGGACGTACGCGGCGTTCATGGTCACGACGGGGACCGTGGCGGTGGGCATCGTCAGCTCGCTGATCAGCGCGTGGCTCGTGGACGTGTTCGGGCGCAAGTGGGTCATCGCGGTCACGGCGCCGCTCGCGTCGTTGGCGCTGATCATGTTCGCGTTGCAGATCAACGTCGACACGGCCGCGAAAGCCTGGATCACGCTCTACGGGATGCTGATCCAGATCGCGATCCCCGCGCTGTACGCGTTCGCGCCGGAGCTGTACCCGACGCACCTGCGGGCCAGCGGGTTCGGGTGGGCCTCGACGATCAGCCGGATCGGCGCGGCGTTCGTGCCGGTGCTGCTCGGGGCGATCCTGTGGCCACGGCTGGGGCTGCCGCTGACGTTCGCGGTGATCGGGGTCGTGGTGGTGGGCGGCGTGATCATGATGATGCTGACGGTGCCCGAAACGAAGATGCAACCACTCGCCGAGGCCGTTCCGTCCTAGCCGTATGAGAAGACCACACGCCGTCGCGTCTTGTGCGCTGGCTCTCGGGAAGCCGGACTGGATCCGGGCCGAGCAGGCGATTCGCGGCGGCTTCCTCATCGCGCCACCGACGAGCACCGTGCAGCCGGGACGCGATGAGGCCGTCGTGTCGCGGGATCCCGGAATCGGCTTCCTGCGCGCCGAGATGCCGGTCGACGACGTGGAAGAAGAAACCCGAAACCGCGGAAAGCCCCAGGATCTCGTGAATCCTGGGGCTTTCCGCGTTCGAACGACTAGCTGACGGACTGAACGATCACGGCACCGCGGCCGACGACGTTCTCGCCCGACGTGCGGACCTCGAGCTCACCGCGCAGCACGCGGCCGGCACCCGGCTGGCCCTGCGGCGTGATGACGCCCGCGACGTTCCACGACGAACCGGCGGCGTGGTCGGCGTTGACGTCGGACACGGTCAGCGTGCCCAGACCGGCCGAGACGTAGGCGTCGAAGTAGTCGTACTGCGTGGTGCCCGTGGGCACCGCGAAGCCGTCCACCTGGACGCGCCACAGACCGGCGGCCGGGTTGTTGAGCGTCACCGACTCCTCGGAGTCGCCGTCAGCCGACTGACCGGCGACGACACACGAACCCGACGTGCAGTTCAGCAGGAACAGGTCGAGGTCGGACGCGGCGTCGGACGGGCTGCCGATCGTCGCCGTGATCCGCGACGCGCCCGCCGGAACCTGGATGTCGAAGAACTTGGTCTCCTGGTCCAGGATCGTCGGACGGCTCGTCACCGCGCTGCCGACCGCACCCGCCACGAGCCGGCCGTTGAACGCGGCCTGCGTGTTCGTGACCGTGTAGTTGCGGTTCACCGGCGTGCCCAGCGCCGCGGACGCGATGACGTCCGGGTTCGGGCTGATCGTCGTGCCGAGCACGGACGCGGTCACCGAGTACGGCGCCTCGTCGACGTCGGACGTGCGGCGCGCCTCGACCACGATCTCCCACACACCGGCCATCGGGCTGGTGATGGTGCGGCTGTTGGGCGTGCCACCGGCACAACCGGCACCGGCGTCCGGGTTGTAGCAGCTGGTCGACGCGTTGGACTCGACACCGACACCCTGCGGGGTGAAGCGCAGGAAGCGGACCTGGCCCTTGCCGGGCTCGCCGCCACCGGTCAGGTCGACCTTCAGCGCGGTCGTGCCCTTGGGCACGTTCACGAAGAGGCTGGTCGTCTGGTTGCGGGCGATCGTGCCGGACTTCGTGACCGAGAACTTGTTGGCGGCGTTGAAGTTCTGCGCCGCGAACACGGTGTTCAGGGTCTGCGAGTCGATGCCGGGCGTCTCCGGGTTGTCGATCTGCAGGATGGCGCTGTGCACGCCCGCCGTCTTGGCCTTGACCCGGACGGTGAACTCGACCGGGGTGTTGAGCGGCAGGTTGACGGTGCGGTCCGACTTGAACGTGCCGTCGTTGCCCTTCCACGTCACGTTGTGCGTGTCGTGGTCGTCACCCGTGGTGCGGGTCAGCGTGTAGGTGCGGGTGTACTCCTGGCCCGCGGTCGCGCCTTCACGGTCGTGGATGCCGACACCGGTGTTCGGCTTGGCCAGCAGTCCGCTGAGGACGGTGTTGACCTGGACCGAGGTCGTGATCTGGTTGGGCTGGGAGTGCTTGTCCAGCAACGACCACGCGGCGTTGGTGTTGAAGAGGCCAGCGCCCTGCTCGTAGGCCTGCAGGTTGTCGACCCACTTGGCGCTGCGCTGGATCGCGTACCGCAGCTCGGCGCTGGTCGGCTTGGTGCCGTTGTGCGTGGCCTTGAACGCGCTCACGAGCAGCGCGGCGGCACCGGTCGCCTGCGGGGCGGCCATCGAGGTGCCGTTCAGCATCGAGTAGCCGGGCGGGAGGCTGTAGGTGCCCGCCACCACGGTGGCCTCCAGCCAGCGCGGCGTGGTGGAGATGGCCGAACCCGGCGCGACGATGTTCGGCTTGAAGCCGCCGTCCTCACGCGGGCCGCGCGACGAGAAGCCGTGCAGGCTCTGCTTCTGCGCGGTCTTCGAGCCGTAGTTGGAGAGCCAGGTCTGGCTGGTGATGTACGAGCCGACGCTGACGGCGTCCGTGGCGACCGACGGGTCGCCGACCGTGTTGGCACCCGCACCCGAGTTGCCCGCCGAGATGAACAGCTGGACGTTGTACTCGTTGATCGTGCGGTTGTAGAGCTCAGCGCGGGCGTTGTTGCCGTCGTTGAGCGCCGGGAGACCACCGATGGAGATGTTCACGACGTCGGCGCCGTTGCGCGCGGCGTAGAGGACACCGTCGATGAGGCCCGAGCTGGTGCAGGAAGGCGTGGAGAGACAGGCCTTGACCGCCATCAGCTTCGCGCCGGGGGCCGCGCCGTCCATCTTGCCGCCGAACAGCTTGTGCGCCGAGGTGATGCCGGCGACGTGCGTGCCGTGTTCACCGGCGGCGATGCCGATGCTGACGTACGGCGTGCCGCCGTTGTCGTAGATCGACTTGTCGGTCTGCACGACGAACGCCACGCGGTCCATGACCGCGGTCGCGGGGTTGTCGGTGCCGAAGAACCCGGAGTCCTTCTTGACCTTGTAGTCGATCATCCGCGGGTTGTTGGTGAAGTTCCCGTCACCATCGGTGTCGACGAAGACCTCCTTCGTCGTGATGTCCTGGAGGACACCCCACGAGTCGAGGCGGTCGCCGTCGCGGTTGATGTCACCGCCCATCTCGCTGTCCGGCCCGCCGAGGTCGCCGGCGACCTCGCGGAAGAGACCGAACGAGTACGGGCCGCCGGTGGCCGGCGCCGTCCACTCCTTGCCACCGTTGGTGAACTTGCCGACGGTGCCGGTTTTGGTCATGGTGACCCAGGTGCCGTCGCCGGACGCCGGGTTGTTGGCCGTGAACCAGTCGACGACCTTGCGCTCACCGGTGCTGGTCGTCTGCAGGGCAGGGGTGTCCAGGTCGATGCCGGAGTCGATGATCGCGATCGTGGTGCCGCGGCCGTCCCACTTCGGGTGCGCGGTGGCGAACTGCGCCGCCTGCGTGTCCTGGGTCGGCATGTACGGGTTGGTGCGCGGCGTCGACGAGCTCGGCGGCGTCTGCGGGGCCGGCTGCTCCGCACCCTGCGGGCGCGGGTCGTCGAGCGCGACGAGGCCGTCGACGTCCACGGCGTTGACGGACTTCAGCTTGGCCGCCTTCTCCGCGTTGTCGCGCGGGATGGTGACCTTGACGTAGTCGACGTCCTTCTCGGTCTTCTGGACCGTGGCGCCGAGCGCCTTCAGCTCGCTGACCGCGGCGTCGGTCTTGCCGTTCTCGGCGGCGACCAGCAGGTCGACGGTCGGCTTGCCCTCACGGGCGGCCTGGTCGACGAGCGCGCGGTCCTGCTTGTCCAGCTGCTTGTCGGCGGCCGGCTTGTCCTGCTGCGCGGCGTTCTGCGCGATAACGGGGGTGGCGGCGAAGCCGAGCCCGGCAGTGCCCAACACCGCGGTCAGCAAGACCGTTCCGGTGCGGCGTCTCCAGTTCTTCACGGCGCATGTGCCCTTCGTGGGGTAAAGAGTGCTCCGAAGTGCATCTCTTCGTCTCGCGAGGGGCAATAGTCCCACCGGGCTATTTTCTGGATCCACATTGGACTGTTCAGCGTCTTGTCCGGGCGCACTTGTAGTGCTGCGCGTTTCTTTTACGCCTTAGAACGAGCAGTCCTCCTCCAGTCAAGAGCTGATAGAGGGGAATGTCAAGTCTGCGTCAACGGTGAACACTGCCGGTGTGTAACGGGCTGACCTCACCGGACGATGGATTGATCGCTATTCCCGCCGAATAGCGACTTCAATCTCGCCCGCATGCGGGCGACGAGGCCCTGGCCGGTCGCGAGGGGTTTCGGCTGCGCTCCGCACGTCGGGCAGGTCGCGCGGTGTGCTTTCAGCGCGCGTTCGAGTTGCCGGACGTGGTTTGCCGTCCGCTCGGGCACTGAATCCTTTTTGATCGAGAGCAGACTCAGCTCCGTGAGCGCCTCTGTGCCGTTGTGCAGACGGACGGCCGGCGCGATCGTGTGGAAGAAGATCAGGTTTCGGCGTCTTTTGGGCTCGATTGTTCGGACATCGCACCACTGAATGGCGGCCTGGCGATCGAGGCTGTTCGACGTAATGCCGTCGGACGTGAGCTTCGTTCCCATCCGGAAACTGCGCCACGCGACCGTGCCGCCCATCAACGACCACAGGCCGCCGAAGACGTAGCCGTACCAGGGACCGCCCGCCATCGCGATCGGCCCGCTGGCGGCAACCGCGCCACCGAGCCCGAACAGGATCCATCTCCACCTGGTGTGCATCTCCCCATCCTGTTTACCCGATTCAGGGGCTTGTTCTCTCAACGCTCGCCGCACGCGGTCTGTTGAACACGAAGATGGCGGCCAGCGCCCACACCAGGAACACCGGGAACGCGCAGAGCCCTGCCATCCCGACGGAATCGGTCAACCCCACCCACTCGGAGCGAGGGCCGGACACCCCCAGCAGCTCGAGCGCCGGGATCCACGTCAGGACGAAGTTCTTGTCACCGCCGAAGAACAAACTCGCCAGCAGGGTCCCTGCGGACATCCCGGCGAACGGCACCCACACGTGCCACGACAGCACCCGGGACCTCAGCAGGGCGATCGCCAGCATGGTGGGCACCAGCGCCAGCACCGGTCCGATGACCGTCATCATGAAGAACAAGGTCTCCAGACCGCCCCAGCGCATGCGCAACACCACTGCCGCCGTCAGCGCGGCGAGCTGAAGCGCGAGGTTCGCAGCGGGTCTCATCGGCAGAGAATGCACTCGCGCAGGTCACCGACACATCGGTAGAGCTACTCGTTCCGCAGGACTGGAGGCTGATCAGGCGCTACCTTGCGCGCATGGACCTCAAGCTGGTCGCCGACGAGCTCTACGGGCTGTCCCCGAAGGAGTTCACCGCGGCCCGCAACGCCGCCGCCAAGCAGGCCGACGACAAGGACCTCGCCAAGGCCATCGCGGACCTGCGCAAGCCGACCGTGGGCGCGTGGGCCGTCAACCGGCTGGTCAGGGACGCGCCGAAGGGCCTGGACGAGGCACTGGGGCTGTCGACGGCGCAGCTGACCATGCGAGAGCTCGGGCGCAAGCGCAAGGAGCTGCTGGAGGCGCTGGTCTACCGGACGCTGGAGCTGACCGGGCCGCTCGCGGACGACGCCGTCACGCAGGTGCGGAACACGCTCACGGCCGCGATGTCCGATCCCGAGTCGGCCGAGCAGGTGCGCAACGGGCACCTCACGAAGTCGCTCGAATATTCGGGGTTCGGCTTCGCGCTGCCGGTGCCGGAACCCGCGCCGGACGACGGTGAGGACGCGCTGGCCCGCAAGCGACGGGAGCGGCAGGAGCGCAAGCGGGCCGAGGCGCAGCAGGCGTTGGACGAGGCCGAGCAGGCGCTCGGGGAGGCGCAGGCGGACCAGCTGGCGGCGCAGCGGGCGTTCGACCGGGCCGCGGAACGGCTGGAGGACGCCAAGCGGGTCGCGAATGCGGCGGAGAAGGCTCGCAAGGCCGCGGAACGCAAGCTCAACGATCTCAGCTAGAGCGGTCGAGCGGACCCCACTCGTCTGATTGCTGGGCTTCGACCAGGTCGATGCACTCCTGCAACGCGGTGTCGGCCACCCACGCCAACGGTTCGAGGCAACGGACCAGTGGCTCGTTGTCCGGCCCACGGCCCACCAACGCGCCGCGCAGCACCCACGCGCGAACGTCCGGGCCGCGGAGGTCACGCAGGTGGCGGTAGTCGAAGAGGCGGCGCGCCACCCACAGCTCACGGGAGCGCTCGCCCCACCACGGCTCGATGCGCAGCGGGCTCGCGGACAGGCCCGGCAGCTCCACGCCGGTCAACGAGTCGCGCGACGCCGAGGCGGCGTCCGCGTCCGGGCCTTTCGACCAGCGCACGTAGACGTCGTCACCCAGAAAGCCGACCAGTTCGGCGAGATCCGTGATCGTGGGCAGTGCATCCGTCACACCAGGTGACATACCCCGGCCGAACCTGAAGCGAACCTGAAGGAATTGAGCCCGGTCACAGTCAAAACCAACCGGAACACAACGCTCCGGTTGTACGTTCAACAATGTGGTTGGCCGCGGGCGCTCGAGCTGCTCGCCAGGACGATCCGGCACCCCCAGGCTGGAAAAGTCCTTCCGCAGGCGTTGCGTGCTCGCGCCGCGGTCAACCCGCCGTCGGCCGGCACGTCCGGAGACCCCCCTCACCGGTAGTGGCGGTCGGCGGCATCCCTAGTCGAGGTTGTACTGGTCGTGCCGGGCGTAGAAGGCGGCCAGCGCCTCCGGATCGAGCCCCTTGGCCTCACCGACCTCCAGGAAGAAGTTCTCGCGGGCGATCCCCGGTGAGAACAGGATCAGCATCCGCACCGGCGCGTCGCTGTCGTTGCGGAACGCGTGCGGCCGGTTCGGCGGCACGTACAGGAAGTCGCCCTCCCCGCCCTTGATCCACTCGTCGCCGTCGTACAGCGAGATCTCGCCTTCGAGCACGTAGAACGACTCGGAGAAGGTCTTGTGGAAGTGGGGGCGCGCACCGGGTTGGCGGGCTTCCATCCGCCACTCGAACAGGCCGAACTCGCCGTTCGTCACTGAGCCGGGCGCGACGAAGCGGGTGGTCCTGGTGCTGAAGCCCACCTCGGCAGCAGGTCGAAAGCTCATCGAAAATCAACTCCCCAGATATGAAAATAGCTCAGGTCTCGTGCATGACCAGCGGTGGATCTATGCTCGCTCGATGGCACATGACGCGGATGTCATCGTCGTCGGCGCGGGCCTCGCCGGTCTCGTCGCGACCGCAGAGCTCGCGGACGCGGGCCGCAAGGTCATCCTCCTGGATCAGGAGCCGGAAGCGACCCTCGGCGGCCAGGCGTGGTGGTCGTTCGGCGGGTTGTTCCTCGTCGACACCCCCGAGCAGCGCAGGCTCCGGGTCAAGGACTCGCACGACCTCGCCCTGCAGGACTGGCTGGGCTCGGCGCAGTTCGACCGCGACAGCGACCACTGGCCACGGCTGTGGGCACAGGCCTATGTGGACTTCGCGAGCGGTGAGAAGCGAAGCTGGCTGCACAACATGGGCGTGCGCTGGTTCCCGTTGGTGCAGTGGGCCGAACGCGGTGGCTACCTCTCGAGCGGGCACGGCAACTCGGTGCCGCGCTTCCACGTCACCTGGGGCACCGGGCCTGGCGTGGTCGAGCCGTTCGAGCGCCGGGTGCGCGAGGGGGTGGCGAAGGGGCTCGTCACGCTCAAGTTCCGCCACCGAGTCACCGGCATCAACGTCACGAACGGCGCGTGCGACGGCGTGTCCGGCGAGGTGCTGGAGCCGTCCGCGGTCGGCCGTGCCGAACCCAGTTCCCGCACAGTCATCGGCGATTTCTCACTCAATGCGCAGGCTGTGATCGTCACGTCCGGTGGCATCGGCGCCAACCACGACCTGGTGCGCAAGAACTGGCCGGAACGCATGGGCACGCCGCCCAAGTTCATGCTGTCCGGGGTGCCGGACTTCGTGGACGGGCACATGATGGAGGTCGCGCAGAAGGCCGGCGCGTCGATCATCAACGCCGACCGCATGTGGCACTACCCCGAGGGCATCGCGAACTACGCGCCGGTGTGGGGCAGGCACGGCATCCGGATCCTGCCCGGCCCGTCGCCGCTGTGGCTCGACGCGGACGGCAACCGGTTGCCGATCCCGCTGTTCCCCGGTTTCGACGCGCTGGGGTCGTTGCAGCACATCACGACGCACGGCCACGAGCACTCGTGGTTCGTGCTGAACAAGAGGATCATCGGCAAGGAGTTCGCGCTGTCGGGCTCCGAGCAGAACCCGGACCTGACGGGCAAGGACACGCGGGCGGTGCTCAAGCGCGCGCTGCCGGGTGCGGTGGCGCCGGTCGAGGCGTTCGCGCAGAAGTCCGAGGAGTTCATCCAGGCCGGCACGGTCGCGGACCTCGCACGCGGCATGAACGCACTGACCGGGGACTCGCGCATCGACGCGGCCGCACTGGAGAGGATCATCGTCGAGCGCGACCGGCAGGTGACTTCAGGGCTGGGCAAGGACATGCAGGTCAACGCGATCCGCGCGGCGCGGCACTTCCTCACGGACAAACTGATCCGCGTCGTCGAGCCGCACCGGTTGCTGGACCCCAAGGCGGGTCCGCTGATCGCAGTCCGGTTGTCGGTGATCACCCGGAAGACGTTGGGAGGCCTGCACACCGACCTGTCGTCGCGGGTGCTCGACAACTCCGGCGAGGTGCTACCGGGGTTGTACGCCGCCGGTGAGGCCGCGGGCTTCGGTGGCGGTGGCGTGCACGGATACCGTGCGCTGGAAGGAACTTTCCTCGGCGGCTGCCTGTTCTCCGGACGGGTCGCCGGTCGTGCCGCGGCCGAGGCGGTCTCCTAAGTTACAGAGGCGAACTGAGACGAGACATCCGCCGTTCCTTGCCGCGTAACCGATGTTCCCGCGCGGAAGGAACGGCGAATGTTCTCACGAGGTGGAATCGCGACGGCCCTGCTCGTGCTCGCGATGGCGGGCACGGCGGTCGCGGATCCGTCCGTCCAGGTGGTCGGAGGCACGCGAGCGTCCATCAAGGACAACCCGTTCGCGGTGTACCTGGCTCCTCCGGCCGACACGCGCGACCCTCACTGCACAGGTGTGGTCGTCGCCCCGAACAAGATCCTCACCGCCGCGCACTGCGTGGACGAAGGTGTGACCGGGCCGAAGCCGATCCCGTTGAACAAGCGCGTGGTCGTGGCCGGACGCGAGAACGTCCACAGCACCGACGAGGGTGTGGTCGCGAAGCTCACCAAGATCGTCATCAACCCGAAGTACGACGGCATCTCCTTCGACTCGGCCGTGCTCACGCTCGACCGTTCGCTGAAGCAGAAGCCGATCAAGATGGCCGGTGCGGCCGACCGCGCTCTCTACCAGCCGGGCAGGTCGGCCACGGTGATGGGCTGGGGCGCGGTCGAGGAAGGCGGCAGCACCAACGGTTATCTGATGAAGGCGTCGATCCCGATCCTCGAGGACGAGACGTGCCGCGTGTTCTGGGGCGAGGACGACGAGGGCAACGACTTCTACGAGAACAGGAGCATGCTGTGCGGCGGTCACCAGGAGGGCGGGATCGACGCCTGCAACGGTGACTCCGGTGGCCCGTTCGTCGCGGGCGGCAAGCTGATCGGCCTGGTGTCGAAGGGCGTTGGTTGCGCCAGGCCGAAGCATCCCGCGATCTACGCGCGAGTCGATGCCGTCAACTCGTGGGTTGCCAAGGAGATTTCGCACTGATCTCGCGTGGTGGACGCGGGTTGACGGTCCTCCGGCTTGCGGCTGTGCTGAAGGCATGACGCAGATCGGTGTTCTGGTCGGCAACCCGCGGCCCGCCTCGCGCACGCTGCAGGCGGCCCTGGCTCTGCGCGAGGCGCTGGCCTCGACGTTGGGCGTGCCCGTCGAGGGACCTGTGGTGGAGGCGGCTGAGCTGGCACCGGCTGTGTTCACGCAACCGGACACGATCAACGCCGCGCTGGAGACGTTGGGACAGGCGGATGTCCTGGTGATCGCCACGCCGACGTACAAGGCCGCGTACACCGGGCTGCTGAAGGCCGTGCTGGACCAGGCGCCGCCGGGATGGTTGCGCGGCAAGATCGTCGTACCGCTCCAGATCGCCGCGTCGGACAAGCACGCGCTGGCCGTCGAGGTGCATCTGCGGCCGGTGCTCGCCGAGCTGGGGGCTGTCGTACCACAAGCGGTGTTCCTGAACGAGGCCTCGCTGCCCGCCGACGTCACCTCCTTCGACCTGGAAGCCCTGAAGGTGCTGCGATGAAGGAACAGCTGCGCAACGCGTTGAGGCACCACGCCCAGGCCGTCACGATCGTCACGGCCACCGGGTCCGGCGGACCTGTCGGCACCACGGTGTCGTCGTTCACCTCGGCGTCCTTCGAGCCGCCTCTCGTCGTCGTGTGGATCGGCGAGGGCGCCTCGGTGTGGCCGGTGCTGCGAACCGCGCCGCTGTTCGCCGTGCACCTGCTGGACGCCGGCCAGACCGGGCTCGCGGACCTGTTCGCCACCAAGAACGTCGACCGGTTCGGCGCCGAAACCCGGTGGCGGCCAGACGAGGACGGCGTGCCGTGGCTGCTGGACGCGCCGGTGCGGCTGCGGTGCCGGACCGCGCGCAGGATCGCGGTCGGTGATCACATCGCGCTCGTCGGCGAACCGCTCGACATCACGCACTCCGACATCGCCACGCCCCTGGTGCGGCACCAGGGGCGCTACACCTCAGTCGCCTAACACCTTCAGGATCTCCCGCGCCAGCACGTCGTTCTGCCGGAACGCCGGCGCGTTGGTGTGCGGTCGCGCGAAGGCCGCGAACGCCCTGCCCGTCGTGTAAGGCCCGACGGCGAACCGCGTCGGGTCTTCTTCGCCTCGATCGTTGATCAGACGTCCTTCCGGAGACACCCGGACGAGCCCGGCGTCGTCCTCGGAGACGTCACCGACCGCGCGCAACGACTGCAGCACGGGATCAGCCGTGCGGGACAACGAATGCGTGGGCAGGCGCGCCTCGATCAGGCCGTTGGCGCGCACCACGTCAGGCGTGGTCGGACTGCCCGCCAGGAAGGCCCCGTCGACCGCGTCCACCCACATGTCGGCGCCGACGAACCGCACGATTCCCGCACGTGACAACGCCAGCAGCTCCTCCAGCCGGTCCGGCGGCGGACCGGAGGCGAGGTAGCTGAAGTAACCGTGCCACCAGCCGTCGTGCGGCATCACCTGCGCCATCTGCCCGTAGACCGACAGCAGGGCCAGGAAAGCACCCAGATCCGCGCTGTGCCGGGGATCGGAGCGGCGGGCCACATCAGCCTCGATGTACGCGCGCAGGTGGTCCTGGAACTCCTCGCCGGACGAGAAGGTCAGGCCGGTCAGCGGACGGTCCAGCCGTTCGAAGTCGATGCGGTCGGCCGGGTCGGGTACCGCGAGAAGCTCCAGCTCGCGCATTTCGTCGCTGTACCAGTCCAAACCGGCGAACGACGTGGCGAACTCGACGAACGGCATCCGCACCAGACCGGGATGGCCGGTGAAGAGCTCGTGGTAGTAACCCCACGCGATCTCCTTGGCCATCAACGGCCACACGTCCGCCCGGAAGTCCAGATCGCTCTTCAACGCCTCCGCGGTGAAGAAGTAAGGCAACGAAGGCCTGGTTCCCTGCAGCCGGTAGCCGGTCTTCGAGTGATACGGCACGCCACGGCGCGAGCCCACGAACAGTCGCGGCTCCAAACCTGACGGCACGTACCGCAACAAGCCGTCAACGCGCTCGTACCTGCCACCACGGCCCTCGGTCAGCAACACCATCAGGTCGATGAACGCGAGCCCGAACCCGCGCAGCACAACGTCTCCCGTGACCTCAGAAAGATCGGCATCGGCGGAGTACAACGGCGGCACGTAGACCAGGCCGTGCTCCGAGGCGTGTTCGGCGAGCTTGAGGTGCTCGGGCTCCGGTTCGGCGTCGAGGTGCCCGAGCGCCAACACGAGGACGTCAGCCTGGAGCGACTCCCCGTTGTCCAGCCACACCCAGTTGCCGACGACCTTCAACGCACGCGCGGAATGCACGGTCACCGAGATGTTCGGAGGCAGAGATTCCCTCACGTGGTCGAAGAACCAGGCGAGGTACTTGCTCTGCACCTGACGTGACGGGAACGACGCCGGGTCGACGTCACCCCACTCCGACAACGACGGACCGGGACGAACAGGACCAACGCCGTCGAAGCTGGCATCGGTGAAGACCGTCACGTCCTCGGCCATGGAGTTCATTCGCAGCAACGGTGACTGCGCGCGCCGCCACACCCGTCCCGCACCAGGCGGGAAGGGGTCGATGACGTGCACGGCCAGGTCCAGCGTCGGCGATTGGGCGGCAATGCGTTCGAGCAGGCCGGCGGCACGAGGACCGCCGCCGATGACGACGAGTGAGCGCATGCGCGTCTTTCCGTTGGAGTTCAACGAGAAACGAGCCGCGCCCCTCAACGCGAACACCACCACAGTACCCCGCGCGTGCAAGCAAATCCCGCTCTGTGGACACCGTTGCGACGAGCGAGCGACCGGTGTGCACTCGAAGAGCGTCTCCCTCAACGCACCCCTAAATCTCCTACAGCTCTGGGGAATCGGCCATGCCAGTTGAGTTTCTCGGGATCGCAGCCACGAACAACGGGTCGGAGACGACACCGCGGTCGGGTGGAGCGTTCGACAAGGACTACACGATCAGGCTCGCTCGGGCGCACGAGGACCACGGGTGGGACCGCGCGCTGTTCGCGTACGGGTCGGGCGCGCCGGAACCCGCCGCGGCAGCGGCCTACCTGGCGTCGAAGCTCGACAAGCTGCAGATCCTCCTGGCACACCGGCCGAACGTCTCGTACCCGACGTTCGCCGCCAAGACCTTCGCGACGCTGGACCAGATCAGCGACGGCCGGCTGACCGTGCACTTCATCACCGGCGGCACCGACCACGAGCAGCAGCGCGAGGGCGACTACCTCACCAAGGACCAGCGCTACAGCCGCACGCGCGAGTACATCCAGATCGTCAAGAAGGCCTGGATCAGCCGCAACGCGTTCGACCACGACGGCGAGCACTACCAGTTCGCGGACTTCGTGAGCGACGTTTTCCCGGTGCAGCAACCACGTCCCGGCGTGTCGTTCGGCGGCTCCTCCCCCGCCGCTTATGCCGCGGGTGGCGCGGAAGCGGACATCTTCTGCCTGTGGGGCGAGCCCTTGGCTGAAACCGCCCAGCAGATCGAGTCCGTGAAGCAGGCCGCGAAGAACGCCGGACGCAAGGACGTGCCGAGGATCCAGGTCGCGTTCCGGCCGATCATCGCGCCGACCGAGGAACTGGCCTGGGAGAAGGCCTATCGGACGGTCGAGCGGATCGAGGCGCGGAAGGCGAACGGACCGTTGAGCCGCAGGCATTCCCTGACGAACCCCGAGAACACCGGCTCGCAACGACTTCTGGCCGTCGCGGAACGAGGTGAGCGGTTCGACCGT
Source organism: Lentzea aerocolonigenes (assembly GCF_000955955.1). Classification (GTDB taxonomy): domain Bacteria; phylum Actinomycetota; class Actinomycetes; order Mycobacteriales; family Pseudonocardiaceae; genus Lentzea; species Lentzea aerocolonigenes_A. Next base: position 74,061 of record NZ_JYJG01000076.1, read on the forward strand.
GCATTGTGGACGCCCACCGCGAAAGCGACTGGCGGTGCGGGCAACTCCAACGCGCTGGTCGGAACTCCGGAGACGGTCGCGCAGGCGTTGCTGGACTACTACGACCTCGGCGTGGACATCCTGTCGGCGCGCGGATACGACCTGCTGGACGACGCGATCGACTTCGGCCGGTACGTGATTCCCCTTGTGCGCGAAGAGGTCGCGAAGCGGGACCGGGCCAAAGCCGCATGACCACTCTCGAAGTGCGCCGCGTCCGGCAGTCGGATCCGGACGCGGCGCCGTTGGTCGCTGAGCTCACGTACGAGTACACGACTCGCTACGGGCCAATGGGCGCACAGGAAATGCAGCGCGCTGCGGACGTGTTCGAACCGCCGCACGGGCAGTTCCTGCTGCTCCTGGAGGCAGGTCAAGCCGTCGCGGGCGGAGCGTTCAAACGCTTCGACGACGAGACCGCCGAGCTGAAGCGGATCTGGACGCATTCACGCCACCGCCGCCGCGGCCTGGCCCGCCGGGTCGTGGAGGAACTGGAGAAGGAGGCACGGGCGTTCGGCTACCGCCGCCTCTACCTCACCACCGGACCGCGGCAGCCCGAGGCGAAAGCTTTGTACCTGGCGACGGGCTACACGCCGCTGTTCGACGTTGACACAGACCCACTGACAATAGGTCCGCTCGCCTTCGAGAAGGTGATTCATTAGTTCAAACGAGTGAATTCGTCGCCAATCCAGCCATTCGTGACCGGGAATCCGGGTTCGGTTGGACAGGCCAGTCGTGATCAGTAAGCTGTTTCGCTGGACCCACACCCGGTGGTGGTACTGCGCGGGGATGTCACCCGTTCGACCGAATCTGGCGGAAGTGGGTTGCGCAGGCGTATCGATTGGCGTCCGACGATCGATCAGCAGATCACCCCGGTCCCCACGAATGGCCACTTGAGCTGAATGAACATGGTCGACAGCCGAGAGCACGCCGTCCACTGGGCGGCGATGATCTCCACCACCCTCCTCGCGAACCTCACCCGCGAGAAGCTCCAGGAACTGCTCGGCGGCTACGTCGAGCAGTTGCTCGGTGGTGGAGCGGACGACGCTCGGCAGGTCGGCCGGTCGATGGTCGAGCACGACTTCATCTCCTCGGCGACGCTCGAGCAGACGCTCTCCTACCTCGGTGAGCACGAGCTGGTGACGCCGGGCCAGCTGGCCGCGCTCGCCGCCGGGTACGCGGAGGGGCTGCGCGACCGCACTCTCGACCAGCAGGAGATCAGCCGCACGGCCGCGATCAACACGATGCGCCGCGCGGAGAACGCCGTCCGGGCGAGCGAGGCGAAATTCCGGGCGATCTTCCAGAGTTCCGCGTTCCCGATCGTGGTGGTCGACCTCGAGGGCAAGATCATCGACGTCAACGAGGCGTTGCTGACGATGCTCGACTACAAGCGCGAGGACATGCACAAGATCACTGGGCGCGAGCTCGCGCACCCCGACGACCGCGAGGCGTTGCGGGAGATCGGCCAGACGCTGATCACGACCGAGCTCGACCACATCAGGGTCGAGAAGCGGATGATCCGCAGCGACGGCGAGACGATCCAGACGCACATGGCGATCTCGCTGGTGCGCGAGCAGGAGAGCGCGCCCCCGTACTTCGTGACGATGATCGAGAACATGAACGAGATGCGCGCGCTGCAGACGCAGCTCGTGCGGCAGAGCCTCAACGACATGCAGACCGGCCTGCCGAACCGTGCGCAGTTCCTCGGCTGGCTGGAGGGCGCGGTCGGCACCAAGGGCCCGGAGGCGCTGGCGCTGGTGCAGGTCGACATCGACGGGTTCCGCGGCGTGAACGACGCGTTCGGGCACGAGGCGGGCAACCGGGTGCTGAACCAGGTCGCGACGCACCTGCGGGCGGTGTTCGGCGAGGTCGGCAAGGTCGCGCGGATCGGCGAGGACGAGTTCGGCGTGCTGATCAAGGACCCGCGCGACGTGCTGGGCGTGATCGCGCTGGTCGAGGAGTTCACCGCGCGGCTGGAGGAGCCGATCTGGATCGGCCCGCACGGCGTCGGCGTCACGACCTCCGTCGGCATCGTGGCGCGGGCGGCTCGTGGTGGCGACGCGGTGGACCTGTTGCGCGCGGCGGACGTCACCGTCGGCTGGGCGAAGCGCGACGGCAAGGCGCAGTGGGCGTTGTACGACAAGGATCGGGACCTGCGCGACAAGGAGAGATACGCGCTCGCCGCGTCGATCCCCGGTGCGCTGGAGGAGGGCCAGTTCCGGGTCGACTACCTGCCCGTGTACTCGTTGACCGACGGTTCGATGATCGCCCTCGAGGCGAAGATCGTCTGGAACCACCCGGAGCGCGGGGTGTTGTGCCCCGACATGTTCATGGACCAGTCCTCGGCCAACGGCATGATCGTCCGGCTCGCGCACTGGGCGCTTTCGGAGGCGTGCGCGCAGGCTGCGTCGTGGTACTCGGCGCTGGGGGCTGCCACGCCGGCGCTCTCCTTCGACCTGCCGCCGCGGTTGTGCCAGGAGCCTGAACTGGTCGCCGAGGTCGCCCGCGTGCTGGAGCGGACGGGGTTGCCCGCTTCGTTGTTGCGCTTCGAGCTGCACGAGCACCTGCCGGCGTTGCTGAACGACGAGCAGATGGAAGAGCTGACGATCCTGGCCGAGCGCGGAATCGGCCTGGTGCTGGACCAGATGAACGGCGGCAACGTCGGGGTCGACCGATTGCGGCAGCTGCCGTTGAGCGGCGTGAAGTTCACCGGTGCCGTCGTGCACGGGCTTGATTCCGGGGCGAACCGCGTCGACGAGAGCGCGTCGGTCGCACTGCTGCAGTGGGCGTCGATGCTGCGGCTGCCGCTCTACGCCGAGGACGTGCGCACCGACGCCGAGGCCGCGCGGCTGGCGGCGCTGGGCGTGACGGGCGGGCAGGGGCCGCACTTCGGGCCGCCGCTGCTGGCCTCAGATGTCTCCTCGCTGCTTCTCAGCTAGTTCTTATCAGGGTTTATTTGGCTTGGCCCACAGGTTGCTCACATGATGGCGGTCCATCGTGGAGTCATGACCGAGCAGAGCTTCCCCGCGATGAGCGGGTCACTGGTGGAACCGCAGCCCGCCGTTACCCCGGCGCCGAAGTTCTGGCGCCGCACGGCCCCGATGCTCACCGCGGCGGCACTCGTCGCCGGGTTGTTCGGGGGTGTGACGGGCGCGGTCATCGCGTCGCCCGACTCGACCCCGTCGATTTCTTCCCCCGTGTCGGCGCAGACGGTCTCCAACACGTCCACATTGGACTGGTCGTCGGTTGCTTCCTCCGTGCTGCCCTCGGTGGTGCAGGTGAACGTCGGCAACGGCCTCGGCTCCGGCGTGATCCTGTCCTCCGACGGCAAGATCCTCACCAACAACCACGTCGTCGCCTCCGCCGGCGGCCAGGTCACCGTGACGCTGAACGACGGCCGCACCGTGCAGGCCAAGGTCGTCTCCACGGACCCCACGTCCGACCTCGCCGTGCTGCAGGCCTCTGGCGTGTCCGGCCTGACGCCGATCAAGTGGGCGGACTCCAGTTCCGTGAAGGTCGGTGACGCGGTGATGGCCATCGGCTCGCCGTCCGGCCTGCAGGGCACCGTGACCACCGGCATCGTCTCCGCGCTGGACCGCAAGGTGACCGTGCCCGGTGAGACGCGCCGCGCGCAACCCGTTACCTACCAGGCGATCCAGACCGACGCGTCGATCAACCCCGGCAACTCGGGTGGTGCGCTGGTGAACGCCGCCGGTGAGCTGATCGGCATCAACTCGGCGATCTACTCGCCGGCGTCGAGCAGCGGTGAGGCCGGGAGCGTGGGCATCGGGTTCGCGATCCCGTCGAACCAGGCGAAGCAGATCGTGGACCAGCTCAGCTAGTGGCGTGGCCCGGAACGTTGCCG
>NZ_JYJG01000077.1 GCF_000955955.1 Lentzea aerocolonigenes
CTCATACTGGACGTACGGGGGCGGTGCCACGAGCCGTTCATGGCCGCGGCGGCGATCAGCCCCGCGGCCACGGCCGTTGTCCCGACGCTGCCGAAGATCACTCCTTCGATCTGTCGAAGATCACCTTTCAGGTTTGCCGAAGATCAGGACAGCCAGTCCGGGCGCAACGGCATGTGCGAGACAGTGCCGTCCAGCTTCACCCCGAGCACCTGGTGCAGCTGGATGTTGTTGCGGTCGAACCCGAGCCGCGACGCCGCCAGGTACAGCCGCCACACCCGCGCCCGAGCCTCGCCGACCTCCTCCACTGCCTCGTCCCAGTGCGCGTCGAGGTTGCGGCTCCACGCGGCGAGGGTCAGCGAGTAGTGCTCGCGGATGTTCTCCTCGTGCCGCACCTCGAACCCGGTGTCGTGCATCAACGACACGATGTGACCGGGCCCGACCAGCTCACCGTCCGGGAACACGTACCGGTTGATGAACGGGCCGGACAACGCCTTCTCCTTGTTGTTCGGCCGGGTGATGCAGTGGTTCAGCAGCCGGCCGCCGGGCTTCAGCTTCCCGTACAGCGCCTTGAAGTACGCGGGGAGCTGCGCCTTGCCGATGTGCTCGGTCAGGCCGATGGACGACACCGCGTCGAACCCGGTCTCCCGCACGTCGCGGTAGTCGAGATGGCGTACCTCGGCGAGGTCCGACAACCCGGCCTCGACAATGGCCTTCTGCGCCCACTCGGCCTGGTTGCGCGACAAAGTCACCCCGATGGCACGCACCCCGTACTCGCGAGCCGCGTGCATGACCATGCCGCCCCAGCCGCAGCCGACGTCCAGCAGCTTCATGCCGGGCCGAAGACCGAGCTTGCGCGCCACGAGATCGTGCTTGGCGAACTGGGCGTCCTCCAAAGTGGACTCCAACGACGGGTACACCGCGCAGGTGTAGGCCATCGACGGACCGAGGATCCACTCGTAGAACTGGTTCGACACGTCGTAGTGGTGGGCGATGGCGGCCTGGTCGCGTGCCTTGGAGTGACGCAGGCCGTGCAGCCGGGTCTCCTGCGGCGGCGGGGCCACCTTGTGCGACAGGCGAATCCGGCCCAGGAAGCGCAGCAGCTCCACGCGTTGGAGCCACGGGAGCTCGCGCAGGGAGAACTCGGAGAGCTGGGAGAGGCCGGCGTGCACGTCGCCGAGGATCTCCAAGTGACCTGTCACGTAGGCACGGGCCAGGCCGAGCTCACCCGGTGCGGAAGCCAGGTAGGACAAGGCTTCCGGCGTTTTGATGTCGATGGACACCGAGGCCGCGTCCGGCCCGGCGGTACTGCCGTCGTAGGCCTGGAAGCGAACGTCGCTGCCACCTGTGATGCGCTGGAAAATGGAGGCCAACCGCATTCATCGTCCCCTGACACACTTGGCGTACAGATCCGGCAAGCGGTTCGTCTGGTCGTACCGGTCCTTCACGGACCGGTAGTGCGAACCGTTGTAGTGCCGCCAGAACTCGTCCTCCTCGTAGTAGGAGTCCGAGTACAGCGACTTGTGCCCGCCCAGCCGCGCCACCTCGCGCTCGATCAGCCGGTTGCGGTCACCCATCTTCTCCCCCGGCCGCACCGGGACCTCCGACCAGAACCCGACGTTGACGTACAACGTGTCCTTGTCCATCGGGTACAGCGGCCAGCCCGTGGTGTCGCGCAGGCGAACCGGGCACAGCCACACCGGCGCGATGCCGATCTCGCGGTCGAAGAAGTCCAGGAAGTCGGCCAGCGCGCCGACCGGGATCTCGACGTCCTGGATCACCGGTTCGACGTCGACCCGCGGCCGTAACTGCCGATGCTTGGCCACGAGCTTGCGATACACGTCCGAACGCAGGTAGCGCTTCGGCCACAACCGCCGCACCACCGGGTTCTGCGCACCGAACGCACGCGAGCACCAGAACCAGTCGGTGTCCCAGCGCCACAGGTAGTCGTGGATCGTCAGGTGGTCCGTGCGGCGCTTCTGGATGGACTTGTAGTAGATCTGGTTGCCGGTGTAGTCCGACGTGTACGGCGCGATGTCGGCGTAGTGCCCCAACGTCAGGTACATCTCGTTGCGCGAGAACACCGTGCCGTCGACGAAGTCCGCCGAACCGTCCGAACACACCTCCTCGATCACGGCCGCGCATTCGGCGAAAGAGCCGAACGGCACGTGCCGCAGCCGGACGTACTGGCGCACCGGTTCCAGCTCGATCTCCAGCCGCAGCGCGTAACCCAGCGTCCCGTAGGAGTTGGGGAACGCGCGGAACAGGTCGTCGTCCGGTTTGGCGATCACGACCTCGCCGTCACCGGTCAGGATCTCCAGCTCGCGCACCGACTCGTGCGGCAGCCCGTTGCGGAAGGACGTGGACTCGATGCCCAGTCCCGCCACCGCGCCACCGATCGTGATCGTCTTGAGCTGCGGCACGACCAGCGGCATCAGGCCGTGGCGCAGCGTTGCGGCGACGAGATTCTCGTAGGTCGTCATGCCCTGCACCTGCGCGGTGCGTCCGACCGGGTCCACCGCCAGCACCCGGTCGAACCTGCCGACGTCCAACCCGCCCGACTGCTCGGCGCGGAACCGGAACAGGTTCGACGTCTTCTTCGCGAGCCGCACCGGCGCACCTTCGCGCATCGCGGCGTACTGCGCGGTCAACGCAGCAACGGCCGTGCTGTGCCCATGGTCACTCACCAGAACGACGTTATTCCTCGTCAGCGCCGTTGGCACGCCCAAAAGCCCGAATGGGCCAGCGATCTTTCGTCGCACCCTGCCGAAAGTTACTTACCAGTAGTAGCGTGCGAGGCATGGCTACGCACGAGGTGACCAACCAGGTTCCGCCGCTGAGCGGTCACGACGTCGCGGCCGATCCGGCGCTGCTGAGCTGGGTCGACGACGCCGAACTGCACTCGTTGGGCAGGCTCGCCGGCAGCGAGGAGTGGCAGGAGCGAGGACGCCTCGCGAACACGTATCCGCCGGTCCTGCGCACGCACGACCGGTACGGGAACCGGATCGACGAGGTCGAGTTCCACCCTGCGTGGCACGACCTGATGAACGTGGCTGTTTCGCACGGATTGCACGCCTATGTCGACGGTGCCCATGTGGAGCGTGCCGCCAAGTTCTACGTGTGGTCTCAGGTCGAGGCCGGCCACGGCTGTCCGATTTCGATGACTTATGCGGCAGTGCCCGCTTTGCGCGTGGCACCGGAACTCGCCGAAATCTACGAACCGCTTCTCACCATTCGGGACTACGACTTCGGTCTCAAGGCTCCGCTCACCAAGCGCGGCCTGATCGCCGGCATGTCCATGACCGAGAAGCAGGGCGGCTCGGACGTCCGTGCGAACACGACAATCGCCCAGCCCGTCGACGACGGATATGTGTTGACCGGGCACAAATGGTTCACGTCGGCGCCGATGTCCGACGTGTTCCTCACGTTGGCGCAGGCACCCGGCGGCCTCACCTGTTTCCTGGTGCCGCGGGTGCTGCCGGACGGCACCCGCAACCGGTTCTTCCTGCAACGGCTGAAGGACAAGCTGGGCAACAAGTCCAACGCGTCCGCCGAGATCGAGTACGACCAGGCGTTCGCCCACCGCATCGGTGACGAGGGCCGCGGCGTGCGGACGATCATCGAGATGGTCAACACGACCAGGCTGGACTGCGTGCTCGGAAGCGCTGCCGGCATGCGCGCCGGGCTCCGGCAGGCTGCGCACCACGCCGCGCACCGCAAGGCGTTCGGCAAGTACCTGATCGACCAGCCGGCGATGCGGAACGTGCTGGCAGACCTGGCCGTGGAGTCCGAGGCGGCCACGACGGCGGCGATGTGGCTGGCGCAGCACCGGCCGCGGCTCGGGCTCGCGGTCACCAAGTACTGGGTGTGCAAGCGCGGGCCGGCGCACGCGGCCGAGGCGCTGGAGTGCTTGGGCGGCAACGGTTACATCGAGGACAGCGGAATGCCTCGACTGTTCCGCGAGTCACCGCTGATGTCGATCTGGGAGGGCTCCGGCAACGTCGCCGCGTTGGACGTGCTGCGGGCCATGAAGAAGGAACCCGAGTCGGTGCAGGAGTTCCTCAGCGTTGTCAGCGGTGTCGACCCGCGCATCGACAAGGCGTTGAACGAGCTGGGCACGGCTTTGTCCGATGTGGACGAGTCGCAGGCGCGCCGGGTCGTGGAAAAGATGGCGCTGATCCTGCAGGGTGCCTTGCTGGTCAAGCACGGACACCCTGCAGTCGCAGACGCGTTCCTGACCTCACGCTTGGCCGGCGACTGGGGCCACGCCTTCGGCACACTCCCCAAGTCCACCGACTTCGCCGCGATCATCGACCGCGCGGTCCCCAAGCTCTGACTTTCGATGAAGGGAACCTTCATCC
>NZ_JYJG01000078.1 GCF_000955955.1 Lentzea aerocolonigenes
CGATGAAGGGAACCTTCATCCACCTGACGTGGATGAAGGTTCCCTTCATCGAGTGCCTAGAGGCCGAGCTCGCGGGCGATCAGCATCTTCTGCACCTCGGAGGTGCCCTCGCCGATCTCCAGGATCTTGGCGTCCCGGTAGAAACGGCCGACCGGGTACTCGTTCATGAAGCCGTAGCCGCCGAAGATCTGCGTGGCGTCGCGGGCGTTGTCCATCGCCGCCTCGGACGCCACCAGCTTCGCGATCGCGGCCTGCTTCTTGAACGGCTCGCCGCGCAGCATCCGGGACGCGGCCTCGTAGTAGGCCAGGCGAGCGGTGTGCGCGCGGGTCTCCATCTCGGCGATCTTGAACTGGATCGCCTGGTACGTCCCGATCTTCGCGCCGAACGTCTCGCGCTCGTGGGCGTACTTCACCGACTCGTCCACGCAGCCCTGCGCCAGGCCGACGGACAGCGCGGCGATTGCGACGCGGCCCTCGTCCAGCGTCCTCAGGAACTGCGCGAAACCGCGGCCTCGCGTGCCGAGCAGGTTCGCGGCCGGCACGCGGCAGTCGGCGAACGACAGCTCACGCGTGTCCGAGGCGCACCAGCCGACCTTGGAGTACTTCTTCGACACCGTGAAGCCCGGCGTGCCGGACGGGACGATGATCGACGAGATCTCCTTGCGGCCGTCCGGCAGCGTGCCGGTGACCGCCGCGACCGTCACCAGACCGGTGATGTCCGTGCCGGAGTTCGTGATGAACGCCTTGGTGCCGTTGATGACCCACTCGTCGCCCTCGAGGCGAGCCGTCGTCGCGAGTGCACCTGCGTCCGAACCGCTGCCCGGCTCGGTCAGGCCGAACGCGCCGAGCTTCTCGCCGGACGTCAGTGAAGGCAGCCACTCGGCCTTCTGCTCGTCCGTGCCGAAGCGGTAGACCGGCATCGCGCCGAGCGAGGTCGCGGCCTCCAGCGTGATCGCGACCGACGAGTCGACGCGCGCGAGTTCCTCGAGAGTCAGGCACAGGGCGAAGTAGTCGCCGCCCATGCCGCCGAACTCCTCGGGGAACGGCAGGCCGAACAGGCCCATCTGCCCCATCTTGGCGAAGATCGGGTACGGGAACGCCTCGCGCTCGTAGTAGTCCCCGATGACCGGGGCCACCTCGTCGCGGGCGAACTCCTCGACGGTCTTGCGCAGATCCTCGTACTCGCTCGGGAGTCTGAAGTCCAACATCGGTGTCACTCCTCGTGAGAGACGACGAGGGCCAGCACCTGGTCGAGTGCGACCTGCTGGCCTGCTTGCACGTTCACTTCGGCGAGCACGCCGTCGACCGGTGCGGTCACGGTGTGCTCCATCTTCATGGCCTCGACCACGAACAACGCTTGACCGGCGGTCACCTCGTCGCCCTGCTGAGCGCGGACCACCAGCACGGTGCCGGGCATCGGCGACTTCACCGGGCCACCGGAGGCTGCGGCGCCAGAACCGGAGGCGCCCACCAGGAACTCGGCCTCGGTCAACGCCCAGGAGGCACCGTCGTGGCCGAGCCACAGCACGTCACCGTCCCGCGCGATCGCGTACCGGCGCGACCCGACGAGCAGGTCCGCGCCTTCCCGACGAGCCCGCGCCCGGACCGGTTCTCCCGCACCCACAACGACTTCATCGCCACGAACCCGCACGTCCACGTCGTTGATCCGCCACGTCGTCCACGCGTGCTCGCCCACACGCCAGCCGGACAGCTGGTCCCACGGGTCCTCGCCACGGGGATCCAGCGACCTTTCCAGGCCTGCTGCCACGTACACGTCGTCCGGAATCTCTGCCGAGGTCAGTGAATCGAGCTTCCGCTCGACCAGACCGGTGTCCAACGCGCCCGAGCGCACGTCCTCGTCCCGCAGAAGTGCCCGCAGGAACGGGATGTTCGTCGTGACGCCGAGCAACACCATCTGGCCCAGCGCGTGGTCGAGACGCCTGAGTGCTTCCTCGCGGGTGCGGCCGTGCGCGATCACCTTGGCGAGCATCGGGTCGTAGTCCGAACCGACGACGAGTCCCTCGTACAGCCCGGAATCCACGCGCACCGAGGTGGGCTCGCGCAGTGCCAGCACCCGTCCACCGGTCGGCAGGAAGCCGCGCGCCGGGTCCTCGGCGTAGACCCGAGCCTCCACCGAGTGCCCGGACAGCTCGACGGAAACGTCCAGCACCTCGCCGGAAGCCACGCGCAGCTGCCACTCGACCAGGTCGACGCCCGTGACCATCTCGGTCACCGGGTGCTCGACCTGCAGCCGGGTGTTCATCTCCATGAAGAAGTAGTCGCCGGTCGTACCGTCCACGATGAACTCGACAGTGCCTGCACCGACATAACCGCAGGACTTCGCCGCGTCGACCGCCGCGGACCCCATCGCCTCGCGCACCTCGGGCGTGAGGAACGGCGACGGAGCTTCCTCGATGATCTTCTGGTGCCGTCGCTGCAGGCTGCACTCGCGCTCACCGAGGTGGATCACGTTGCCGTGCGAGTCCGCCAGCACCTGGATCTCGATGTGCCGCGGGTTCGTGATGAACCGCTCGATCAGCAGCGTGTCGTCACCGAACGACCCGCGCGCCTCCCGCCGTGCGGACTCGATGGCCTCGCGCAGCAGAGCCTCTTCGTGCACCAGCCGCATGCCCTTGCCACCACCGCCGGCGGAAGGCTTGAGCAGCACCGGAAAGCCGATCTCGTCAGCGGCCTCGACGAGCTCGTCGTCGGACATGCCCGCACGAGTACGGCCCGGCACAACGGGAACGCCAGCAGCCGACACAGTCAGCTTCGCGCGGATCTTGTCGCCCATCGCGTCGATCGCCGAGGCAGGCGGTCCGACGAAGACCACGCCAGCGGCTTCACACGCTGCCGCGAACGCCGTGTTCTCGGCCAGGAAGCCGTAGCCGGGATGAATCGCCTGCGCGCCGGTGGAAACGGCCGCTTGAACGATCTTCTCGATGGACAGGTACGAATCGCGAGCCGCCGCGGGCCCGATCCGCACGGCCTCGTCGGCCAGCCGGACGTGCAACGCATCGGCGTCCGCGTCGGAGTACACGGCGACGGAACGGATCCCGAGCGATCGCAACGCGCGGATCACCCGCACCGCGATCTCCCCGCGGTTCGCCACCAGAACGCTGTCGAACATGATCACATCCGGAAGACGCCGTAGGAAACATCGTCGATGGGGGCGTTGGCGGCAGCCGACAACGCCAGCCCGAGCACCATGCGGGTGTCACGCGGGTCGATCACGCCGTCGTCCCACAGCCGCGCGGTCGAGTAGTACGGGTTGCCCTGGTCCTCGTACTGCTGACGGATCGGCGCCTTGAACGCCTCCTCGTCCTCCGCCGGCCACTCGTCGCCGAGCTGGTCGCGGCGAACCGTCGCGAGAACGGAAGCCGCCTGCTCTCCACCCATCACGGAGATGCGCGCGTTCGGCCACATCCACAGGAAGCGCGGCGAGTACGCCCGGCCGCACATCGAGTAGTTGCCGGCGCCGAACGAGCCACCGATGATCACGGTGAACTTCGGGACGCGCGCGCAGGCCACCGCGGTGACCATCTTGGCGCCGTGCTTGGCGATACCACCGGCCTCGTACTCGCGGCCGACCATGAACCCGGTGATGTTCTGCAGGAACACCAGCGGGATCGATCGCTTGTCGCACAGCTGGATGAAGTGCGCGCCCTTCACCGCCGACTCGCCGAACAGGATGCCGTTGTTGGCGACGATCCCGACCGGGTGGCCGTGAATGCGCGCGAAGCCGGTCACCAGCGTGGCGCCGTACTCCTTCTTGAACTCCTGGAACTTCGAGCCGTCCACGACCCGCGCGATGACCTCGCGCACGTCGTAGGGCGTCCGGGAATCCGTTGGCACCACACCGAAAAGATCATCGGTGACGGCCGGAGCCTCGACCCGTTCGACATCCCACGGGCGCTGCACGCGCGGTCCGAGCGTCGAGATGATCGAACGGACCATCCGCAGCGCGTGTGCGTCGTTCTCCGCCAGGTGGTCGGTGACGCCGGAAGTGCGCGAGTGCAGGTCGCCGCCACCAAGATCCTCAGCGCTGACGACCTCACCGGTCGCGGCCTTCACCAGCGGCGGACCGCCGAGGAAGATCGTGCCCTGGTTGCGCACGATGATCGCCTCGTCGCTCATCGCCGGCACGTACGCACCACCCGCGGTGCACGAACCCAGCACGGCGGCGATCTGCGGAATCCCGCGCGCCGACATCGTGGCCTGGTTGTAGAAGATCCGGCCGAAGTGCTCGCGATCCGGGAACACGTCGTCCTGCTTCGGCAGGAACGCGCCGCCGGAGTCGACCAGGTAGATGCACGGCAGGTTGTTCTGCAGCGCGACTTCCTGCGCGCGCAGGTGCTTCTTGACCGTGATCGGGTAGTAGGTGCCGCCCTTGACCGTGGCGTCGTTCGCGACGATCACGCACTCACGGCCGGAGACCCGCCCGACGCCGGTGATGATGCCCGCGGCCGGTGCCTCGTCGCCGTACATGCCGTTCGCGGCCAGCGGCGACAGCTCCAGGAACGGCGAACCGGGGTCGACCAGCGTGTCGACGCGCTCGCGGGGCAGCAGCTTGCCGCGGTCGACGTGCCGCTGACGGGCCTTCTCGGGACCGCCCAGAGCGGCGGTGGCGAGCTTGCCGCGCAGCTCGTCGACGAGCGCGGCGTGCTCCTTGGCGTAGCGGTCCGACGGTTCGGCTGCGCTGCGCAGGGCGGGCGCGTCCATGAGCTCCCCAACACGTTAGCGGGCGTTAACAACCCGATGTTAACGCCCGCTAACACAGCTGTCCACCGGAACCGCTCGAGAGTGACCCGAACACAGGTCAAGGCCCCTTTCAGGCACTCCCACGTTCCGGAATCAATCTAGCCGATGACCGCCTGGAGAGCAGGCAGGTAACCGCTGCGGTGCCCGTTCTGGTTCGGGTGGTACGACTCCTCGACCGGCCAGCTCAGGCTGTTCAGCCACCAGCTCGACGAGCAGATCTCGTGCCCGGTGAACGCCCCGCGCACGTCGACGTAGGTGAACCCGGCCGCCGCGGCCCGCGCGCTGATGCCCGCGTGCAGTGCGTCGGAACCCGAGTTGATCGCGGCGCGCTTGGTGTCGCTCAGCCCGACGTTGCAGGAGCCCGGCACCTTGTAGATGCGCGGGTAGCCGAGCACGACCACGCGCGCGGACGGGGACTTCGACCTGACCGTCCCGTAGACGTTGTTGAGCACTCCAGGGAGCGTGTTCTGGATGTAGGCCTTCGACTGGTTCACCCGGTTGACGCAGTCTTGGTCCGAACCAAAAGTACAAGTCGTGACGACATCGGTGAACCCGGCGTCGTTGCCGCCGACCTGCAACGTGACCAGCGTGGTCGAAGCCGTGAGCGACGAGACCTGGTTGTTCAGCACGTCGGATGTTCGCGCACCGGAGCAGGCCACGGACTTGAAGGACGCCGGTGCGTGCGAGGCCGCCCACAGCGCCGGGTAGGCGAGCGGACCGCGCTTGCAACCGCCACTGGAACCGTCGTACGAGCCCGTACCCAGGCCCGATGCGTACGAGTCGCCCAGCGCGACGTAGTTGACGGAGGCCGCGCTGGCGGGGTTGGCGAGCGCGATGACGGCCGCGGCGGCGGTGACCACCGAGGCGAGGAAGTGAGCAGGACGCATCGAAGACTCCCGAAGGGGCCGCAGAGGGTGATGCATTGCACGCCAATGGTTACTCACGAGTAAGACCTGTGTGAAGTATTCGTGAAGAGTCAACATTTGGGGCTTGTACCTGCGGAAATTCCATCTATCGGACGAGGCCGTGTCCTGCAAATCCGTCCGATGAGAGTCACGTTCGAGAGGGCTTCTGACGGTGCCGCCGCCATCTCCTCATACCGGGCGTATTTGGGGATGGCGGCGGCGCCGTCAGAAGCCCCCTCGGACGCGGCTATCGCGGACGGATTTGCAGGACGCGGCCTTAGGTAAACGGCTGCTAACCTCCCGGTTGTGGCCGAGAAACCCTCACGTCGGGACCAGATCCTCACCGCCGCGGCCGAGCTCTTCGCGCGGCACGGCTTCCACGGCGTGGGCATCGACGACATCGGTGCCGCCGTCGGCATCTCCGGCCCGGCGCTCTACCGGCACTTCCGCAGCAAGGACGCGATGCTCGGCGAGATGCTGACGTCGATCTCCGAACGACTGCTGGACGGCGGCCAGGCGCGGGTGGACGCGGCGTCGAGCGCGTCGGAGGCGTTGCGTGAACTGGTCGGCTGGCACGTCGACTTCGCGCTGGACGACCCGGCCCTGATCACCGTGCAGATGCGCAACCTGGCGAACCTCACCGACCCGGACCGCCGGCGGGTGCGGGCGTTGCAGCGCCGGTACGTCGAGGTGTGGGTCGAGACGATCAGGCGCACGGTGCCGGACTTCGACGAACCGACCGCGCGGGCGGCGGCGCACGCGGTGTTCGGGTTGATCAACTCGACCCCGCACAGCGCTCATCTCGACCGCGACCAGATGGCCGCGCTGTTGTCGCGCATGGCTCTGGCCTCACTCACACCGGTCGTCGTGACCTCCTGAATTGGCGATCACGCGTGACCCTTCCGTAACCTGACGCGACAATGGGCGCGCGCAAACTCCTCCTCCGACTCCCGGCCTGGTTCAGGTTCACGGTGATCACGCTCGCGGTGTTCGTGTGCGGGGTCATCGCCTCACGCCCGGCCAGCGGCGACGACGGGACCCCGCCCAGCGGCGACGTGGTGGCCGCGATCAACGCGGTCGACGCGTTCGTGGCGCCGTCCGCGACCCACGATCCCAGCATCAACCTGCCCTCGGACTTCGCGAAGCAGATGGGCCGTGACCCGAAGACGGTGACGGCGCCGGACGGGACGCTGCGGCTCGTCGACGCCTCCGGTGGCTGTTCCGGACCCGCCGGTGACACCGAGTGGGACTTCAGCACCGGGTGCCGTGCACACGACCTCGGCTACGACCTGTTGCGCTACGCCGAGGCCAAGGGGCATCCGCTCGGACAGGGCGCGCGCAAGGCGCTGGACGACAGGCTGACCACCGACCTGCACACGCAGTGCCGGCTGAACCCGCGCGGCTCCGAGTCGAGCTGCCACGCGGTCGCCGAGGCCTACGCGCTGGGGCTGAAGTTCAACTCGTGGCGGCAGCGGTGGGGTCCGCCGGGGCACGAACCCGTGGTGGCGTGGGCGTTCGGCAGTGCGGTGGTCGTCTTCCTGCTGCTGGCACGCCTGCACGGCCGCCGCCGTGACCCCTTCCCCGCGGACCCGCCCGTCAACTCGTTGCCGCTGGAGCAGGCCTACGCCCGGCAGGACCGGTACGCCACCTTCTTACGGCTGTTCAGCCTCGCTCTTCTCGTCCTCGGCGAGACCGTGGCGATGCTGGCGCATCTGCGCGGTGACGGCACGGCGTGGCTGTGGGCGTTGCAGGCGGTGCCGTTGTTCTTCTTCGCGGGCGGGCACGCGAACCTGCGGTCGTGGCAGGCGCACGAGGGTGGCTTCGGCTGCTGGGTCTCCAGCAGGACGTCGTGGTTGCTGCGGCCGGTGCTCGCGTTCGTGTTGCTGTGGGTGGTGTTGTTCGCGGCGTTGAACCTGCTGGACGTGCGGGTCGACGCGTACAGCCGCCTGATCACGCATCCGTTGTGGTTCCTCGGGGTCTACCTGCTCGCGGTCGCCGCGACGCCCGCCGCCGCGTGGCTGCACCAGCACTTCCGCCGCACCACGCCGTTCGTGCTGATGCTGCTCACACTCGTCGTAGAGGTCGCGCGCACGTCGACCGACTGGAAGACCGGCGGGTACGTCAACCTGATCGTCGGCGCGTTGCTGATGCAGCAGATCGGGTTCTTCTACGCCGACGGCACGTTGCAGAAGATCTCGCGCCGGGTGCTCGCGGCGCTGGGCGCGATCACGTTGCCGGCGCTGGTGTTCTTCAGCGACTACCCGCGCTCGATGATGGTGCTCGGGGTGGCGCAGGTGTGCCTGGCGCTGCTGGCCCGCGGGCGCGTGACGACGTGGCTCGAAGGCCGTTCGTGGCACGTCGTGAACTTCGCGCGCCGGGCCCCGATGACCGTGTACCTGGCCTATCTGGCCGGGGTCGGCGCGGTGGTCGGGCTGCTGGGCGTGTCGCAGGCGCCGATCTGGCTGGTGTTCCTGCTGCTGCCGCTCGTGCTGGTGTTCCACCGGTTCGAGGCGCGCATGGTCGGGTTCCCGCGGCTCTCGCACGAGTCGCGCCGCACCCGGCTGGCGACCGCGATGGGCGTGTCGTTCGGGACGCTCGGCGTGCTCGGGTTCGTGGTGAGCGGGTTCCTCGGCGACGGGACGCTCGTGCTGCTGCCGGTGGACCCGTTGCAGAACCTCATCCACCTGCTGCTCGGCTGGTACCTGATCCACACCGCGCGCACCGGCAGCTGCGACACCCGGTTGCCGTGGCTGCTCACGGCGCTGGCGTGCGTTCCGCCGATGCTGGCACTGGATCCGACGCCTCCGGTGGTGGTGCTGCACGCCGTGGCGATCGGCCTCGCAGCGCTAGGAGCCATCCCCAGGTCACTGCCGCGCACACCGGCAGCCACAGCAGTCGTTGCCACACCCAGCCCGGATGATCTGGTGGCAGCTGGAGCCCCGGCAACGGCCCCCACGCGCTGAGTGCCAGCGCCACGGTGATCAACGCGCTCTGATGCGCGAGGAAGATCCCCAAGGCGCGTTTGTTCAGCCACCTCACCGGTTTCGCGGTGCCGAGCCTGGTGAGCCACGGCGCGATCGTGAGCACCAGGCCGATCTGCGCGAACGCCAGCGCGAGTGTCGCGTAGTTCGGCGGGTTCAAGTTCGAGACGGCCGCGCCCGGAATGCCGACCGCTGATGTCGGGTAGCCGCCGAAGTGCGTCAGCAACGCGTACCCGAGCACGCCCAGCGCGAGCAGTGGCGGACCGGGGATCTTCTTGCGAGCCAACGAGTAGCCGAGCTGCCAGGCCGCCCACCACACCGCGTACGGGACGACGAGAACCAGCACGATCGGGACGAGTACACCCCACGAGTACTCGTCCAGCCTGCGCACCAACGGTTTCATCGCCAGCAGGATCAGGTAGACGCCGAGGAACCACAACGGTGTCGTGACCAGGAAGCCGATGTTGTATGCGGTGCCCTGGTCGACGCCGCGCATCGACAGTCCGAAGAGGACAGCCGCCCACGCGCCCAGCATCAGCAACGTCGGCACGGCGAGCTGCTTCAGCCTGACGAGGAACGGAGTCTTCGAGTGCGCGGCCGCGAACCCGCCCACGAAGAAGAACAGGCCGAGCGTTTGCAGCACCCAGCTCAACGGTGTGAGCTCGGGTAAGTGCTTGAGCGGACTGTCGATGTACATGCCGGTCGGGGTGTCCACCAGCGCGGTCACGAGCCAGTGCCCGAGCACGACGGTGACGACGGCGATCGCTCGCACGGCATCGATGAACGGATTCCTGTCCATCCTCACTCCCCCGTCCGCCATCTCCCCAACCGCGCCCATCACTTCTCCTCCCCCGTCGCGATCCGGGCGAGCGCGGTGAGCGTGGCGGTACCTGGCTCGTAGTACGTGTCGTGTTTCCCACCGTCGAACCTCAACACCGTGGCCCCGAAACCATCTGTCGTCGGGTCCGTCCCGTGGCCGAGGTCGAACAGCCGGACGTTGGGCACGAACCGCATCCAGTCACCGCTCGACCTCAGCGCCCACACCTTCGCCCGCGTCCCCAGCTCCGACACCGATTTCGCCCGCACACCAGGACTTCCGGTGAACACGATGTCGTCGACGTCCAGCTCGTGCGCCGCCAACGCCACCACGACCGAGCCGTAGCTGTGCCCGAAGACGTGGATCCGCGCGTTGGTCTGCAGTGCGCGCACGAACTCCACGAGCGCGGCAGATCCTTGGCGGGCCAGCCCGCCCGTCGCCGCGTCCACCCCAAGCCCTTGCGGCGTCCGGTATCCGAGCCACGCGATCACCGCGAGGTCCTCGCGGTGCGCCTGCTCGTACAGGTTGGTCGCCATCTTCCCGACGGTCCGGTCGAACCGGTCGACGTCCACGTCGGAACCCGGCACGACGACCACGACGTCCCGTGCGGTCGAGAGATCACCGACGATCGCGACCCGGCGGGCGACGTCGGCACGCCACTCGGCGATCGACGGCGCGATCGACGGGACGGCGATCAGCAGGAGGAACAGAACGGCTCGGCGCATGAACCGAAACTAGGAAGACGACATCGCCGCAATCGTCCCTCTGACGTGCTGTTTTCTCGCCGCTACCCCGGTACTACGAGCCCGCTCTCGTAAGCCGCGATGACCGCCTGAGCGCGGTCGCGGAGCCCGAGTTTGGTCAGCACGCGGCTCACGTGCGTCTTGACCGTCTGCTCGGCCAGCACGAGATGCGCGGCGATCTCGGTGTTCGACATGCCCTGCGCGATCAGCACGAGGATCTCGGTCTCGCGTTCGGTCAACGCCGAGAGCTGCGCCGGCCGGACGCGTTCGGTGCGGCGGGACTTCACGAAGTCCTCGATCAGCCGCTTGGTGATCGACGGCGCCAGCAGCGCTTCTCCAGCCGCCACAACGCGAACGGCGCTGAGCAGCTCGCGGGCGGGCGCGTGTTTGAGCAGGAACCCGCTCGCGCCGGCCTGCAGCGCCTCGTAGACGTAGTCGTCGAGGTCGAACGTGGTCAGCACGAGGACCTTGGTCTCCAGCGACCCGTCGAGCAGCAGGCGCGTCGCGGTGAGTCCGTCCATTTCGGGCATGCGGATGTCCATCAGCACGACGTCCGGCTTGACGTTGCGCGCGAGTGCGACGCCTTCCACGCCGTTGCCCGCAGCTCCGACGACCTCGATGTCCTCCTGGGCGTTGAGCAGTGCGGAGAACCCTTCGCGCACCATTTCCTGGTCGTCGACCACGACCACCCTGATCACTTGTCCCCCAACGGAATCCGGGCACGCACCAGGAACCCGCCGTCTTCGGTGGACTTCACGGTCAGCGTGCCACCGTGCACCGCCACGCGCTCCCGCATGCCTACCAGACCCTGCCCGCTGCCACCGCCCATCGACGGCCCACCCGCAGTGTTGACCACCAGCACGTCGAGCTGGCCTTCGTTCTTGTGCAGGTGGACGGACGCTTTCGAGCCGGGCGCGTGCCTGGTGGCGTTCGTGAGCGCCTCCTGCACGATCCGGTAGGCCGTGAGCCCGACCGCCTCCGGGACGTCGTCCACGTCGACCTCAGCCTCGTCTCCTGGCCTCGCCAGTTCCGGGATGCGGCTGATGCCGGGTTGCGGCTCGCGTTCCGGCTCCGCACCGTTGGTCCGCAGCACGCCCAGCAGCCGTTGCATGTCGGTGATCGCCTCGCGGGCGGCCTGCCCGAGCTCGGCGAACTCCTTCTCGGCTTCCTCGTTCAGCCCCTTGAGGCGGTAGGGCGCGGTCTCGCACCTGACCACCACCATCGACATGTGGTGCGCCACGACGTCGTGCATCTCGCGCGCGATGCGGGCACGTTCCTCAAGAGCCGCCTTGGAGCCGCGTTCTTCTTCGAGCTCCCGCTCAGCCCGTCCACGCGCACCGAAGAAGTAGACGGCGGCCGTGATCATGGGTACGGCGAAGGCCCACGTCGCCTCCTGCCGTTCGACCAACGGAATCAGCGCCATGCTGATCAACGTCACCGTGGTGACGATCGGTCCCGAGTAGAAGGCCGCGACCGCCACGAGAAGCGGGACCGAGGTCCAGTACTGGAAGGGGGCGGCACCCTCCCCTGCCAGGAGCAGGCTGACGAAGTAGAGCCCGGCCGCCGCCACGCGCCAGGCGTAGAGCGGTGACCAGATCAGCAGCACGTACGGCGCGAGGGTGAGGACGAAGATGGCGACCCACCAGCCGTCCGAGTCCGACTGCCCCACGTACTTGACGCTGCCGACGACCGCCCAGACGAACGCGTAGATGATCAGCGCCGCGAGCGCGGGGACCCGCAGCCGGCCGAGTGCTTTGGTGAGCACTCGGGTCCGATCGGGCCCGATGACGGTTCGGTACAGCGTGCGAAACACCACCCGATGCTAGGTGGATCCGCCGATTCGCACATTGACCTGCGGAGTGACATACCCCGGTAGCACTCTGATCAAGATGGGGCATTGCGAACGCGTCACACCGCGCGGTAGGCAGTACCTGTGAGACCACCACAGGATCCAGATCGCTGGGCACGGCTGACCGCCGTGGCCGGTGAGGCGCTGGCCGCGGCCAGGGCCGGTGAGGACGCTGTGGCGGTGGACCTCGTGACCGGCTACCTCAGCGGGTCTCCCGAGGGCAACGAGGAGATCCGTGAGCTGGTGCTGCTGCTGTTCGCCGAGTGCAGCAGCATGGTCGGCGCGCTCGGCTCGGGTGGCGCGACACCGGTGAAGATGCAGGTGTTCGACGAGGACGGCAACGAGGTCCAGATCGACGACGCGGACCCGCCCGTGCGCACCGCGATCCGCGCGTTGCTGGCGGAGGTGCACGGCGACCAGGACGCGGCCTCCGAACAGATCGAGATCGCCCTGGCCAACGGCCAACCGCAGGAGCTCGCGACCGTGGTCTTACAAGCCCTGCGGTGGACCTTGAAGCTGGCGATCGAGTGCGAGACGCGCGACCTGCCCATCGCGCCGTGGATCACCGCGTCACTGGACGACCAACCCTGACGTGCAGCAGTGCGTCGACCCCGTCCATGAGGTGCTGGTCGAGCGGGAAGTAGGCCCACGAGATCTCGTCCGCGACCGTGCGCGCCGGGCCCTGGGGCTTGTCCTTGGTCATGCCCCAGGTGGTGAACCGGCTCTGCAGCTGACCTTCCAGGGTGGCTTTGTCCGGTTCGCCCAGTCCGAAGCTGTCGTTGCGGCCGAGGGTGCCCGCGATGACCGTGTACTGGTCACCCAGGACGGGCGCCACCAGCGCGCCTGCCGAGAACCACTCGATCCGTTCGCCCGCCATCTCCATGCTGCTGTTCGTGCGCTGCAGGTGGGCGTTGTGGGCGTGCACGAACGTCGGTCCCCGGCCTTTTTCGAGCCTGCGGATCTCCAGCAGGTTTCGCGCCATCACGCCGTCACGCATCTGGCACAACCGGTTCAGGCGCACGCCCAACGGGTTCGGCTCGGCGCACTCCCGGTGGTACTGCAGGAGGCTCAGCGCGGCGGTGAGGTGCAGCTCGGCGTTGTTCCACTCCTCGTAGGACGTGTTCGCGACCAGCTCGGGCAGGCGGGCGTGCAGGCGCTGGAGCATGCCCGTACCGATCTCGCGGAACCTGATGGCCTCCGGCGTCTTCCCCGGTGACTTGGTGAGGTCCATGACGGCCTCGTCCCGGCTCCACTTCTCGTCGTCGGTGCTGAAATCCGCCTGTTCGCCCAGGTAGTCGCGGGCGAACTCGAGGTAGGGCCGCGGGCTGGGCGCGCTGGTCGTCTCGGTCTGGAAGTCGAAGCCGTAGAACGCCAGGCGTTCGTCTTCGGGCTTGTCCGCGTTGTACTCCCGCATCCACGCGACCAGCTCGCGGTTGGCCGGCCACTCGCCGAACCGGTGCGAGAAGCCTTCCTTCATCACCGTGTCGAGGTCGCCCATGCCGTGCTGGACGAAGTCGTTGACCATCACCCCGCGCACCCGGCAGCTTTCGAGGGCGATCGACCGGTACCCCAGGGCGGCCAGCTGCTCGAACAACTCGTTGCGGACCCAGGTGTGAGCGTGCTCCAGGTGCGTCGGCTCGCCGAACGCCAAGAGCTCCGTGAAGGGACTGATGAACTCGCGAATGTCCTGGCTCATGTGCTTGAACAGTAACATTGAACAACCCGTTTAAACTTTGACGCGGTTCTCCAAGCTGGCTGGCCCCTAAGCCTCAACCGTGCGGGGAACCAGCTCACGGACCAGTGCCGCGACCTGCTCGCTCTCGATCAGAAACGCGTCGTGTCCGTACGGCGACATGATGACCCTCAGATCGTCCGCCCCTGGTATGCCCGCCGCCAGTTCTCGCTGCTGCGTCAACGGGTAGAGCCTGTCCGAGTCCACCCCGGCCACCAGCGTGCGCGCCCTGACCCTGCGCAGAGCCGCCTTGATGCCACCTCTCCCGCGGCCGACGTCGTGCGAGTTCATCGCCTCGGTGAGCGTGACGTAGCTGGCCGCGTCGAACCTCCTGGCGAGCTTGGCCGCGTGGTGGTCCAAATAGGACTCGACCTCGAACCTGCCGTGCCGTTCCTGCCTGCCGAACCTGGCCTGCAGCTCCTGCTCACTCCGGTAGCTGAGGTGCGCGATCCGGCGCGCCACGCCGAGGCCTTCCACGGAGTTGGCGCTGATCGCGTGCAGCTGAGCGCTGGCCAGCCCGATCTGCTCGGCGCTCGCCGCCGCCGTGGTCGCGAGCAGGAGCAGGGACCGCACCCGGTCCGGTTCGCTGACGGCCCACTCGACCGCCCGCATGCCACCCATCGAGCCGCCGAGCACCGCCGCCCATCGTTCGACCCCGAGGAAGTCCGCGAGATGAACCTCGGCCAGGACCTGGTCGCGGATCGTGATCTCGGGGAAGTCCGGGTACTGCCAGGGCCCGGTGCTGCCCTGGCACCCGCCCAGCACGTTGGGCGCCACCACGAAGAACCCGTCGAGCGGCTTGCCCGGCCCGATCAGCGCGTCCCACCAGCCCGGCGTCGGGTGACCCGGCTCCACGCCCCCGGCGACATGGCTGTCACCGGTCAGGGCGTGGAGCACGAGCACCGCGTTGGAGGCCTCTGCGTTCAAGGTCCCCCACGTCTCGTACGCGAGCTGGAAACCCGGCAGTCCCGCGAACGGTTCGGTGTGGCTGAACCACTTCCGCCGCCCGTTCGGATCGCCGAACCGCCAGCCGCCCACTACAACTCCGACTTGGCCGCGCGGAACCCGGCCTCCAGGTCCGCCTTGAGGTCCTCCAGCCCCTCCAGTCCGACCGACAACCGCACCAGCCCTGGCGTGACGCCGGTGACCAGCTGCTCCTGCGGCGTCAACTGGCTGTGCGTGGTCGAAGCGGGATGCACGATCAACGACCGCACGTCCCCGATGTTGACCAGCTGGCTGAACAGGCTCGTGCCGTCCACGAACGCCCTGCCGGCCTCGGCCCCGCCGCGCAGCTCGAAGCTGACCACCGCGCCCGCACCCTTCGGCAGGTACTTCCGCGCTTTGTCGTGGAACGGTGACGACTCGAGGCCCGCGTAGTGCACCTTCTCGACCTCGTCCCGCTCCTCCAACCACTCCGCGAGCGCCTGCGCGTTCTGCACGTGCCGCTCGATGCGCAGCGACAACGTCTCGATCCCTTGAATCACCAGGAAACTGGTCAACGGCGCGATCGCCGCTCCCGTGTCCCTCAGCCCCTGCACCCGCAACTTCGCCGCAAAGGCCCCGTGTCCCAAAGCTGGCCAGTACTGCAGCCCGTGATAGCTCGGGTCGGGTTCGTGGAAGTCCGGGAACTTCTCGGCCCCGTACTCGAACTTCCCGCCGTCCACCACCACACCGGCGATCGCCGTCCCGTGCCCTCCCAGGTACTTGGTGGCCGAGTGGATGACGATGTCCGCACCGTGCTCCAGCGGCTTGAGCAGGTACGGTGTGGGCACCGTGTTGTCGACGACCAGCGGTATGCCGTTCTCGTGGGCGACCTGGGCGATTCCCTCGATGTCGAGCACATGACTGCGCGGGTTCGCCAACGACTCGCCGAACAACAGCTTGGTGTTGGGCCTGATCGCCTGCCGCCACGCGTCGAGGTCGTCCGGATCATCCACGAACGACACTTCGATGCCGAGCTTCGGCAACGTGTAATGGAAGAGGTTGTACGTGCCTCCGTACAACGACGCACTGGAAACCAGATGATCGCCCGACTTGGCGAGGTTGAGGACCGCGGCCGTCTCCGCAGCCTGCCCGGAGGCGAAGGCAACAGCCGCCACCCCGCCCTCGAGCGCCGAGACGCGCTGCTCCAGCACGTCCTGAGTGGGGTTGTTGATGCGCGTGTAGATGTTCCCGGGCTCGGCCAGCGCGAACAGATCCGCCCCGTGCTGCGTGTCCCTGAACACGAATGACGTCGTCTGGTAGATCGGCGTGGCGCGAGCACCAGTGGCCGGATCGGGCGCGGCGCCCGCGTGAATCTGCGCAGTCTCAAAGGACCAGGACATGGCTGTGCTCCGTCTGTGGGTCGAATCGGGATCTGGGATCAACCGGAGCAACGACAAGCCATGCTGGTGACGCGCACGTAATCCACGTGGCGCCGGCTAACCAGCAGCTTGCTCATGACTCCCGAAGGTAGGGCCCCGTCCAGGCCCTCC
This sequence comes from Lentzea aerocolonigenes, assembly GCF_000955955.1. Classification (GTDB taxonomy): domain Bacteria; phylum Actinomycetota; class Actinomycetes; order Mycobacteriales; family Pseudonocardiaceae; genus Lentzea; species Lentzea aerocolonigenes_A. The sequence continues at coordinate 16,263 of NZ_JYJG01000078.1, forward strand.
AACACCCCGTCCACCAGGTGAGACCGCCTAGTCTGACCACATGCGCACAGCACTCGTCGGCTACGGACTGGGCGGAGCGGCCTTCCACGCCCCGTTCATCGCGGCCACCCCCGGCCTGACCCTCTCCGCCGTGGTAACCGCCAACCCGGCCCGCCAAGCCGAAGTAGCAGCGCGCTACCCCTCCACCCGCCTCCTGTCCACTCTGGACGAAGTCTGGAACGGCGGCTTCGACCTGGTGGTCATCACCACCCCGAACCGCTTCCACGCAACCCACGCCCGCCAAGTCCTGGAACACGGCCTGAACGTCGTAGTCGACAAGCCCTTCGCCGCCTCAGCAGCCGAAGCACGCGCCCTGGCCTCGATCGCCTCGTCGCGCGGCCTGATGCTCGTCCCGTTCCACAACCGCCGCTGGGACGGCGACTTCCTGACAGTCCAGAAGTTGTTGGCCGCCAAGGCCCTGGGCACAGTCCACAAGTTCGAGTCCCGCTTCGAACGCTACCGCCCGGAAATCAAGTCCTCGTGGAAGGAATCGGGCGACCCGGCTGACCTCGGCAGCATCCTCTTCGACCTGGGCACCCACCTGGTAGACCAGTCCGTGGCCCTCTTCGGCCGCCCTCTGTCCGTGCACGCGGAGATCGCCACAGTCCGCCCAGGCGCCCGAGCCGACGACGACGTCTTCCTCTCCCTGTCACACGAGGGCGGCGTCCGCTCCCACCTCTGGATGAGCGCCCTGGCAGCAGACCTGGGCCCGCGCTTCCGCGTACTCGGCCACGACGCCGCCTACGTCAAATACGGCATGGACCCCCAGGAAGACCGCCTCAAGGCAGGCGAAACCCCAGCAGGCCCGGGTTGGGGCGAGGAACCGGAATCGGCCTGGGGCACGCTGGGCGGCAAGCCCCACCCGACCGAGCCAGGCGCCTACCAGAACTTCTACGCCGCAGTGGCCGCCGGTACAGCCCCAGTCTCACCGCAAGACGCGGTAACGGGGCTGGAGGTGATCGAAGCAGCCAAGCAGTCGGCCGCGACAGGCGACTCGGTAACCCTCTGACCGCCGAACCGCGGGGTGTGGGAGTTCACGCCGGTAGGGCACGCGCGTGCACCAGCACGGTTCCCGGCTTGCCGGGCTCAGGAGCTTCGACGGTTTCCGCCACGATCTCGCTGAACCCTGCTGCGGCGAGTTGTTCGATCCATTGATGGACGGGCAGGTGCCACTGACGGATGACCCGGCCACCCTCGTCCTGCTGCGGAGTGGCAGGCGGCTGCGAGAAGGCGAAAACGCCGCCGTCGTTCAGCTTCTTGCGCACCAACGGAAAGAGGACTTGCGGGTCCGTGAACCAGACCGCACCGAAGATCGAGTAGACGACGTCGAACCTGGTGCTCGTTTCGGTGAGGTAGTCGAGCGCGTCGGCCGTGACGAACTCCAGGCCACCGACGTGTCCCCAGGTCCGGTGGGCGAGTTCGGCGCGGCTGGGGGCGATGTCGATTCCTGTGCAGACCGCGCCGAGGGTGGCGAGGTGAGCCAGGTTGGCCCCGGCGCCAGAGCCGAGCTCCAGCACCCTCTTACCGCAGAGCTCCCCGAGCACGACCTCGTCCGGGCCGTGGTCGGGGTACTGGGTCCAGTTGAGCCACGTCGTCGCGCCGGCCGCGTTGACAGCTCGACGCGGCTTGTAGCTCGCCGCGTACCGTTCCCAGATCTCTGCTTGAGGGCTGCTCACCAGCACCCTTTCCTGCGGAGTGTCGTGTCTGTTGCGGCTACTTGCGACCAGGGCTGTCGTGGCAGCCCGCATAGCACTGGTTGCAGTCGACGGACGGGGCGTTCCAGAGCTCGGCGTCGACCGCGAACCCGGCTCTGCGGATGGCCCTGATCGTGCCGTTCAACACAAGCGGCCCATCCTGGCCTTCACCTGTCAGGTGAGGGATGTGATGAATGTAGCGGCCGTCGTTGTTCTCGTCGCAGAACTGGAAGTAGTTGGGGGTGTCGAGCGTGAAGCTGTGCACGCCCTCGTCGACGATCGGCGTCGGCCCCATCGGGATGTCCGGGTTCTCCCCCGCGACCACGAGGTAGGCGACGGCCTGGCCGAAGATGCGCTCGGCCATGTCGCGATCCCTGTCGTGGTCGCGCATGATCAACCGAACCTCACGGTCCCACACCTCAGCCGACACACACGTCCGAGGGTCACGCAAGATCACTGCACTAGACATGCTGTTTCTCCTTTGTGGTGTGGTCATCTCAGAGCCGAGTACCGGCGAGTTCCTCAGTCGGGACCACAGTGCAGTCCCGAAGCTCACGGACAAGTGCCGAAGCCACCACCCAGCGAACAACCGGGTCGTCGTAGGCCACGTTGACCGCTTCGATCGCAACAGGGGCGACTGCCCCCTGCTGGTAGAGCGCACCCCGTACACCCACAACCGGGAACTCACGAACGCGGACAGCTGCGGCACCCCGCCGCAGCGCGGGGCAGAGTTTCAAGGACACAGCGACACAGGGAACACAGACAGGCGGTTCGACCGAGGCCATGCCTTCTGGCCAGCCTCGCCAGTCGTCCCGGTGGTCCCGCAGCAACCACAGAACGCCGTCGCCCGTCTGGTCTGCAGGCCCGGAACAGACTTGGCAGAGCAGCCGAAGCATGGCCCGTCGTTGCCGCAACCGATGAACCTTGCCGAACTCAGGCCGGCCTACCGTCTGGCGTACCGACGATCGTTGCCACAGCACCCCGCGGCCGTCACGATCCGTCAGCAGTTCGTCGGCGTAGACCAGGCCGTAGCCAGGGCGTTCCACCAACTGGCACGGCAAGCTCTGTTCGGCACTCCAAGCCGTGATGTACGGAGCGACCTGCGCAGCCGCTGTGATGCCCATCGACTTCTTCCTCACCTGGAACCGGACTGACTTGGTACGCAATACCGTCGCAGTCGAGGCGAGCTCTGACACCTGTCGCACGGTCCGATGGCAGGCGGGTTGATGGGTGCGCTGACCTGCGCAGACACGCCGACAACCAGGGTTGCCCATTGTGATGGGTAAGATGCCCAGCGTAGTTGCCGATCCTCGGATCGAGGGCGCCCGTGGTCACATCGTCCAGCTCTCCTGACAGGCGTGCGCGCGCGAACCATCGCGTCAGCCCCCAAGCGCGAGGACGCGAACTAGCCGCTCAGGGCAAACGGCTGTGGTCCGAGCTGGGGTCAGTCAAGCTCGCGGCAGCGGAATTGACAGCCAAGAACCCGGACGTACCGAGCCTGCAAGCTCATCGTTATGCCGCAGGCCTTTCCCAAGACCAGGCGGCAGCTCGCTACAACGAGGTCACCGGCAACCAGACCACCCTCGGCGGCACCACGATCAACGCTTGGGAGACGTGGGCACGCAGCCGTGGACAGGGTTCGCCTCCATCGATGTCAGGTCTGCTCATCCTGTGCGCCGCCTACGGCCGAGGGCCGCTGGGTGTCGCTGACGAGAGCATCAGCCCCACCGAACTGATCGCCGAGGCGTACGAGCGACTGGCCGTAGAAGACCAGCTCGCGCTCAAAAAGTACATAGTAGACAGACGAGCAACACCGAGCACGCCAGCTCGCGCCCTCGCGTCGCCAGGTCCACCAGAGCAGGTAGGCCCTGAGTTCACCCTGACAGTGCCCACCGTCGAATACGGCAACCCTGATCTCTGCGTCTTCAGTCTGCCCAATCCCCAACCAGGCCAACTGCTGGATCTCACCTGGGACACCTTCGGCTACGGCGTGGAACGCCTGTCGCAGCAGATCAAGAACGTCGGCAAACGGCTCGATGCCGACATCTGCTTCGGCATCAACGAAGCCGGCCTGGCAATGGCGACCTTCCTCGCCTCGTCCCGATTCTCCCGCTGCCCCATCGGCTACCTGCGCTGCAACAAGGTCCGCGACGGCATCGAACTGGACACCAACTCGTTCTACCCCGAGACCGCGGAAGCTTCCACGATCGTCATCTGCGATTTCGAGGTCAAACACGCCGACGTGATCGGCTGCATCACCCGGCAACTGCGCACCCGCTACCCGAAGGCGGAACTCTACTTCGCGGTTTTCGGCGCGATGACCAAAGACCGAGACCTCGAGGTCGACAGCTTCGACGACCTGACCGGCGCGAAGATCATGCGCGCCGCGAACTTCGAGGCGATCTTCATCGCCGCGACGATGAGCCCACCAGGAATAGAGCCACCCCTAGAGTTGCGATAGACAGCAAAGGGCGACCCATCTCATGGCCTCCAACAGTTCGATCCCAGCGCTGACACTGCGCATCGCCACCCTGGTCACCAGCGTGATGAACGAGATCCGCCCGCGCCTGGTGCACGCAGCACTGACCGGTCAGCGCGCGGAGAACGTCAACCAGCGCCACCAGGACAACTTCCTCTCCGACCACGACCTGTGGATGCACCGGCGCTACAAGGACCTCCTGGCCGAGATCATCCCGTCCTTCATCTACGCGTCAGAGGAAGCAGACCCGGAGGTCATCGGCCCGGACGACGACCCGGATCTGTGCATCCTGGTCGACCCGCTGGACACCAGCGAGCTAGCTGTGCGAGCACTGCACGGCTACACGCACCTCATGATCTACTCGCGGACCTCGAAACGCCCCGTGCTCGCTGTCGTCGGCGACATCTTCCACCACATCCAGCTCTACATCGCGGCCCAAGACGACAACGGCAACGATCACGCGTTCGCAGTGACCGCAGACGGCACACAACATCCGTTGAACCGACCGTCGAGCGCGCGCCTCCCACACGCGCTGGTCACCAACTACCTCATGCGCCCCGACGAGCGTTTCCAACCGCTCGCCAATCAGCAACGGTTCCTCGAGACCCTGAGCACGCCAGGCAACGACGGCAAGAGGATGGGCCGCATCGGCGTCGACTTCGGCTCCGTCAGCCTCTGCCACGTAGCCGCAGGATTCACTGACGCAACAGTGGAATTCGCGAAGGGCTTCGCCGTGTGGGACCTCTCGCCAGGCCACTACGTCCTGCACGCTGCAGGAGGCGTCACCATCGACCTGGCAGGCCATCCGATCGCCCTCGACTACGGCCTGAACAGCCTGCCCGAAATCAACAAAACGATGAGCACCCGCCGAAAGTTCATCGCAGCAGGCAACCAGGCACTAGCAGACGAGATCCTCTCCACCCTCCAACTGCCAAGCGATTAGCCGAGCAGTACCGATGGCGCAGCCGAGGCGTC
>NZ_JYJG01000511.1 GCF_000955955.1 Lentzea aerocolonigenes
GGCCCTAGCTCATCCCTTCACCGCCCCCGCGGTGAGGCCCTCGGTCAGGAACCGCTGCCCGAACGCGTACATGGTCACGACCGGGATGCTGATCAGCAGCGAGGCCGCGGCCAGCTGACCCTGTGGCACGACGTCACCGAAGATCATCGACTGCATGCCCACCGGCAGCGTCTTGTAGTCGTCCTTGGTGATGAACACGAACGCGAACAGGAACTCGTTCCACGCGTTGGTGAGCGTGAAGAGCGCGACCGCGAGCAGGCCCGGTTTCGCCAGCGGGAGAACGATCCGCAGGAACGCGCCGAACCGCGTGCAGCCGTCGACCAGCGCGGCTTCCTCGAGGTCCGCCGGGATCGACTTGAAGTACCCGACGAGCAGCCACGTCGCGAACGGCAGCGTGAACGTGGGATAGGCGAGCACGAGCGACCACAAGGAGTCGTTGAGCCCGATCCCGCTCATCATCTGGTACAGCGGGATGAACAGCAGCGCGCCCGGCATCACGTAGGTGAGCAGGATCGTCACCGTGAAGCTCTCCGAACCGCGGAACCTCAAGCGCGCCAACGCGTAGCCCGCCAAAGCAGCGCAGACCAGGGCGATCGCCGTGGACGCCACCGACACGAGGATCGTGTTGAGGTACCACGTGCCGAACGATCCCGTGAACAGGTTCGTGAACTGCTCGGTGGTCCACGGGGTCGGCCACAGGTCGTCGGTGCGGGCCACGATCTGGTCGTCGGACTTGAAGGCCGTGACCGTCATCCAGTACAGCGGCGCGAGCACGAAGCCCAGCAGGCCCACGAGCGCGATGCCCGAACCGGTGCCGCCGACCAAGCGTGCGGCCAGCCGGTTGCCCCGTGCGGCGAGCACGGAGACGAGGCGTCCGACCACGGCCGCGAGCACCACGAACACGCCCAGCACGAGTGCGGCCTTCCACACGATGTGCGGCGACGCCCAGATCAGCACGAGCGCCGACAGCACGACGATGACCCACGGCAACGCACGACGTTGAGCGGGGGTCAGCCGCCTGCGCCCGAAGTCTTGAGCGCCCGGCAGGTCGTTGCGGCGCATCATCCGCACGAGCACCACGACGAGCACGGCGATGATCGGCAGCATCACCAGGGTGACCGCGGCGCCCGCGCCCAGTTGCAGCTGCTGGATGGCCTTCGAGTAGGCCACCATCACGTACGGCGCGGTGGCGTCACCCGGCCCGCCCTGGGTCATCAGCCAGATCAGGTCGAAGTTGTTGAACGTCCAGATCGACGACAGCAGCACCGTCACGATCATGATGTGGCGCAACCCGGGCAGCGTGATGTGCACGAACCGCTGCCACGGCGAGGCACCGTCCACGACGGCCGCCTCGTACAGCCCGCTGTCGATCGCCTTGAGCCCGGCGAGGAACGTCACCGTGAAGAACGGGATGCCCTTCCAGACGTTGACCAGGATGACCGACGGCAGCGCGAGCGCGGGATCGGACAGCCACTCCGCCGGCCACCGGTCGACGAGCCCGATCGCGGCGAGAAGAGGCCCGATTCCGGAATCGGTGAGCAGAACGTTGACGCTGCCGAAGATCGGGTCGAACAGGGACCGCCAGGTGAAGGCCGTGACGACGGTCGGCACCACCCACGGCAGCAGGATCACCCCGGCGACGACCGCCCGGCCGCGGCGCATCTGGTGCAGCATCAACGCCGCGATGAGACCGAGGATCACCTTGAAGATCTCGGCGTACGCGGTGAAGACGAACGAGTTCAGGACTCCTTTGTGGAACAACGCGTCGCCGATGAGAGCGGTGTAGTTGGCCAGCCCGACGAAGACCGTCTCGGCGCCGTGGCGTTCCGTGGTGCTGGTGATGACCGAGTCGGCGATCGGGATCAGGATCAGGCCCGCGACCAGCACCAGCGTCGGCCCGACGAACACCGCGGCGAGGCGCCAGTCCCGTCCGAGCAGCCGTTGCGACGGGCTGAGGGAGGACGACGTGCGCGGCGCCGGCAGGACCGGCGCCGGCCGGGTGCGCAGGTCCGTCACTGCTTGTAGCCCTGCTGCTCGAAGACCTGGACGATCCGGGCGTGGGTCGCGGCGACCGCGTCGGCGGGTTTGGTGCCCTGGATGACCGACTGCATCATGTCGGTCAGCAGGTACGCGGCGGTGGCGGCCTGCTCCCCCGGACTCGGCGCCTGGGGGAACTTGTAGCCGGTCCTGGTGGTCACCGGGAGCGGTGTGCGGGTCTGCTCGCGCAGCGCGGGGAAGGCCGGGTCACCGCTGGTGTAGTACGGGTCGGAGTCCCACACCTTGTCCCACGAGGGATTCACCAGGCACGGCGCTCCCTTCGCGACACCGAGCAGCGCGGTTCCGCTGACCATGTACTTCGCCACCAGCTTGGCGAGATCGGGGTTCTTCGCCCCCTTGAACACGACGAACGAGTTGGACTCGCCGAACGCCAGCGGCTTGTCGAGCGCCGGTCCGGTGGCGCCGTTGAACGGGTGGGTGTTGCCGTAGACCGGGTTGTTCTTGGTCTTCGAGTCGGCGTAGACGCTGAACTGGTTGAGCGTGAGCCCGAGGATCTGGGCGAGCCAGTTCTCGTTGTTGCTCGAGTCGGTCCAGCTGCCGATCCCCGGTGGCAGCATCGGCGTGTACTTGGGGTTCGTGTAGATGTCGCCGATGAAGCTGACGGCGGCGACCGTCTCCGGCGAGTTGAACACCACCTTCGTGCCGGTGTTGTCCGCGATCGCCCCGCCGTAGGTGTTGATGACGTTCGTGATGAAGCCGTTGGCGTCGCCGGAGCGGTTCACCGTGAGACCCCAGCCGAAGCGCTTCTTCGCCGGGTCGGACACCTCCAAGGCGTTGTCGCGCAGCTCTTCCCACGTGTAGTGGGGTTTGAGCTGGAGACCCTTCTCCTGGTACCAGTCCTTGCGCAGGTACATCGCGGACGCGATGAAGTGGTACGGGATCGCGAACCAGCGCCCGCCGAACACGCAGTAGTTGTTCGCCTCCGTCGCGGGCTCCCCGTAGAGCTTGCGCATCTCGTCCACCACGTCGGTGACGTCGGTGAGAGCGCCGAGGTTGTGGAGCTGGCCGACGAAGCGCCGATCGCTCACGAAGGCGAAGTCGCGGCTGGTGCCCGCCTTCACCTCGGCGTCCATCTTCGCGACCATGTCGCCCGCGTCACCGGAGACCAGGTCGTTGCGGACCGTGGTGCCGGTGGCCTGCGCGAAGACCTGCAGCGACTTGTCCAGCGCCTTGTTGGCGGCCTCCGAGTACAGCTTCTGCGAGAGCATGCCGGCCGATCCGCCGCGCAGCGAGGCCGCCTGGTCGAGCAGGGCCTGGGGCACCTGGACGTCCACCTGCGGTGCGGCGGGGCCGCCTGTCCCGCAGCCGGCGAGAGTGAGCACGCCCAGCGCGCTCGCACCGAGGAAGGTGCGCCTTGATAAGTCCGATTTCTCTTCCATGACACCAACTCCTCTCGCGTCCGGACGAGCGGACGCGTGCCGACGGGGCGACAGTGCAACCGGCGGGACAGCGGGACGTGCGCCCCGCTGCCGGGTCGTTCATGTGGTGAAGTGGACGAACTACGTGCGCGGCTTGGAGGACCGCTTTGTCCGCCGCCCCTTTTCCGCGAGGAGCGTGGAGTTGTTGGCCAGGTGCTTGCGCATCGCCGCGCGGGCCCGGTCCGGGTCACGCGCCACGAGCGCCTCGTAGATCTCCGTGTGGTCGGCGGTGGCCTTGCACAGCGCGTCCGAGTCCTCGTTGGTGATGCGCCGGCTGGCCGTGCCGAGCCAGCGGGCCGAGTACATGATCCGGTCCAGAATGCGGTTGTCCGCCGCCCGGCAGATCTCCATGTGGAACTCGTGGTCGACCTCGAGGTAGGCGTTGGGGTCCTCCTCGAGCGCCGCCATCCGGCCGAGCTCGTCCCGCATCCGGGTGAGCGCCTCGTCGGTGACGAGGGCCGCTGCCATCGCGGCGAGCTCGGGTTCGAGCAGCATGCGCATCTGGTCGAGCTCCTGCAGCAGTTCACCGACGACCTCGGCGGGCAGCCACTCGACCAGCAGCGGGCTCAGGTAGTCCCACTCCGCGGGTGGGCGCACGACGACGCGGCGGCCCTGCGCCACGTCGACGATGTCGAGCGAGGCGAGGACTTTGAGCGTCTCCCGCGCCACCACGCGGGACACCCCGAACTCCCGCGAGATGTCGAGCTCCGACGGCCCCCGCCCGTCGGAGAACTCACCGTTGACGATGCGCCGGTGCAGGTGTGCGGCCACCTGCACCGGCAGAGTGCGGACCTTGACAAGGTCCGGAGACTCTTGTCCCCTTTGCATGTCATCAGCTTATAGGACAAGTTACTCATCGCGACAGTCCGTTCACCTGCACCACCCGGAGACGGGAGAGCAATGCGGATCGTGAACGTCACCACCGCGGTGGTCGCCTACCACGGCGAAGCCACCCTGGTCCGGATCGACACCGACGAGGGCCTCAGCGGGTTCGGCGAGGCCAATCCCGACGCCGGCGCGGGCGGCGTCGTCGGGATGATCGGCTTCCTGGCACCACTGCTGATCGGCGAGGACCCGCGCAACGTCGAGCGGTGCTGGGAGAAACTCCGCCGCGGCAGAGTCTTCGCGGGACCGCAGGGCGGGGTGTTCGTGATCGCCCTGTCCGGGCTCGAGCTCGCGCTGTGGGACCTCGCCGGCAAGGCCGCCGAGCAGCCGGTGTACAGGCTGCTCGGCGGGAAGTTCCGCGACCGGATCCGCCTCTACGCCGACTGCGGCGACGGCGACGACCCGGCAGGCTCGGTCTCCGGGTGCGTGGACCGGGCCCAGCGGATGGTCGCCGAGGGCTTCACCGCCATCAAGTTCGACGTGGACGACCTCCGCCACCCGGCCAAGTTCGACGACTTCAACCACACGATCAACGCCGCCGAGCTGCGGTCGATGGTCGAGCGCGTCGCCGCCGTCCGCGAGGCGATCGGACCTGACGTCGACCTGGCCATCGACCTGCACGCGCGCTACGACGTGCCCAGTGCGTGCCGGATCTCGCGCGAGCTGGAACCGTTCGACCTGATGTGGCTGGAAGAACCGCTGCCGGCGGAGAACGTCGACGCGCTGGTGCGGGTGCGGGAGCAGACCCGCACGCCGATCTGCGCGGGCGAGAACCTCTACCTGCGGTGGGGGTTCCGCGAACTGCTCGAACGCGGCGCCGTCGACGTGATCGAGCCGGACGTGCCGAAGTGCGGCGGACTGGCGGAGGCGAAGAAGATCGCCAACCTCGCGGAGCTGCACTACATCCCCTTCGCGCCGCACCTGGTGTCGACGCCGCTGGGCACGATGGCGACGTCGCACCAGTGCGCGGCCATTCCCAACTTCTACATCCAGGAGTGGCACGCGCTGGAGGAACGGGCGGTGTGGGACAGCTACGTCCACGCCCCGGACGGAAGCGGCTCGATCGTGAAGGACGGGTACATCACCCTGCCCGACACTCCCGGCATCGGCGTGGAACTCGACCTGGACGCCGTGCGGGCACACGCCGTCGCGGGCTACGGGGTCTTCGAATAGCGGGCCTCGTCCAGGCGCGCGAAGTCCTCATTGGACAGACCGAGGTCTGCGGCGCCGACGTTCTCCTCGAGGTGCTTTTCGGACGACGTGCCGGGGATCGGCAGCATCACTGGCGACCGGCGCAGCAGCCACGCCAGCGCGACCTGGGCAGGGGTGGCGCCGAGCCGCTGGGCCACCTCGGCGACCCTTGAGCCCGGCCGCACGCTCGGCGCGATCGGCAGCCAGGGCAGGAATGCGATGCCGTGGCGTTCGCAGTGGTCCAGCACTGGTTCGGAGCGCCGGTCGTCGAGGTTGTGGCGGTTCTGCACACTGACGATCGGCGTGATCCGCTCGGCTTCGACGATCTGTTCCACGGACACCTCGGACAAGCCGACGTGGCGCACCTTGCCTTCGTCCTGGAGTTGGCGCAGTGCGCCGATCTGGTCCGCCAGCGGCACGGTGGGGTCGACGCGGTGCAGCTGGAACAGGTCGATCCGCTCGACCCGCAGCCGGCGCAGGCTCAGCTCGGCCTGCTGGCGCAGGTACTCCGGGCGGCCGAGCGGGATCCACTCGCGGCCGGGGTGGCACTGGCCCGCCTTGGTGGCGACCACGACACCGTCCGGGTACGGGTGCAGGGCCTCGGCCAGCAGTTCCTCGTTGCGGCCGAGGTCGTAGGAGTCGGCGGTGTCGATGAAGGTGACGCCGAGCTCGACCGCTTTGCGGGCCAGGGCGTGCGCCGCGGCCGGGTCGTTCGCGGGCAGCCGCATGGCGCCGAAACCGAGGCGGTGGACGGGCAGGTCGCCGCCGAGGACGAGGTGCACGGGATCTCCTTGTGGGTGCAGGTTCGTTCCACGCCACACACTGCCACCGCCAGTCGCTAAGACAATCGAAACATTCTTGGAAAGACCGCGTAGCATCGCTAATGTGTTGAACCTCGAACGCCTGCGGACGCTGCATGCGGTGTCCACGACGGGATCGGTCCGCGGCGCCGCCGAGGCACTGCACGTGACCACCTCCGCGGTGTCGCAGCAGCTGTCCAGGCTGGAACACGAGGTCGGCCAGCGCCTGCTGGAAAAGCAGGGCCGGGGCATCCGGCTCACCGACGCGGGCGACCTGCTCGCCGAGCACGCGGCCAGGCTGCTGCGCCAGGTGGAGCTCGCCGAGACCGAGCTCGCCGATCGCCGCGGCACCGTGGCTGGAACCCTGTCGGTGGCCGCGTTCGCCACGGCCGCCCGCGGTCTCGTGCCGTCGATGCTGCGCACGCTGCGGCAGGAGTACCCGGACCTGTCGGCACGGCTCGTGGAGCTGGAACCCGCCGAGGCGATCGCCCAGCTGCGCCACGCCGACGTCGACATCGCGGTGGTGCAGGACTGGCCGGAGCTGCCGCTCGCGGTGCCTGCCGGACTCTCCAGCGCCCCGCTCCTGGATGACGTCCTCGACGTGGCACTGCCTTGTTCGCACCCGTTCACCGGCCGGGCAGCGCTCGCCCTGGACGAGCTGCGCGACGAGGACTGGGTGGGCTGGCCGAGCGACGAGGTCTGCCACGGCTGGCTCGAGAACACCTTGCGCCGCAACGGGATCGAGCACCCGATCGGGCACACGGCCTCGGAGCACTCCACCCAGCTCGCACTGGTGGCGGCCGGGCTCGGCGCCGCGATCATCCCCCGGCTCGGCCGCGGTCCGACGCCGGAGGGCGTGCGTTTCGTGCCGCTCCTGCCCGCACCCCGGCGGCGGGTGTTCGCGTTGTGGCGCAACAGCAGTACGAACCGTCCTGCGCGCCGGGCGGCGTTGCGCGCTCTGCAGGAGGCCGCCCGGCAGTGCGGCGCCGGCTCTGGCGCGTAAAACAGATGTGCAGGCGATGGTCGCGGGATAGCTTGTCCCGGTGCCCGACGAGGAACTGACGCGCCGATGGGAAGAAAGCTGGCCGGACTGCCCTCCCATCGGCCACGAACTGCGCTGCGAGAAGGACCGGTGGGTGCGTTTTCACAGCCTGCCGGAGTCCAAGCGCTATCCGGACACCGAGGACGAGTGGGCGATCGTGCTGGACCGCTACAACACGGTGCTCGACGAACTGTTCGCGGGACAGGACGTCCACGTCGCCACATCGAACTGGTCCGGCACCCCGATGCCACCCGAACGCCCGCACGAACAGACCCAGCGGCACCCAGGAGCCCACCACTGGGTCTCGGTCCTCACCGATCCGGATCCGGACGACCCGATCTACACGCACGTGTACGTCAGCCGGATCCCGTGGCAACGCGGCCGCATCGACACACTGCTGCGCGCCGTCGCCGACGACGCCACCGCGGGAGTGCTGATCACCGATGTAGGTCTGCAACGGATCTACAACCCCTATGACGGTGGCGCCGACGTCATCCTCACCACGAGCACTGAACGCGACCAACTGCGCGCACGGCACACCGACTGGTTGTCCGCTCACCCGTCGGGGCTGTAGCGCGAACTATGGCGTGTATCGAAAGCGCCGGTCACAGTCACCCGTTGCTCTGAGGCAGGGGTAAACCGCTACTTCAGCGGTGGATGTGGCGGGTACGGTGCCGGCGGTGGTCGGCGATCGCGTGCAGCGGCGGCTCACGGAGACAGATGCGCGGACACGAAGGAGCGAATGGTGCCAGGCGCTGTACTGCGAGGGGTGACTTTGGACTGTGCCGACCCGCAGGTGCTGGCGGGCTTCTACGGTGCACTGACCGGGATGCACGAGCTCTTCAGCACGGACGAGTTCGTCGCTCTGACGGACGATTCCGGCTGTGATCTGGGATTCCAGAGGGTGGACGGATACCGGGCTCCGCAGTGGCCGGGTCAGGACGTGCCACAACAGTTCCACCTGGATTTCCGCGCTGACGACCTCAATGCGGCAGAAGAGCTGGCGCTGGAACTCGGCGCGGCCAAACCGGCCCATCAGCCCGGCGACGGACGCTGGCGGGTACTCCTGGATCCGGCTGGCCACCCCTTCTGCCTGACGTCTTCCTGACATCCCCGGCGTTGACAGGTATCCCCCGTCAGACGCCGTAGCGCTCCGGCGTGGTCGGGCGGTTCATCAGCTGCTGGCCGCCTCGGAGAGGGCATGGCGTCGGCTGTGCTGGTCACAGCCACTCGGTTATGGCCGCGACGAGGACGGTCGCCTCGTAGCGGACCGCGAGCTTGTCGTACCTCGTGGCCACAGCCCGGTGCCTCTTGAGGCGGTTGATGCCGCACTCGACCGCGTGCCGAGCCTTGTAGCCCTGCGGGTCGAACTTCGGCGGCCGTCCGCCGTGGGAGCCGCGTTTCTCGCGGCTGCGGGCCTGGTCGGCCTTGTCCGGGATGGTGCAGCGGATCCCGCGCCGCCGCAGGTGAGCGCGGATCTTCCGGGAGGCATACGCCTTGTCGGCTCGCACGCGATCCGGCCGGGTGCGCGGCCTGCCCGGCCGTGATCACGATGGACATGGGCTTCTGGCCCTGTTCGACAGCCAGGTGCAGCTTGGTAGTCAGGCCGCCGCGCGAGCGCCCGAGCCCGTCGACAGGTTCGACGGTGACGCCGCCGGGCGGCTCCTTCTGCAGCTCCCCTTTTTCCTCGCCCCGGCGGCGTGCTGGTGGGCCCGGCACACCGTGGAGTCGACGTTGATGTCCCAGGTGATCAGATCCTTCGCGTCAGGCCGGGTCTGGAGCGCGGTGAAGATCCGATGCCAGGTGCCGTTGCGCTGCCACCGGCGGAACAGGTCGTACACCCGGCCCCACGGCCGGTACTCGGCGGGGATGTCCCGCCACGGGATGCCGGTGCGGACCCGGAACCGCATGCCGTCGATCAGCTGCCGCCGGGTCCACGTCGACGGCCGGCCGGGCTTCTTGCCCTTCGGCAACAACGGCTCCAACCCTGCCCATTGCGCGTCCGTCAGATCTTCACGTGCCACGAATCAAGATCATCTCAGGTCCAAGATCCACTTTCGACACACCCCTAGAGGCTGACGAGTCGCCAGTCCTGGTTGGCGCCACCGGAAACGGGCCACTGAATGATCTTGGCGCCGTCCGCGGACGACCAGCCGTCGACGTCCGCGCACCAGCCGGTGCGGACGTTCACGAGCTGGTAGTGGCCACCGGAGGACGGCACGAGCCGCCAGGACTGGTTGTCGCCCGCGCTGTCGGCCCACTGGACGAGCTGCGCGCCCTGACCGGAACCGCCAGGGCTGTCCAGCAGCTTGCCGCTCCTGACGTTGACGAGCTTGACCGAACCGTCCGAATTGGACGTCAGGGTGAACTGCTGGCCGGTGCCGCCGTCGTCGGTCGCCTGGATGATCAACCCGCCGTCGGCCGTGGAGGAGTCGCTGACGGCCAGCACCTTGCCGCTGTTGCGGTTGACGAGTTTCACGGTGCCGGAGCTCGCGGCGAACGGCCGGTCGTAGACCTCGAAGTTGCGGACGGACGCCCAGATCCCCGGTGGCAGACCGGTGACCGTCACCCGCACGTACCTCGCGTGGGCGGTGAGAACGGCGACCTGGACCTGGCTCGTGCTCGTGGTGGCGGTGTGGTCGGACAGGGTCGTCCAGGTGGCGTTGTCGGTCGAACCCTCTAGCAGGTAACGGTAGTTGGTCGCGTCGAGCTCCCAGGCGAGCCGCACGCCGGTGATCGGCCGCGTCGAGCCCAGGTCGACCTTGAGCCAGTGACCGGTACTGCCGTCGTTCGCGCACCAGCGGGTCGAGGTGGACGCGTCGACGGCCTTCGCCGCGGTGTTGCCCTTGCCGGTCTCCTCACCGCTGGCCGTGGCGGTCCTGCCCGCCGCGATGTCCGCCGGCTGTACGGACCGGTCGAGGGTGACGCCGACGACGCTGTCCGCGGGGTGGCGGGTGCGGTCGACGCCGGTGACCGTGACCTGTCCGGTGGCGCTGACCGAGTAGGACAGCGAGCCGCCCGACGCGACGTCGAAGACCCGGCTCACCCTGGCGTCACCGATCGACGGCGTGGTGAACGAGGTGCCGGCGAAGCCCGGCAGCAGGTGCACGTAGAAGGTGTCGTCCTTGCTGGTGAATCCGTACTGGCCGGCGACCGGCTCCCAGGGGCCGCCGCGGGTGCCGTAGATCGCTGCACCACAGGCCGACATGAACGTGCCGATCCGGCGCAGGAGGTTCGCCTGGCTGGGCGCCACCGTGCCGGTCCGGTCGGGGCCGACGTTGACCAGGCAGGTGAGGTTGCGAATCCACGAGTTGACCAGGATGTTCATGGTGTCGGCGTACGACATCGCCTTGTCGCCGTCGTAACCCCAGGATCCGCCGACCGTGAAGCACTTCTCGGCGACCTTGCCCGTGCGGATCGGGCCGGTGGGCACCGAACCGCCTTCTTCGCTGGTGTAGTCGCCGACCCAGCCGGAGCGCGAGGTGGTGAGGATGCCGGGCTGGTGTCTGCGCACCAGCCCGGTCAGGCCGAGCGGCTTGCCGGTGTCCGGGTCGTTCTCGCTGTAGGCGGCGTCGACCGGCCACTGGTTGGCGGTGTCGCGGGACTGGCCCGGTTCCCAGAAGAACGCGCCGTCCGCGTCGCTGCCCTGCTCGGCGATCCAGCCGCCGTCCCACCAGAAGTCGTCGATCACGCCGTACTGGGTGACCAGTTCGCGGACGTGTTGGTACACCTCGTTCTTCATGATCCGCGCGTTCTCCTTGTGCGCGGAGTCGGTGGTGTAGTTCCAGGGGTTCTTCGCGCAGTTGGTGCCGTACACGTCGTAGTAGCCGGGGTAACGCCAGTTGATCGGCGAGTAGTAGAGGCCGACCTTGAGCCCAGCGGCCCGTACGGCGTCCACGTATTCCTTGACCAGGTCCCGGTTCAGCGGAGCCTGCGCCGAGGTCCACGCGTTCGGATGCGCGCTCGGGAACAACGCGAACCCGTCGTGGTGGCGAGTGGTCAGGACCGTGTACTTCGCGCCCATGTCCTTGGCCAGTTGCGCCCAGTCACTCGGGTTGTACGCGCTGGCGGTGAACTGCTCCGCGGTCGCGTCGGTGACGTACTCGCGGTAGTTCTCCGGCGTCACCGGCCCGTTGTGCATGTACCACTCGCCCTTGGCCGGGCCCGCGTACGGACCCCAGTGGATGAACATGCCGAGCTTCGCCTCGTGCAGCCAGCCGACCTCGGCGTCGGACTGCTGCTCGACGCCCAGGTCGGTCTTGGGGATGCGCAGCGGTGGGAGCGGCAGCGGACTGGCGGGGGCGGCGGCCCTCGCCGGTGCCGCGGGCAGCTGACTCGTGCTGGTGGCCAGGACAAGGGCTCCCGCACCCGCGATCAGGCCTCGGCGACTGATGCCCTCGGTCACGCTGATACCTCCGACCTGACGACGTTCTCGACGCGAGAACGTCGCATCGAATGCCTTGTTCGACAAGAGGTTGTTTGATGTTGTTCACGTCCCACTGTCGAATGCTCGGATGTTTCGACGTTGGGAGCCTGCGATGCCGCGCTTCCGGCCGGGGTCTTGACGGGACGTGTGTGAGCGCTAACACTTTCCGGTCAAAAGACTAGGGCACACGCGTGTTAGCGATAACAGGAGTCGACGAGACAATGATGTCCAAGATCCTTGCCCGGCTGGCGGCGATGCTCGCCGCCGCCTTCCTGCTCCTGACGTCCTGGACGGCGGCGTCTCCCCCGCGGGCCGCCGCCGCGGACCCGCTCACGGGCTACCTGATGGTGCACTTCATCGGCGAAGGTGCGACCGGTCAGCAGATGTACCTCTCGCACAGCAAGGACGGGCTCAACTGGTCCGACCTCAACGGCGGCGGGATGGTGCTGCGGTCCACGGTCGGCACGAAGGGCGTCCGCGACCCCGCACTGGTCCGCTCCCCCGACGGCAGCCGGTACTGGATCATCGCCACCGACCTGTGCATC
>NZ_JYJG01000512.1 GCF_000955955.1 Lentzea aerocolonigenes
GAGATGTGTATAAGAGACAGCCGGTGGATCGGCTCGTGCACGACCGTGCCGGCCCTGTGCAGCGCGTCCATCAGCACCAGTGGTGTGAGGTGCTTGAAGTCCCCTGCCGTGCTGGACATGCTCTTGTCGAACGTGCCGTGCGCGTGACTCTGCCGCGCCCAGTACCCGGAGTGCGTCATCACGACCACGCAGTCGGGCACCTCCCAGCCGTGCAGTCCCTGCCGCAACGCCTCGCGGGCGGACTCCTCGACCGCGGTGAAGAAGGCGAGCGGCATCGAGCCCAGTTCGACCTCCAGCCGGAACTCCACGCCCGTTCCCGGTGGTGCCGGCTCGAGGCGCAGTCCCACCGTGGCGAGGAACGGGTTGGTGTCCGTGCCGATGTGCTCGGCCGCGCACCCGTTGCCCATCAGGCGTTCCACGCAGATCGTGGTGGTCTCGCGGAACTCGACGCCGACGCCGTACTCGTCCGCGAGCGTCGCCTCGACGACCTCCTTCTGCACCTCGCCGTAGAGCGAAAGGGCGAACTCGCCGCGCACGTCGTCCTGCCGGACGTCGATCAGCGGATCCTGCTCGGCGAGCTGGGTGAGAGCGTGATGCAGCAAGGCTTTCCGCGCGGGTACCTTGGGCACGACGACGGTCTCCAGCGTGGGCGGCGCGAACCGGGCCTCGGTGCCTTCGCGGGGAACACCGATCGCGTCCCCGACGCGCACACCGGTGAGCCCCCGCAGCGTGCCGATCCGCCCGGCGGGCAGTTCCTGCGCCCGGACTGCGCGTCCCTGGTCGAAGACCTCGATCGCGGTCACCCTGCCCGCGCCGGGCAGCCGGTCGCGCACGCGCAGCGTGCCACCGAACAACCTGGCGTAGGCGATCTTCGCGTCCGCGGGCCCGCGCTCCACTTTGAACACCTTGCCGGACAGCGGTCCGGCCGGGTCGGGTGGCGCGGACGGCAGCAGTTCGGTGATGCCGGCGACGAGGTCGGTGATGCCGGCGCCGGTGATCGCCGAGCCGAAGAAGGCCGGCATGACGGCGAGCGCGGCGGTCTGGGCGGCGAGTTCGCGGTGCAGCACTGGATAGGCGGGCACCGCGTCGCCGACGTACGCGGCGAGCAGCGCGTCGTCGTGCTCGGCCAGCCGTTCGGCGAGCCGGTGCGCGGTACCGGGCCGGGTGGGGTCGTGCGGGGTGAAGCGGGCGGCCGAGGTGCCCTGTGCGGCAACGGTTCCCATCGCGACCGCGGTCCCGCCCAGCCTGCGGTGGACATCACGCAGCACGGCGACGCAGTCCGCGCCCCTGCGGTCGATCTTGTTCACGAAGAGCAGCACCGGGATGCCCAGGCGCCGCAACGTCCGCGCCAGGATCCTGGTCTGCGCCTGCACCCCCTCGACCGCGGAGATCACCAGCACGGCGCCGTCCAGGACGGTCAGCACGCGCTCCACCTCGGCGATGAAGTCGGGGTGGCCCGGTGTGTCGATCAGGTTGACCGTGACGTCCCCGAGCGCGAACGAGGCGACGGCCGACCGGATCGTGATGCCCCGGCTGCGTTCCAGCGCCAGCGTGTCGGTCTGCGTGTCACCCCGGTCGACGCTGCCGATCTCGTCGATGACGCCCGCGGTGTGCAGGAGCCGTTCGGTCAGGCTGGTCTTGCCCGCGTCAACGTGCGCGAGCACGCCCAGGTTGAGGGTCTTCGGCCCGGTGTTCGACAAGCGACAGGTCCTTCCGGAGGGTGGTGTTCGGTTCCTGGATGGACTTTCCTGCCGTCATCACGCACCTCTTCGTGTCCTCTGGGGTACCCGTCCTGGCAAGGCTCCCACACCCCCTGGAAGCAGGCACTCCGATTTCGCGTTCAGCGCCGCCACACGTGGTCTTCTTGTGGCGTTGCGAACAGGTATTTGCCACACGGGGGCAATCCGGTCAAAATGTGTGCCGTGATCGCGCGTACCCGAAAGGAAGGGTTTATGCTGACGCAACCTGATTTCGGGATGAGACTGCGGGCGCTGAGGCTCGAACGCGGCCTTTCCCAGGTCGCCCTCGCCGAAGGCAGCATGTCCACCGGCTACCTGTCCCGCCTGGAGTCCGGTGCACGTCCGCCGACTGAGCGCGTGGTGGAGCAGCTGGCCAGGAAACTGGGTGTGCCCATCTCGGCCTTCGAGGCGACGGACGAGGCGCCGTCGCTCGCCCACCTGCTCGCCGCCGCCACCTCGGCGTCCGACGACGAGCTGGTCGACAGTCTGGCCGATGCGCTGCAGGGCGACGCCAAGATGGACCCCGCCCTGCGTTGGCAGGCCCTGTGGCTGCTCGCCAGGGCGCGGGGCAACCAGGGCCGGCACCAGCAGGAGTTCGAGCTGCTCACCGAGCTGTGCGAGCTGAGCGACGAGCTGAGGACCCCGGCGCTGCGGGTCCGCGCCCGCACCCGGCTGTCGATGTGCGCCCGCCTGCTCGGTGACGCCGTGTCCGCCCGCCGGCACGCCGCCGAGGCGCTGAGCCTGGCGGACGGCCTGTCGATCACGGACCGCGCCGCCGCGCTGCACGCGATCGTCTCCGCGGAGGCGGAGTCCGGCAGGTTGCAGGACGCGCGGGTGCACGCGGACGAGCTGATCGGCCTGACCGAGCAGACCGGTGGCACCGCGCACATCGAGGCGCTGTGGGCGGCGGCGACCGTCCGGGTCCGGCAGAACGACTACGCCGAGGCCCAGGTGCTGCTCGAACGCGCGCTGCGGGAGCTGCACGGCCAGGACGACCTCATGCTGTGGCTGCGGTTGCGCCTCGCGGCCGCGTCGCTCTACCTGCAGATCACCCCGGCCCTCACCGACCGGGCCCGCACGCGTCTGGACGAGGTCGAGGCCGTCGTCGTGCTCATGGGCACCGAACTGCAGAAGCAGCAGCTGCTCACGCTGCGCGCCCATCTGGCGTTCGAGGAAGGGCGGGTGGACGACGCCCGCGCGTTGTGCGCCGAGCTGGACGATCAGCAGCTTCAGCTGTCGTTCCGCGACATGATCCGCTTCCAGGCGCTGCGGGCGCAGCTGCAGATCCTGGCGGGACAGCAGGCGGAAGGCGTGCAGGCGATGCAGGAGCTCGCGGCGCAGGTGCAGGAGTCGCTGAACGTCGAGCTCGCCGCGGACATCTGGCGCGGTCTGGCGAAGGTGCTGGCAGGCACGTACGGGAGCAAGGAGGGTGACGGGGCGCGCTGAGGGCGCCGCGTCACCCTCCTCAGTGCTCATTCGCGCTCGTCGTCGGCGAGCGCGAACACCGCGTCGGCGAGGAACTTCGTGGCCCAGCTGGGGAAGGCGAGCGGTTCGAAGGCGCCGGACAGCGGCCAGGACCCCGGCAGCGCGCCGACCGCCGCGGGCTCGACGGGTTGCCGCAGTTGCAGGTCGGCCAGCAGGTCGACGACCGCGGCGCAGCGGGCGCGCAGACCGTCGTTCCCGGTGCGGCGGGCGATGTCCAGCCACACCGTGACCATCTGCGCGTCACCGGTCAGGCAGGCGTAGCCGGCCGTTGACGTGAAGCCCGGCCCGATCTCGCCGGGCAGCAGCGGGTCGAGCGGTGACACCAGCCCTGCCAGCCGTTCGGCGCACGCCGTCGCCGCCGCCACCGCCTGTTCACCGAGGTCGCCGAGCTCGTCCCCGATGACGTCGGCGGTGCGCAGCAGGCCGCGCAGCGCGTAACCGATCGTGTGTGTCCACGGAGTGAGGTTCGCGTCGAACGCCATGCCGTCGATCCAGCCGTCCGGCTGGACTCTGGTGAGCGTCCAGCGCAGCGACCGCTCCACGGTCCGCAGCAGCTCCGGGTCGCCGGTCTCGCGCCAGACCTCGGCCACCGCCCACGTCACGCGGGTGGAATAGGTGTTCGGGTATCCGAAGTGCGAGAGCCACGCGCCGTCCGGCCGCTGGGCGCGGCACAGCCACTGCGCCGCCTGCCCGGCGGAGTCGAGCGCCGCCGTGCGGTCGTGGCCGGAGCGCGCCAGTGCGATCTGGCCGAGGACGATCTGGCCGACGTCGAAGACCACGGGCTCGCCGTCCACCCCCATGCCGCCGGGAAAGGCGCCGTCCGCGTGCTGGAGCAGCCGCAGCCAGTCGCCGATCTCGACGGCGCGGCCGGCGAGCGGTGGCCGGTCCAGCTCCTGTGCCGCTCGCAGCATCGTCGGGACGAGGTAGCCGCTGATCTCCGGATAGGTCTGCTGCCAGCCGTGATTGAGCTCGTAACCGGCTGAAACACCCTTGTGGCCGGTCGCGTCGTGCGCTGCCTCTACCCAGTTCATCGCGAATTCAATCACGTCTCGGAGAGATTGCCGCATAGTGCCCCCTGCGTACTAGTAGCTCTTGTCAGCTTGGATGACCCGGCTGTGGTCGGCAAGCATCTTGGCAAACTTTGCCAAGATTGGCACAGTGTTGCCACCGGCTGTTGGAAGATTTCGTTCCGGGGGTTTCCCGATGGTAACGGTCCGGCTATGGTGGATTGCGGAAGGTGAGCTTCCCCCGGGTGCAGAGGCTCGGAATCGCACTGTGAATCAGTGTGTAACCGCTGGTGGGGACGGGTACAGAGGTAACGGGATCTGCCGTCCGGGCATGTGCACCGCGATGACCTGGGGTGGGGTAACGCGCAAAGACAAACACATGGGGGGCGTACCGCTATGCCGGTATTCACCGCTATACCCGGTGGCGTCGATGTCGCCGGTGTGGGGATTGCTCGACGGAAATCACGTAGGTCGGGCGACGGCACGGACATCGACTGGCCGAAGTGATCTTCACCGCGGCTCCGGGCGCCTTTCGGCAGGTGCTCGCCGCCTACGCGGTGTCCTGTTATGGCAACTACCTGAACCTGATCGCATTGGGCCTGTTCACCCTGCGGGTGACCGGAAGCCCGTTCGGGCTGGGCGCGCTGATGGCCGCCCGGCTGCTGGCCGGAGTGGTGATGGGCCTGGCAGCGGGTGCACTGGTGAGCAGGCTGGACCGGCGCAAGCTGATGATCACCACCGACGTCGTCCAGGCCGGCGCCATGACGACAACGGCGGTGCTGGCTTTCACCGCTGCGAACGCGGTCGTCCCGCTGGCCGTTTCGATGGTCCTGCTCGGAGCGGGCAACACGCTCTTCACCGTCGCACTGCGCAGCAGTGTGCCGGGTCTCGCCGGTGACGCCGGACCAGCCGGGCTGAACGGCCTGCTGGTGACGGCCAGGTCGATCGCCACTGTGCTGGGATTCGCCTCGGCGGGATTCGTGGTCGGTGCCTGGGGATTCGGTATCGCGTTCGCGCTCAACGGCCTCACCTTCGTGTTCTCCGCTCTCGTCCTGGCGCGGGTGAGGTTCGAGCCGGATGCGGGCCGGGTGGTGAAGGCGTCCCGGCCGCGTACCTCCGTCTTGCCGGAGGTGTTCGGATCGCTGGTGGTCGTGATGGTGGTGGTGCGAGGGCTCGACG
Organism: Lentzea aerocolonigenes; assembly: GCF_000955955.1. Lineage (GTDB taxonomy): Bacteria > Actinomycetota > Actinomycetes > Mycobacteriales > Pseudonocardiaceae > Lentzea > Lentzea aerocolonigenes_A. The sequence continues at coordinate 5,411 of NZ_JYJG01000512.1, forward strand.
CGTTCGGATCGGCCTCGCACAACGTGGCGTTGCCCGTGCAGGCGGCATCCGTCGCTCCCGCGGCGCCTTCCGCGTATCTGAGCTGGTTCTGGGCGGCGTGGGCGGTGGGCGGGCTGATGGCGCACCCGCTGTCGCGGTGGCTGGTGCCGCGGGTACGCGCGGACCTGGTGTTCCCCGTGGCGACCGCGGTCATGTCGGTGGCGTTCGTGCTGACCTTCTGCGGGTGGCAGGCGCCGATCACCGCCGCCGTCGCGCTGGTCGCCGGAATCGCGGACGGCGTCGGGGAGATCGCGTTCACGACACGGTTGCAGGCAGAGCCGGAAGACCGCAGGGGCCACCTGTTCGGGCTCGCCGCCACGGCCGAGACCACCGGGTTCGGCGTGGGGATGGTGACCAGCGCTGCGGTGCTGGAGGTGCTGCCCGCGCCCGCGGTGGTCGGCCTGTTCCACAGCTGCGCGCTGGTCGCGGCGGTGGTTCTGCTGAGTCGGGTGACTTTCCGGCGGCCGCGCGCCGCCGAGGAGAACGAGGAGCGAACTGATGGGGTACTACCGAGGAGCCGCGCTCGAGCTGACTGACGACGACCCGCGTTCGGTGGCCGCGGCGCTGCTGACCGCGGCGGAACGCGCACCCGGCCGTGGTGTGACCGCGGTGGACCGTGCCGGGGTGAGCACCTTCGTGTCGTATCCGGAGCTGCTCGACCGTGCCCGCCGCATCCTCACCGGTCTGCGCGCCCGTGGCGTCGGGACGGGCGACCCCGTGGTGCTCGCGGGCCTCGCGCTGCCCGACTTCTTCGCGGCGTTCTGGGCGTGCGTGCTCGGTGGCGCGGTGCCCGCCGCGATCGCGGAACCCCCTGTACCGGGTTCACCCGCGGCCGCCCGGCTCGCCCACACCGCGGAGCTCCTCCGCGACCCGCTTGTCTTGTCCGATGTGGACAGTTGGCTGGAGCTGCCGCCGTCCGCCGAGGTCGCCGAGCGCGCGGACGACGACGTGGTGCTGCTGATGCTGTCGTCGGGCAGCACGGGTGCACCGAAGGCGGCGGAGCTGACACAACGCGCACTCGTGCGGTTCGCCGCGAGCAGCAGGCGGGTGCTCGACCTGAGGCAGGACGAGGTCACCCTGAACTGGCTGCCGCTGGACCACAGCGGCGCGTTCCTGCTGTACCACGTGCTGGAGGTGTTCGCGGGGGTCACCAACGTGCACGTCGCCACCGAGCACGTGCTGGGAGATCCCGCGCGCTGGCCCGCCCTGGTCGCCGAGCACCGCGCGCAGCACACCTGGGCTCCGACGTTCGCGCTGCAGCTGGTGGCGGACGCGCCGACCGGCGACTGGGACCTCTCCGGTGTCCGCACCGTCGTGTGCGGCGGCGAACAGGTGCTCCTGCCGGTGGTGGAACGCTTCCTGGACGCGCTGGCGCCGTGCGGCCTCGACCGGGACGTCCTCATGCCGGTGTGGGGCATGGCGGAGACGACGACTGCCATCACCTTCGGCGGGCTGACCGCGCACGTGCTGCGGAAGTCGTCGCTGGGCGGCGAGTTGCAGGCGGCGGACGACGACGTCCCGTCGAGGGAACGCGTGACGTTCGTGTCCGTCGGCACCCCGGCGCACGAGGCAGAGGTGCAGGTCGTCGGCGACGACGGCGCGGTGCTGGGGGAGCGGCGCATCGGCAGGCTGCGGATCCGCTCGCCGCGCGTCAGTCCCGGCTACGTCAACGGCGAGCGGCTGCCGGCGGACGGCTGGCTCGACACGGGCGACCTCGCGTTCCTCGCCGATGGCGAGGTGGTCATCACCGGCCGGGCCAAGGACGTCATCATCGTCAACGGGCACAACCACTTCGCGCACGAGATTGAGGCGGTCGCGACCACCGTGGACGGGGTCGCGGCCGGGTCGGTCGCCGCGTGCGGCGTGCCGGACGAGACCACCGGCAGCGAGGCGGTGGCGGTCTTCTTCGTCAGCGGCGGCGACGACGAGCGGATCGCGGCCGAGATCCGCAAGGCGGTCCACACGCGCCTGCGGCTGATGCTCGCCCACGTCGTTCCCGTTGCTGCGCAGGCGTTCCCACGCACACCGGCCGGAAAGGTGCAACGCGCCGCGTTGCGCGACAGGCTCCGGACGCGCAGTGTCGCCGATGTCGTGGCGTCGGTGGCCGGTACCCCCGTCGATGCCCGCACGCCGTTCTACGACGCGGGGTTGAGCTCGGTGATGATCGTGCGGATCGCCGAGGCCCTGACGCGGGAACTGGGGCTGCAGGTCGCGGCCACCACGCTGTTCGAGCACCCGACCGTGGCGGAGCTGAGCGCACATCTGGCCAAGGGGTCGTCCACTGGGACGGCGCCACCGGTGCAGGAACGCCCGGCGGACACCAGGATCGCGATCGTCGGCATGGCCGCGCGCCTGCCGGGTGCCGCGTCGGTCGGCGAGTTCTGGGCGAACCTCCGCGCGGGTGTGGACAGCACGACCACCTTCCCCGGCGGCGCGATGGGCGTGCTCGACGACGTCGACTGCTTCGACGTGGAGTTCTTCGGCACCACCGGCCGCGAGGCCGAGCTGACCGATCCCGCACACCGGTTGTTCCTGCAGTGCTGCTACCACGCGCTGGAGGACGCAGGCCGCGCGGCACCGGACCCCGGCGTGCGGATCGGCGTGTTCGCGGGTACCGGCATGAACCTGTTCGCCCGGCCGGGAATGCGGGCGGGCGTGGACGACGGCGACCCGGCGGCGGCCGCGCAGGCGACGATCGGCCACCAGCCCGACTTCCTCGCCACGCGCGTCGCCTACCGCCTCGGCCTCACCGGACCGGCGATCGGCGTGCAGACGGCGTGCTCGACATCGCTCGTCGCGGTGCACCTCGCGGTCCGCGCGCTCCTCGACGACGAAGCCGACCTGGCGCTGGCGGGAGCGGCGGCGGTGCACGTGCCACAGCGACCGGTGCCGGGCTCGGTGCTGTCCCCGTCGGGACGCTGCCGCCCGTTCGACGCGGCGGCGGACGGCACGGTGGGCGGCAACGGCGTCGCCGCGGTGGTGCTGAAACGGCTCGACCGCGCGCTGGCGGACGGGGACACCGTCCACGCTGTGATCCTCGGTTCCGCGGTCAACAACGACGGCGCGGGCAAAGCTGGCTTCGCGGCCCCAGGCCTGCAGGGTCAGGTCGACGTCGTGCGTGCCGCGCTGCGCCGCGCCGGTGTGCCCGGTGACTCCCTGTCGTACGTGGAGGCGCACGGCACCGGCACCGCGCTCGGCGACCCCGTCGAGTTCAAGGCCCTGACGAGGGCACTGGACAGCCCGAGGCGCGGCTTCTGCACCCTGGGTTCGGTCAAGGCGAACGTAGGCCACCTCGACTCCTGCGCCGGCCTGGCCGGCCTGATCAAGACGGCGCTCATGCTGCGCGAACGCGAGTTGGTGCCGATGCTCGGGTTCACCACGCCCAACCCCGCGCTGGGCCTCGCGGACAGCCCGTTCGTCGTCGGCACGTCCCTGCGGCCCTGGCGGTCCGGCACGACTCCCCGCCGAGCCGGCGTGAGCGCGCTCGGCGTCGGCGGCACCAACGCGCACGTGGTGCTGGAGGAACCTCCTGCGCGCACCACGAATCCCGCCGCGGGCCCAGCGCTCGTGCCGTTGTCCGCGCACGACGAACAGCGTCTGCGTGCCGTGGTGGACAGCTTCCGCGAGTGGGCCTCGACCTCCACCGCGGACGTGGCGGACGTCGCGCTCAGCACCGCACTCGGCCGCCCGCACCTGCCGCGCCGCGCGTTCGCCGTGGGCGCCTCGACCGGTGAGCTGAAGCCGGTGAGCACGACCGCGGAGCCGCTCGGTGACGTGGTGTTCGCGTTCTCCGGTCAGGGCGGTGCGCACCGGGGCATGGCGAAGTCGCTGTACGCGCGGTTCCCCGTCGTGCGCTCGGTGATCGACGAATGCGACGCCGCGCTGCCCGGCTCGGCCGACCTGTTGCTGACACCGGGAGAGTGGCCGCCTGGCGCCGCCCAACCGGCGCTCTACGCGTTCGAGGTGGCACTGGCACGGCAGTGGGAGGCGTTCGGCGTGCGTCCGGCGCTGGTGACGGGCCACAGCCTGGGTGACTACGCCGCACTGACCGTCGCGGGCGCGCTGACGCTGACGGAGGGGGTCCGGCTGGTCGCCGCGCGGGGCGAGGAGATGCAGCGCTGTGCGCCCGGCGCCATGATCGCCTGCTCGGCCTCGTCCGCGGTGGCAGAGGAGATCGCCGCACTCAGCGGAACCGAGATCGCCGCCGTGAACGGCGCCGGCGACCACGTCCTCGCCGGCACACCCGACGCGGTGCGGCACGCAGGAGAACTCCTTGCTGCTTCCGGTGTCCGGCACCAGCTCCTGCGGGTGGACCGGGCGTTCCACACGTCGTTGCTGGACCCCGTGCTCACCTCACTCCGGTCGCTCGCCGCCGAGGTGCACTGGCACCCGCTGGCCATTCCGTTCGTCAGCGGTCTCGACGGCGCCGTGCACGCGGCCGGCTGGCGCCCGGACGCGGACCACCTGGTGCGTCAGGCTCGTCAGCCCGTGCGGTTCGACCTCGTTCTGTCCACTGTGGAAGGAATGGACGCGGTCGAGATGGGACCGGGCGCGGTGCTCACCGCACTGGCCGGCGACCGCTGGCACGCGAGCCAGCGGATCCCCGGCGCCGAGGGACTGCTCACCGCGCTGGGGGAGCTGTACGTGCGGGGAGCCGACGTCCGCTGGCAGGCGGTGGTCTCCGGCGGTGGCCGGATCCCGCTGCCGGGGACCCCGCTGGCCCGCACCCGGTTCCCGGTGGGGCCGCGCGAGCCCGTTGCCGGCCGGACCACGACCGTGCCGGTCTCCGGCCGCGAAGCCGACGTCCAGCGGGTGGTGGCGAAGGTGCTGGGCGCCGCGTCGGTGCCCGCGGACGTCTCGTTCTTCGACCTGGGCGCGGATTCGCTCGCGTTGATGAGCCTCAGCCGGGAGATCGAGCTCGCCCTGGGGACGCGGGTGCCGGTCCGGGTGTTGTCGGCCGAGGCCGACACGTGCCGCAAGGTGGCGGGCCTTCTTCCGCCGGTGCCTGGTGTTCCGGAGCCGGTGCCGGATGGCCCGGACCCGGAAGCGCCGGACGCGGTGCCTGCCGCGGAGGACGCGTCGGTGCGCGAGGTGGTGGAACGTCAGCTGCGCCTGGGCGAACAGCTCGTGGATCTGATGGAACGCCAGCTGGCTGTCCTGACCGGCAACGGCCGGCCGGAGGCCGAGGTGGAGATCCCCCGGCCCAGGGCGGAAACCGCGCCGGAGCCGGTACCCGCGTCGCAGTCGGTACCCGCGCCGACCGTCGTTCCCGCGGCCGGCCGGACCGTCGCGCCACCGGCACCGACCGTCGTCCCCGCAGAGCCCGGCACCGCCGTCCTGGCCCCACCGGCGACGAACCCCACCACCTCGCCACCCGCCACCCCCACCCGCCAGTGCGACTTCAGCCTCTACTTCTTCGGCGACTACGCCAACGACCAGGCGACCGGCAAGTACCGGATCATCACCGAGGCCGCGGAGTTCGGCGACCGTCACGGCTTCCACGCGGTGTGGCTGCCGGAGCGGCACTTCCACTCGTTCGGCGCCCTGTTCCCGAACCCGTCGGTCCTCGCCGCCGCGCTGGCGTCGCGGACCAGCCGGATCCGGTTGCACGCCGGGTCGGTGGTGCTGCCGCTGCACCACCCGGTGCGGGTGGCGGAGGAGTGGTCGGTCGTGGACAACCTGTCCGGTGGGCGGGCGGGGCTGTGTGTCGCGAGCGGGTGGCACGCAGACGACTTCGCGCTCGCGCCGCAGAACTTCGGCGCGCACAGGGAGTTGATGTACGAGCAGCTCGACACGGTGCGGCGGCTGTGGCGAGGGGAGGCGGTGCCCGCCAGGTCGGGGACCGGTGAGGCGATCGAGGTGTCGTTGCACCCGCGGCCGGTGCAGGAGGCGCCGCCGATGTTCGTGGCCGTGCTGGGCAACCCGGACAGTTACCGGCGGGCCGCCGAGCAGAACCTCGGTGTCGTCACGAACCTGATGGCGCAGACGGTGGAGGAGCTGAAGGCGAACATCGCGCGGTACCGGCGGATTCGGGCCGAGTGCGGGTTCGCGCCGGAGGAGGGGCGCGTGGTGGTCATGGTGCACACGTTCCTCGGCGCGGACGCGGAGGAGGCACGGGCGGAGGCGTTCCGGCCGTTCTGCGCCTACCTGCGGTCGTCGCTGGCGTTGCTGGACCAGGTCACGAACAGCCTCGGCTTCGAGGTCGATCTCGAACGGACGTCAGAAGAGGACCTCGAGTTCGTGCTGGGGCGGGCTTATGAGAGGTACTGCGCCGGCCGTGCGTTGATCGGCAGTGAGGAGACCGCGGCCGGGGTGGTGGCCGGGCTGCTCGACGCGGGTGCGGACGAGATCGCGTGCTTCGTGGACTTCGGTGTGCCCGCTGATCGGGTGCTGGCGGCGTTGCCCGCGCTCGACAGGCTGCGCGCGCGGTTCGTGACGAGGCAGCTGACTCCCTCGCAGCGGCGGATCTGGGTGCTGGAACAGATGTCGCCCGGCCGCACCACCTACCACGAACCGAAGGTGGTGCGGCTCGACGGACCACTGGACGTGCCGAGGTTGACGGACGCGGTGCGGGCCGCGGTCCTGAACCAGGAGTCGTTGCGCACGGTGTTCCGCGACGACGGCGGCGAACCGCATCGCGTCGTCCTGTCCACAATGGACATCGAGTGTCCGTTGCTGGACTTCACCGGTGCGGACGAGGACGACGCGATCGCCGCGCTGATGGCGACGGAGGGCAAGGAGGTGTTCGACCTCGCCGAGGGGCCGTTGCTGCTCGTGCGGCTGGTGCGGCTCGCGGCCGACCGGCACCTGCTGTTCCTGGTGGCGCACCACATCGTGTTCGACTCCTCGTCGACGTCGGTGCTGGTGCGGGAGGTCGCGGCCCACTACCGGG
>NZ_JYJG01000513.1 GCF_000955955.1 Lentzea aerocolonigenes
TGTCTCTTATACACATCTCTGACCGCAGCCGCCACTCGCCAAGTGTGAAGCGGACGAACAGATCTGCGCAGTTCACCGCGGTGGGCAACGCGATGAGTGTCAGGTCATCGACCTGTGCAGTCTGGGCGTTCACCGGCATGCAGCCTCCGTTCGCGTGCGGCGCGCGATCCAGCGACAGTCACCCGAATGGCCGTCGCGGTGTGCGGGGAATCTACATGGGTATACGCGGGAAGCAATGGCCTGGTTGACTCACCCGTCAAAAGTCACGTCCGGGTCACGGTGAGAGGCCCCGGCGCTCACTCTGGGTAGAACGCCGGGAGCGCTCCGTTATCATTTCGGGTCAGCATCGCTTCCAGGCGAACTGGTAGCGGGTGTTGACGCTGCCGTCGGTCGAGTCCATGGACACGAACGCGGACTGGTTCGAGGAGTTCGTGGTCACGCGCACCTCGGTGTTCACGTTGAGGTTGCGCACCATGCCGCACGGCGCGAAGACGATCTCCGCCACGTCGGTGGAGTCGGTGAACTGCCAGTTGTCGACCTTGGGGCCGGGGATGTTGTGCGTGCTCGAGCCGGTCGACGACGAGCCGGAGAAGTAGTAGCTGGCGCGTTGCATGCCTTTCGCGCCCCTGGGTAACGACGCGAATCCTCTGTAGTCGGCCTTCGCGATCCCGTACGTGAAGCCCTGCGGGTAGTGCACGCGGAGGTTCAGCTGGCAGTTCTTGCGGAACTGCGTCGGTGTCGATCCGGCGCCGGCCTGTGCCGTGTAGTCGCTGTACGTCACCGTAAATGCGGTGTTGTCGTCCGCGACGGCGACCGCCGCTGTTCCCGCGGGGCAGCCGGAACCGTTGACCGTCACGACGTCGACGGTGATTTTGCCGGGAGGAACGACATCCGCGGTGCTCGGCGCCTCCGGGGCGACGAGGAGCGACAGTGCCAAACTCGTAGCTGCCATCACACTGAGCATGAGGCGCCTTTCATTTCGGGGGATGGATGGCGGCGTGACGGTGACATTATCTTAAATGGACTTAAGGGACGGACGGCCGACCGGGCGAACTTAAATATATTTAAAACGGATTAATCGTCTGAACGGTGGATTGGCGACGATGATCCGTCGGCTAACTTCGTGACAGATCGCGAAAAACGATCAACACAGACCTCCTGAATACGCCGGTCCCCACACCTGGCGCCGAGAGCCCCGGCAGATCCACCTCGTAACACCGGTGTGGGAAGGCAAGCGCGCACTGCTCATCGGGTTCCTCCCTCCTGCTCGGGACTCGGTGGTGCGGCAGCGGTGCAGTGCAGCCGGCCGGTGCCCGCCGGCGGCGTTCGGACCCGTCCCACGGTCCGGCGCCGCCGGCGGTGTCATTCCCTGGCCCTGCAACCCCTTTGCGAGGCCTCTACTGCCTTCGGAGCCTCAATTGCACGCGTGCCCCACCCAGCGGCCCGCGGTCGACGTGGACGGATCCACCTGTGCTCTCCGCGGCGCGCCGCGCGATGTCGAGCCCCAGCCCGGTGGACCCACCGCCGCTGGCACCGCGCTCCAACGCGCGCTCGACGTTCTTGATGCCCGGACCGGCGTCCTCGACCACGAGCGCCACCAGATCTGCCTGGTGCACCAGTGTCACGGCGAACCGGGTGCCCTCCGGCGTGTAGCGGAAGACGTTGCCCAGCAACGCGTCGAGCGCCGCCACGAGGTCGTTGCGGCTCAACGGTACGTGCGCGGGTCTGTCGGCGCCGCGGATCGTCCACGGCCGTTCCTGGTCGTCGGCGAGCGCGGACCAGAACACCAGCCGTTCGCGCACGACGCTCGCGGCGTCCACACCGGTGTTGTCGGGCTGGAGACCGGAACGGGCCGCGCGGATGATCTCGTCGACCTCCCTCTCCAGCCCCTGGACCGCTTCCCGGACGCGATCCGCGCCCGGACCCCTGCCGAGGGTGTCCGCGTCCAGCAGCAGCGCTGTGAGAGGCGTTCTGAGGCGGTGCGAGAGATCCGCGACCACCTCACGTTCGGCGGCGAGCAGGTGCCGGACGCGTTCGGCCATGGCGTTGAACGCCTTGCCGACCTCCTTGATCTCGGGCGGTCCCTTGACCGGAACCCGCGCGGAAAGGTCGCCCTGGCCCATTCTCCGCGCGCCTTCGGCCAACGTGCGCGTCGCTTTCACGGCACGGGCACCCAGCCGGTCGGCCACGAAGACCGAACCCGCCACGAGCCCGACGGCGACACCCGCCAACGCCCACCACGTGCCGAGCACGCCGTGGGTGAGCTGTTCGTGCGGGACGAACGCCTCGACGATCGCGATCCCGTTGGTGCTGGTGGCCAGCGGTTGCAGATACGCGACGCCGTCCGGCCGTTCCACCGTGGACGCCTTCGCGAGGTTTCGCGCGTCCTCCAGGTCTTTGGCGGTGATGTGCGAGGTGCCGTAAGTGCCGGAGTTCAGGTGCACGGCGAGCCGTTGCTGGCCGCCGTACCGCGTGCTGCGGATGGCCTGGCGGATCTCCGGGGCCTTCGTGGTGATCACGAGGGCGGGCGTGAGCGCGCCGGCTTGTTTCCCGGCCTCGCTGATGGCCCGGTCGTACGCCGCGTTCTTGACGACGATCGCGAGCGGGATCAGGAAGGCCAGCGCCACCATGCTGGTCGCCGCGAGAGCGACCAGCACCAGTGACCGCCTCATCTCGGTGCGACCAGACGCACGCCGACCCCGCGCACGGTGTGCAGATAACGCGGCTGCGCGGCCCGTTCGCCGAGCTTGCGCCGCAGCCACGAGAGGTGGACGTCGAGCGTCTGGTCGTCACGGGTGGACGGCCACAGGTTCGCCAGGATCTCGGCGCGCGGCACCACCTCGCCGGACCGTGCCGCGAGGAACGAGAGCAGCTCGAACTCCTTGTGCGTCAACGAGAGCTCGCGTCCGTCCACAGTGGCCCGGCGCAGGTTCACGTCGATCTCCAGCCCGCCGATGACGAGCTGCGTGGTGTCGCGCGCTCGCCTGAGCACGGCCTGCAGCCGCGCTTCGAGGTGCTCGCTGGAGAACGGCTTCACGAGGTAGTCGTCCGCGCCCGCGTTGAGCAGGCGGATGATCTCCTGCTCGTCGTCGCGGGCGGTCGCGATGACCACCGGGGTGTTCGTGACGCCTCGGATCATCCGCAGCGCGTCGCCACCGTCGAGGTCGGGGAGCCCCAGGTCGAGCACCACGACGTCGTAGTTGGTGGCGGTGACTTCGCGCAAAGCCTCGATCGCGAGCGCGACACCGTGCACGATGTGGCCCTGGCCGGTGAGAGCACGCGTGATCGCCGCTCGCACCACCGGGTCGTCCTCGACCAGCAGTACTGATGCCATGAGCCGCTACGGAAGGGTCGCCGCAGTGAGACGGTCGGTCGGATACCTGGTCGCCTGGGCGGTGGTGACCGCGGTCGCCGTCGGCCTGTCGTGGTTCGGCATCCGGTCGGCCATGGAACCCGCGCCCGTCGCGGCCGTGGAGATCACTGGGCCAGGTGGCGTGTTGCCGATGCCGACCATCACGTCGATCAGCGTCCCGGTGCCTCCTGCGAGCACCTCGGTCAGCTCGCCGCCTGTCACGCCCTCGTCGTCCACCAGGCCTCCTGTGGTCAGTTCGTCGGTTCCGGCTCCTCCCAGTAGTACGGATGGACGTCCCCCCTCGGCTCAACTTTCCGAGGGCGAATGGCAGGCGGACGGCTCCTACGTCCACGCGTTCCACCTGCGCGGGGGTGATGTGGTCGTGCGCTACCGCCCTTCCGGCGTGGAAGCCCTGTCGGCCAGTCCCGCCGACGGCTGGACGGTGGCCGTGGAACAGCCCGGCGGCCCGCTGGTGGTCAACTTCCGCAACGCCTCGGGGCATCTTTCCCGCCTCGAAGCCACCTGGACCAACGGCCCGACGGCACGCGTCATCGAGAAGTGACAACGGCACGCGGGGCGCTTTCGTTCGGCAAGAGCGCACGAAGGGGCCCCGCGTGCCGTCCGGCAACGGTCAGAGGCCGATGGCCTTCGCGATCTGCGTCGGCTTGAGCACGCGCAGGATCGCCTCGTAGAGGTAGTAGTCGCCGTACGGCAGCGACACCTCCACGCCGTCTTCCGAGGGGCGGTTGCGGGTGCCGCGCGCCAGGATCGCCTCAGCGCGCGTCGAGTTCTTGGTCAGGCACGTGCCGACCAGGCCGTCGAGGATCTTCAGGGCCCGCTCGCGGTAGCGGTCCGAACCGGTCGCCTTGGCCAGGTCGAGCAGGCCGCACGCCATGATCGCGCCCGCCGACGAGTCCTTGATGTCGTTGGCGCCCAACGGCGAGCGGTAGTCCCACACCGGCACGTGGTCCGGCGTCAGGGCGTTGAGTGCGAAGTCCGCCATCTTGCGCGCGGTGTCGCGGAACTCCCGCAGGCCCGTGCGGCGGTACATCGTCGTGAAGCCGTAGATGCCCCATGACTGGCCGCGCGACCAGGCCGACGTCGGGCTGTAGCCCTGCACGGTGTTCTGGCCGATGGGCGCGCCGGTGTCCGGGTTGAAGTCGAACACGTGCGGGGTCGAGCCGTCCGGGCGCAGGAAGTTGGCCTGAGTCGTTCTGGCGTGGGCGATCGCGATGTCGAGGAACTTGCGGTCGCCGGTCTGCTCGGTGGCGAACGCGAGCAGGTCCAGGTTCATCATCGTGTCCATGATCACCCGGCCCGCGTTGCCCGGCGTGCCGAGCTTGCCCCACGCGCGGATGAACTTGCCGGTGGCGTTCCAGCGCAGGATCAGGGTGTTCGCGGCGTCGATCGCGCCGTCGCGCCACTTGGTGTCGCCGGTGAGCCGGTACGCGGTGACCCAGGACGGGTAGAAGAGGAACCCCAGGTCGTGGTCGCGCGGGTCGAGCCGGCGCGGGGCCAGCCGGTCGTTCGCGGCTTCGGCCAGCGTGCGGAGCTGTGCGTCGCCGCTGTCGAGGTGCGCGAGCCACAGCGTGCCCGGCCAGAAACCGCCGATCCAGCCGCCGTCGGCGACGTAGGTCCACTTCTCGGCACGGGTGATCTCCGGGAACGACGTGATGCCCGGTGCTACCTGCTTCAGCTTGGCCAGGCCGTAGTCGAGCGCGCCGCGGAGTTTGGCGGGGGAGGCAGCGGCCTCTCCCGCGCCGAGGGCGACTCCGGCTCCGGTGAGCAGGGGAGTGGCCGCGGCAGACGCCAGAAGGGTGCGTCGAGACAGATTCACGAGACCGTCCAGTCCCTTTCATGTCCTTGCGCCCGGCGCCACACTGCCAGATCCGATCAAGGTCTGTAAAGAGAAGTCAAAAATTGATTCATTCGGCTTGCCGCAGGCCGCTGACCGGCCTGAAGGGGGAATCAGATACGTGAACTCGCGCATTGTTCACAAGGATGAACAATGCTCACGCGCGAATGAGGACGGCGTCGAGGTGGCGCGGGCTCAAGCCGTAGCGGCGCTTGAAATCGGAGTTGCCGCGGCCGCCTTCGAGCGTGGTCTTGCCCAGCCGGATCGCGAGCTTGACCGACTCGGCGAACAGCACGCCGTACGGGCTGTAGCGGCCGTCGACGGCGTAGTCGACCCCGCACGTCCAGGTGTGGAAGCGGGTGGCGTCGGCGAGGCAGATGCCGGCGGCGACGAGCTTGCCGTGCTGCCGGACCTCGATGAGGTGCGCGAGGCCGCCGAGGGCCAGGACGAACTTGGTGAGGGTGCTGCCGGGGTAGCAGCCGCCGGTGTCGAAGCGGGTCGCGGTTTTGGTGCACAGCAACGAGATGTCGTCGAGTGCGGCGTGGTCCGCGGGGAGGACCTCGACCGTGACGCCCGCTTCCTTCGATCTTCGCTCGTTGCGGCGCAGGTTCGCTCTGGCGCGGATGCCGAGCCCCGAGAGGTAGCGCTCGTAGGTGGTGAGGCCGGTGGACCACCGGTCGGTCAGGTGGCGTGCGGGCAGACCGGCCGCCCGAAGTTGTTGCGAGAGCGCGTTGCCGCGCTCGACGTTCACGAACCCCCACCAGCGCGCTTCGAGGACCGACGCCGCGCGCGTCATGGCGTCCAGCAGCGTCGGCAGTACCTCGGCGGTGGCGGGCACGTGCGCGTCGTAGCAGTGCCACGTGTGGCTGAGCAGCACCCGTTGGCCGGCGGCCTCCGGGTACGCCTCGTGCAGGCGGCGCAACGGGTTCGCCGCCGACTGGACGTAGATCGGCAGCACGGCGACGACATCTTCGCCGTCCCGCACCACGAAACTTCCGGAGTAGTCGGCGTTCGTCAGCGGCGCCTGCTCGTACGCGCTGACGTACGCGTGGTCGTAGAACACCGGCGCGCCGCTCGCGTGCACGACCGAGTTCCAATCGGCAGCATCGATTTCCTTTATGGAGTTCGAGAATTCGACGCGCACAAGTTCACTGTACGGCGTGCCAGACCGCGAAGGGGACGTCGATCTCGTCCCGGCTCAGGCCTCCGTGCTCGTACTTCGCGGAGGGGTCGGAGATCGGGAACTCCGGCGACGCGGCGACGGCGACGACCGGACCCGCTTCCGGCTGCGGCAGGCCGAGGTCGGCGGCGTGGTGCACGGTGGCCGTGGAGCCCAGAGCCGTTGCCACGCGGTCGAAAACGGCTTCGAGCCGGTCCGCCTTCGGGTAGAGCCAGCGCGTCCTGCCCGCGCCGCCGGACGGGATCACGCACTCCTCGCGCACGATCGCGTCCCAGGCCTCGACGAGCTCCGGATCGGGATCTACCGGGACCAGGCCGTGATCGGAATGCGCCACGACCGTCCAACCCTGTGCGGCCCAACGGGAAGCGTGCGCGTCCAGGCGGAGCATCGCCTCGTGCACGGACTCGTCGTAGCCGTGGCGGTGCACGTGGTCGTCGATGTTGACGTAGGTCCAGAGGAACCGCGCGTCGGGCAGCGCCTTGTCCAGATCGGCCACGACGTTCGCGACGAGCAGCGGCGGGTCTTCCGCCTGGGCGGTGAGTTTGTGCCGAAGGGGCGCGGGTATCCGGGTGCAGCCTCGCAGGAGGGCCTGAGCCCAGGTGCCTTCGAGCAGGTCGAGCTCGCGGGCCAGAACTGTCGCGCCGTGCCGTTCCAGCACGGTGGGCAGATCCGGGATCGCCGGCGTGCCGTTGATCGCGTGCACGAGTCCGGATCCGTTGCGGTACACCGTTCCCGGTACGCGGTGGACGTCGGCCGGAACACCGGTCAACGCGGTCAGCCAGGCCGTCGCGGACGTCGAGGGCACAGTGGAGGAAAGAGTGGAAAGAGAGGCCGACAACCACGATTGTTTGGCCACGTCCGAAGAGAGGCCGTCCACGGCCAGGACGATCACGCCTCTGTCCGCCGATTTCAGGGCGACGTCGAGCCGGGAAGGGATCTCTGCCAAGGACATCGGGGCACTGTAACGCATCTCATCAGGCGAAGATGCCCTGATCGGGTGCTCAGTCTCCCACAATGGTGACCGATGGGGTAAAGGGAACTTGAAAGTTCGGCAGGAGGAAGGTGGCGCATGTCGGTCGGTGTTCTGGACGTCGGGTGCTTCAGCGCTCACCTGGTGGTCGTGGAACGAGACCTGATGCGTCCGCTGATGTCCCACAAGGTCAGGTTGCGGCTGGACCGGGAACTGGATTCCGACGGGGCGATCAGCGCGGACGGCATCGAGTCGTTGTGCGCCGCCGTGCTGGCCGCGCGCAAGAAGGCCGGCGACGTGCCGTTCCTCCCGTTCGCCACTTCTTCCGTCCGTGACGCGCTGAACGCCGACGAGGTGATGCGCAAGGTGCACAGACGCACCGGCGTTGAGCTGAAGGTGTTGTCGGGCAAGGAAGAAGCACGCCTCTCGTACACGGCGGCCCGGCACTGGTTCGGCTGGAGCGCCGGTCCGATGGTGGTGCTGGACGTCGGTGGCGGCACCGTGGAGCTGGCCCTCGGTTCGGGGGCGGAGCCGGAGCTCGCGGTCTCGTTGCCCTTGGGTGCAAGGACTTTGACGCGCGCCGGGCTCACCGTGGCGGACATGCGCGCGGAGGTTCAGGAACGGATCGCCGAGGCGTTTCCCCGTGATGAGAGCGCTCACGCCGTCGGCTGCTCGAAGGTGTTCGAGCAGCTGGCCCGGCTTGCCGGAGCGCGCACCGGGACGTACGCCACGCGGCAGTTGAAGCTCAAGGACCTGGAGAAGTGGATCCCGCGCCTGGCGAAGCTGTCGGTGCGCGAACGTGCTGCCCTGCCGGGGATTTCGCGGCACCGGGCCCGGCAGTCGCTGGCGGGCGCGGTGGTCGCGGAGGGGCTGATGAAGGTCGCGGGGCACGACGTCGTGGACATCTCGCCGTGGTCGACCAAGGAAGGCCTGCTGCTGGATCTGGTGGAGCGCTCCCGCCTACGACCTGAGTCGGCGGTGTCGGTCGCCTAGTCGCCTAGCAGGCGCTGAGCGCGGTGACGGCGTCGTCGACGTCGTTGAACAGCAGCAGGACCTGGTCGACGGCCGTCATTTCCAGAGGACGCAACACAACTCTGGTGTCGCTGACGACGCCGAACTTGATGCCGAGCTCGTCGGCCTGGGCCTGGGTCTCCACGAGTGCGCGAATGCCCTCGGATCCGAAGAAGCGCACTGCCCGCAGATCGACGACCAGCGCGGGTGGCTTGCGGTCGAGCAGCTCGGCGAGCCTGCTCGTCACCGGCGCGGAGGACAACATGTCGATCTCGCCCGTCAGCGCGACGATCGGGATGGACTGGACGTAGGTCGTGGTCTGGCGAAGCTGGTTCATTAGGACTCCCGTCCGCACCGACCGTACGCGCCCGAAGGTGACGTCCACAAGCTGAGCCGGTTTTCGCCAGGCCACGGCGGGTACACGCCCAGTGACCGCAAATCCCCTGATAGAGGAGGAGGAACCGTGTCGACCACGGAGACCGGTCACGTCACGGGCACGAGGGACAAGGACTACAACATCCTCTGGTTCACCGAGGCGTGTCTCGACAACGCTCTGCGGCTCGAGACCTACATCGCCGACGCCGAGCGCGAGGGCGACAGCGAGCTCGCGGAGTTCTTCCGCAAGGCGCAGGGCGAGAGCCAGAAGGGTGCCGAGCAGGGCAAGCGCCTGCTCGCCTCGCGGCTGACCAAGTAACACCGAAACGTGGGCGGGATGTCTGCAGGCGGCATCCCGCCTTCTTGCGTCCTCAGCCCGTTCTCAAGCCTTCAGCTCGGCCCACACGACTTTCCCCCGCGCGTCCGGTGTCGTCCCCCAACGCGTGCTCAACGCCTGCACGAGCTGCATCCCACGCCCTCGCGCCGAACTGGGGTCCACCGGTCTCACCTGAGGCTGCTTCGGCGACTCGTCGTGCACCTCGACCAGCATCCCGTCGGCCTTCCGGCTGACCGTGAGTGTGATCAGGCCCTCACCGTGGTCGATGCCGTTCGACACCAGTTCCGTGACGACGAGCTGCGCGTCGTCAGCCAGGTCTTCCGACAGCCCCCACGTCTCGGCGGCGTCGCGGACTACCTGACGTGCACGAGAGCATGACCCGCCCTCCGCGGACAGGGTCACCCGCACCTCAGCCAGTGGGTCGTTCAGCACAGGGCGCATCGTCGCACATCCGGCGGGTCGTCCGGATCTTTCAGCCCCCCGGTGGTCGCATGGTTCGACGGCGTGCTGCACGATTTGGGTCGCACGAGTCGGGCGTGGCGGAAGGAACGGCGACGATGGAGCTCAACGTCGGCAGCGAGGTCCAGCAGGGATGGCGAGTGATCGCCGTCGCTGGTGAGCTGGACATCGACACCGTGCCTGTGCTTTCTGCGCGGCTCGACTCGGACGTGACCGGGGCGCATGCCGTGCTGGATCTGTCCCAGCTGTTGTTCATGGATTCGACCGGGCTGGCGTTGGTGCTGGAGTGGCACCGCAAGCTCGCCGAGGCCGGTGGACAGCTGAGGATCGCCGCCACCCAGGCTCCGGTGCGCCGGTTGTTCGACCTGGCTGACGTCACTTCGGTTCTGTCGCTGCACGACAGCGTGGATTTGGCGGTTCAGCCCGCGGTCGATTCGGCTCGCTGAGACTTGATGGCCGGCACGGCACCTGCAAGGACTCTGTTGGCGAATCCGCATCTCCCTCGCTTTGTTCGCGACAAACCCAGCAGGGCGTTGGGTGTGGTTATGAGCTGTTGATGTTGAGTTGGTGGTACTCGCAGACGCCATCAGCAGCTCACGCCTCTGCCGATACGCCCAGGTAGTAGGCGATCAGGCGGATCAGGTGCTCGGTGTCCACCGGCTTTGTCACGTAGTCGGTGGCGCCGGAGGCCAGCGATTTCTCGCGGTCGCCCTTCATCGCTTTTGCCGTCACCGCGATCACCGGGAGATCGGCGTAACGCTCCATTGCTCGAATTGCCGAGATGGTGGCGTTGCCGTCCAGTTCCGGCATCATGATGTCCATCAGGACGATGGCCACGTCGTCGTATTGTTCGAGTGCGCGGACGCCGGTTATGCCGTTGTCGGCGTAGATCGCTTCCAGGCCGTGCAACTCCAGCACGCTCGTCAAAGCGAAGACGTTGCGCAGGTCGTCGTCCACGACCAGGACCTTTTCGCCGTGGAAGCGGATCGAGCCCGAGGCCGCGAGGACCGGGGCGGGGGCGACGATCGGGGTCGGTTCCGGCAGGACGACGGCGTCGGAGACGACCTTGCCCAGCGGGAGGCAGAGGGTGAACGTCGAGCCGATGCCCGGTTCGGAGCGGACGCGCAGGGCGCCGTTCAGCAGCTGAGCGAGTTCACGGCTGATGGAGAGGCCCAGGCCCGTGCCGCCGTACTTGCGGGACGTGGTGCCGTCGGCCTGCTGGAAGGCTTCGAAGATGACGGCGAGTTTCTCGGCCGGGATGCCGATGCCCGTGTCGTGGACGTCGAAGGCGACGGTGGAGGGGTCGTCCATGCGCACGTGCAGGCGGATGCCACCGTCATGGGTGAACTTGACCGCGTTGGACAGCAGGTTCCGCAGGATCTGCTGCAGGCGGTGCTCGTCGGTCCGCAGGGTCTCCGGGACGTTCGGGTCGACCCGGACGGAGAACTCGAGGTTCTTCTCGGCCGTCAGCGGCAAGCACAAGGTCTCGACGTAGCGGACCAGCTCGTCGACGCGGACCGGGTCCTCGTGCAGGGTCATGTGGCCCGCCTCGACCTTGGTGAGGTCGAGGATGTCGTTGATCAGCTGCAGCAGGTCCGAGCCGGACGAGTGGATCGTGCGGGCGAACTCGACCTGCTTGGCGTTGAGGTTGCCGTCGAGGTTGTCCGCCAGGAGCTTCGCCAGGATCAGCAGCGAGTTCAGCGGCGTGCGGAGTTCGTGGGACATGTTGGCCATGAACTCTGACTTGTACTTCGAGGCGGTCTGGAGCTGGCGGGCCCGGTCCTCGAGCTCTTCCGAACCCGCGCGGAGCTCGGTGGTGAGGCGCTGGGACTCGACCAGCAGGGCGTCCGTGCGGGAGTTGGCGAGCATCGTGTTCACGTTGACGCCGATGGCTTCCTTGAGCTGGTCGAGGAGGTCCAGGTGGACGTCGGTGAACACGTTCAGCGAGGCCAGTTCGATCACGCCCAGGGTCTCGCCCTGGAAGAGGATCGGGAGGATCACCAGGTTGACCGGGGGCGACTCGCCCAGCGCCGAGGAGACCGTCAGGTAGCCGCCCGGCACCTGGCTGACCAGGATCGTCTTCTTCTCCAACGCCGACTGGCCCACGAGGGTCTCGCCCACGGCAACGCGGGTGGCCCGGGCCGCGTCCAGGCGGAAGCCGTAGGTGGCGGTGAGCTCCAGGGTCTGCTTGGAGTCGTCTTCCTCGATCTGGAAGAACGCGCCGTGGTGGGCGCTGACCAGCGGAGTCAGCTCGCTCATGATCAGCGACGCCAACGCCCTGAGATCCCGGTGACCCTGCATCAAACCGGACAAACGGGCCAGGTTGGTCTTCAGCCAGTACTGCTCGCGGTTCGCGCGGGTCGTTTCCTTCAGGTTGGCGATCATCTGGTTGACGTTGTCCTTGAGCTCGGCGAGCTCGCCGGACGCGTCGACGGTGATCTGCCTGGTCAGGTCGCCCGCGGTCACGGCGGTGGCGACGGCCGCGATGGCACGCACCTGGGTGGTGAGGTTCGAGGCGAGCTGGTTCACGTTGTCGGTCAGCTTCGACCACGTGCCGGCCACGCCGTCGACCTCGGCCTGGCCGCCGAGCTTGCCCTCGGTGCCGACCTCGCGGGCGACACGCGTGACCTCGTCGGCGAACGACGAGAGCTGGTCGACCATCGTGTTGATGGTGGTCTTGAGCTCGAGGATCTCGCCACGGGCCGAGACGTCGATCTTCTTCGTCAGGTCGCCCTGGGCCACCGCGGTGGTGACCTGGGCGATG
>NZ_JYJG01000514.1 GCF_000955955.1 Lentzea aerocolonigenes
CCTGGGCGATGTTGCGGACCTGGTTGGTCAGGTTGTCCGCCATGAAGTTCACCGAGTCGGTGAGGTCCTTCCACGTGCCCGCGACGCCGGACACGCGCGCCTGGCCGCCCAGGATGCCCTCGGTGCCGACCTCGCGGGCGACACGGGTGACCTCGTCACCGAACGCGCGGAGCGTGTCGACCATGCCGTTCAGGGTCTCGGCGAGGGTCGCGACCTCGCCCTTGGCCTCGACGGTGATCTTTTTCGACAGGTCGCCGTTCGCGACGGCGGTGGCGACCGTGGCGATGTTGCGGACCTGGTCGGTGAGGTTGTCCGCCATCAGGTTGACGTTGTCGGTCAGGTCCTTCCACGTGCCGGCGACGCCCTGCACGCGGGCCTGACCGCCCAGGCGGCCGTCGGTGCCGACCTCGCGGGCGACGCG
>NZ_JYJG01000515.1 GCF_000955955.1 Lentzea aerocolonigenes
CTTGAGCTCGAGGATCTCGCCGCGGGCGTCGACGGTGACCTTCTGGGTCAGGTCGCCCAGCGCGACCGCGGTGGTGACCTGGGCGATGTTGCGGACCTGGGTGGTCAGGTTCTCCGCCATGTAGTTCACGTTGTCGGTCAGGTCGCGCCACGTGCCCGCGACGCCGGGGACCTTCGCCTGGCCGCCCAGGCGGCCGTCCGTGCCGACCTCGCGGGCGACGCGGGTGACTTCGTCCGCAAAGGACGAAAGCTGGTCGACCAGGCCGTTCACCGTCGAGCCGAGCGTCGCGAACTCACCGCGCAGGGTCTGGTCCGACATGCGCTTGGTCAGGTCGCCCTCGGCGACGGCGGCGAGCACGCGGCTCAGCTCGCTCGTCGGCCTCATCAGGTCCTCGACCAGGCCGTTCACCGAGTCCGCGATCATCGACCAGCCACCGGCGGTGCCCGCGGGCGCCACCCGTTCGGTGAGCCTGCCCTCCTGGCCCACCGCCTGGCGGACCCGGCCCAGCTCACCGGCGAGCCACTGGTTGCGCTCCGCGATCTCGTTGAACACGTCCGCGAGAGCCGACACGGGCCCGTTTCCCGGCACGACGAGCCTGCGGCGGAAGTTGCCGTCACGCAGGTCTCTCATGGCGGAGAGAACCCGATCGAGGGTCGCGTCCGTCTCTTCGTTGGCCGTGGTCACTCCAAGCCTCCGTGCCTCGGTGGTCGCAGCCAAGACTGCCACGTTAGGTTGGGAGCGAGGTAACTTGATGCCTCGATGCATGCCAACTACCCGCAGGAGGCCGTGATGATTCGGCCGAGTGCGCTGGACAACAGCGGATGAGCAGCACCGTGGGCATCGACCTGGACGGCTGGCAGCGCCTGGTGGACGGGCTCCGCGAAGCCGTTCTGGTCGTGGACCCCGCCGGGGTGGTGCGCGTGCGCAACGCCGCGGCCGCCGACCGGTTCCCCCGGCTGTGCCCCGGCGAGCGCTTCGACGTGCACGTCGCTGGGCGTCAGCACGACCTCGGCGAGGGCTGGAATGCCTGGTACTTCACGGACTCCGCGCTCGATCACGCCCATCTGCGGCTCGCCGGCGGCAGTTCGCGCCAGGACACGCTGAAGACCATCGTGCAGCTCGCGGCGGAGTTGCTGGGGGAGCACTGCGTCGCCGTCGTGCCCGCGACCCGCGATCGCCTGGAGTGGTGGCGTTGCGGTGGCGGCGAACCCACGGTGGCGCGCTCGCCACGCCGGGCGTCCACGATCTCCGAGGTGCTGACTGGCACGTCGACGCTGACCAGGATCACCTCTTTGGGTGAAGGTAACTGGGGAGTGCCGGAGGACTTCGGGTCTGCTCTGGCGGTGCCGCTGGGCGTCGGCGGCGCGCTGGTCGTGCTCCGGCACGGCGACTTCGCGCCGAACGACGTCGAGCGCATCCGGTTGTTCGGCAAGCACGCCGCGGTGGCGCTGGAGTCGGCGTCCCGGCTGACCGAACAGCAGCGCACGATCGACATCCTGCGCTCGGCGCTGCTGCCACTGCCGCTGCCCGAGATGCGCGGTGTGGAGATGGCGTCGGTGTTCATCCCGGCCCACCAGCGCGCGCTGGTCGGTGGCGACTTCTACGACGTGCACCCGCGCACGGACGGCTCGGCGACGTTCGCGCTGGGCGACGTCTGCGGCCACGGCCTGGAAGCGGCGGTCCACAGTGGACGCGTACGGCAGTCGTTGCAGGCGCTCTCGCTCGTCGAGACGAACCCGGTGCGGCTGCTGCACCTGCTGAACACCTCGTTGCGCGCCACCGGGTCCAAGCTCTTCACCACGATCGTCGTCGGCGAGCTGGTGCCGTTGTCGTCCGGGGGAGCACGGCTCTCGCTCGCCTCCGGTGGGCATCCGGCGCCGCTGATCCTGCGCACGGACGGGTCGGTGCAGGAGGTCAGCGCGCCTGGTGCGATCGTCGGCATCCTGTCGGACGTCCGGTTCCACGGCGAGCAGGTCACTTTGGCGCCCGGCGACACGCTGGTGCTGTACTCGGACGGGTTCACCGAGGCACGCGCGCACACGGACCGCACGGAGCTGTTCGGCGAGCAGCGGCTGCGGACGGTGCTGAAGGAGTGCAAGGGGCTGTCGGCGGAGGAGATCGCGCGGCACTGCGAGGAGGCCGTGCTGAAGTGGCTGGACCGCGACGACCACGACGATCTCGCGCTGCTGGCCGTGCAAGCCGTCTGACCGCGGGCCGTGTGAACGAAATTCCCGGTACCAAGATTCATCGGAGGTTCATTCCATCCGTGCGGCGCATGGGCTGGAATCGGGCTCATGGGGCATTCGCACGGTGATCACACGCACCACCACCACCACCACGAGGTGGAGCCGGTTGAAGGCAGCTGGCTCGACGCGGAGGACGACCGGCCGTCGTCGGTGCGGCGGCGCAACTTTCTCGCCGGACTGGGCATCGCGGCCGGTGCGGCCGCGGTGGGCAGCGGGAAGGCCGAGGCGCACGTCCCCGTCAACCCGTGGGGTGGCGGAGACCGCTGGCTCGCGGGCGACCACCACATCCACACGCAGTACTCCGACGACGGTCTCTACCCGATCGAGCATCAGGTCCGCAAAGCCCGCGAGTTCGGCTGCGACTGGGTCGTGATCACCGACCACGGTGGTCCCGCGCACCAGAAGTTCTCGATCGACCAGGTGACCCCGGACGTCGAACGGGCGCGCCGTGCGCAGCGAGACGTGCTGGTCTACCAGGGGCTCGAGTGGAACATCCCCAGCGCGGAACACGCCACCGTGTTCCTGCCGCCCGGCAGGCACACCGTCGACATCCTGAAAGCCTTCGAGCTGGCCTATGACAGCCGCATCGCCGGTGAGGGGGAGCCGCGTGCCCTGGCGGCGCTGCGTTTCCTGGAGGCGCAGGTCCTCTCCGGACGGACCGAGATCGCGCTGATGTTCGCGAACCACCCGGCCAGGCGCGGCCTGGACAGCCCGCACGAGCTGCGCGGCTGGCGGGACGCGGCACCGGGCGTCGCGGTCGGGATGGAGGGTGCGCCGGGACATCAGGCGGCCGGCATTCCGAAGTCGGCGGGCGGCCCCGGCCGGGCACGCGGTTACTACGACCTCACCGCACCGCTGGCCGACTCGTGGCCCGGTTATCCGGCGGAGTCCTACCGCACGCACGGTGGCTTCGACTGGATGACCGCGAAGGTCGGAGGCCTGTGGGACGCGATGCTCGCGGAGGGCCGGCCGTGGTGGATCACGTCGAACTCGGACGTGCACGCGGTCCACGAGGACACGCTCGTCCCGGGCAGCCAGGACTACCACCAGACCGGCAGCAGGGGCGCGCCGGTCGACACCGGGGTGAAGCAGGTCCCGTACAGCGACTTCTTCCCCGGCCAGTACGGCGCGACGGTCGTGGGTGCCCGATCGCGGTCCTATGTGGACATCATGCGCGGGCTGCAGTCCGGCAAGGTGTTCGCGACGCACGGCCGGTTGATCCAGGGCCTGGAACTGCGCGTGCGGACTCGTGACGACCTGCGCGGTGTGACGCTGGGCGGGCGGACGTTCATCCGGCGCGGCGGCGACGTCGAGGTGACGTTCGAGATCGACCGCCCGTCCGGTCCGAACGCGTCGGGCGCCACGCCCGTGCTGGCCAAGGTCGACCTGATCTCCGGGCCGGTGACCGGTCCCTGCGCCGACCGGGATCTGTTCCTCGCGCCGGAGACCTCGGTGGCGAAGACGTTCGAGGTGCCGCGCAAGGGCAAGATCCGGTTCACGCACACGTTCAAAGGTGTCGAGCGCTCGTTCTACCTGCGGTTGCGGGGAAGCGACGGCAAGCGCCTGACGTCCGCCGGTGACCCGATCATCGACGAGGTCGCGAACTCGGACCCGTGGGCCGACCTGTGGTTCTACGCCAATCCCGTGTTCGTCGACGTGATCTGATCACGCGGCAGTCCCTTCCGGACTAGGTTGGCCTGCGTGTCAATGAAGCGCGAGCCCGACCGCATGGTCCTGTTCACCGACGCCGTGGTCGCCATCGCGATCACGCTGCTGGTGCTGCCGTTGGTGGAGATCATCTCCGAACCGGGTGCCGGGCATCCGTCCGAGCTGGTCTCCCACCACTGGCCGCAGATCTTCAGCTTCCTGCTGAGCTTCGCCGTGATCGCGCAGCTGTGGATGGCGCACCACCGGACCTTCGAGAACATCCGCGAGTACACCCCACCGTTGATGTTGCTGAACATGGCGTGGGTGCTCACGATCGTCGTGCTGCCGTTCCCGACCGGGCTGGTGGGCGAGTACGGCAGCGACATGTTCACGCAGTTCTTCTACGTCGGCACGATCCTGGCCAGCAGCGCGCTGCTGAGCGCGATGACGCTCCTCGTGCACCGGGACAACCTGACCCGGCGCGTGGTGATCGCGGCCGTGACACCGCCGGCGCTGCTGCTGATCGCGCTGGCGCTGGCTCCGCTGATCAACTACTGGGGCCTGCTGCTGATGTTGTTGCAGCCGGTGACGTCGCGGCTGATCGCACCCCGCGACCTGGAATTGCAACGTTCGGAGCGGGCCGGACGAATCTGAGGGCATGGCAGGCGAGAGTCCGCGGCGGGTCTTCATCAGTCACACGTCGGAGCTGCGCAGGTATCCGGCGGACGGGTCGTTCGTCGCGGCTGTCGAGTCCGCCATCGCGCGTGCGGGCGACGCCGTGGTCGACATGGCCTACTTCGCCGCACGCGATCAGGCTCCGGCCGAGGTGTGCCGGGCGGCGGTGGCGAAAGCGGACGTGTACGTCCTCGTCGCCGGGTTCCGCTACGGCACCCCGGTGCGGGACCGGCAGGAGCTGTCGTACACCGAGCAGGAGTTCGAGGTCGCCACCGAACTCGGGTTGCCGCGGTTGGTGTTCCTGCTCAGCGAGGACGTTGACGGGCCGTCCGGTCTGTTCCGCGACCTGCAGTACGGTGCTCGCCAGGAAGGGTTCCGGCAGCGCCTGAACGACAGCGGAGTGACGGCGGCCGTCGTGTCGTCAGCGGGTGAACTCTCAGCAGCGGTGCTGCACGCACTCACCGAACTACCTCGCCCGCAGGTTGGTGTGGCGACCAAGGTCTGGAACGTGCCGGGCAGGTCCGAGGGGTTCGTCGGCCGCGAAGATCTGCTGGCCGAGTTGCGAGCCGTGTTGACCGGGGACGGCCCTGCCGTGGTGCGGGCGATCCACGCCATGGGTGGGGTCGGTAAGACCGTCACGGCGATCGAGTACGCGCATCGGTTCGGCGACGACTACGACGTGGTGTGGTGGGTGCCCGCCGAACGGCTGGAGCTCATCCCTGAGCGGCTGGCCGAACTGGCGCAGGCGTTGCGGCTCGTTGCGCCGGACGAACCGGTCGAAGTGGCCCTGGCCAGGGTGCTCGGGTATCTGCGCGAAACGGCGAGGTCCTTGGTGGTGTTCGACAACGCCGATGACCCCCATGGCCTGACCAGGTTCCTGCCGGGCGGCGCTGCCCGCGTGCTGATCACCTCTCGCTGTCCGGACTGGCACGGTGTCGCCACCGAGGTCGAGGTCGCTGTGTTCACCCCCGGCGAGTCCACAGCGTTGTTGCAGGCGCGGGTTCCCGGACTGGACGACGAGGACGCGCGGAAGATCGGGACGGCGCTGGGGCATCTACCGCTCGCGCTGGACCACGCCGCCGCGTTGCTCACCGACGGCACTTTGACGCCCGAGAAATACCTGACGCTTCTGGAAGTTCGAGCTGCCGAGCTTCTGCAACACGGACAGCTTCCCGTCGCCGCGTCGTGGTCGGTCGCTTTCGATGCCCTTGCCACCAAGGACCCTGCCGGGCTGCAGCTGCTGACCCTGCTGGCGTGGCTGGCGCCGGAACCCGTTCCGCTGACCTTGTTCACTGACCACCCGCAACTGCTGCCGGAGCCGCTCGCCACGACCGCCGCTGACCCGCTTGCATTCGCCGCCACCCTGCGTGGGCTGAAACATCGCGCGTTGGCCAGGGTCGACACCGGCACCGTTCTGCTGCACCGGATTCCCAGCGCCCTTCTTCGCGGGTCGATCGACCAGGGCGAGCGAGTGGCAACACCGGAACGCGGATGGCCCGTTAACGCCCTGCGACTGCTTCGCAAAGCAGCGCCTGGGGACCCGTGGGACAACCCGAACGTATGGCCTGCGTGGCAGCGGCTACTGCCTCACATCCTGACTGCCACCGCGAAGGACCGTTCTGTTCACCTCGCTTCGGAGTTCGATGAGCTCGCTTGGCTTCTGGATCGCACGTCGCTCTTCCTCCTCACCAGGGGCCAGTCAGGTCAGGCATTGGAGTCCGCACGACGGGCATATGACCTCAAGCGGCACCACCACGGCGATGATGGTCCGGGCATTCTCGTCTATGCGAACAACCTCTCGATCGTGTTGAGGAGTCTTGGGCAGTACCGCGAGGCACGGGAGCTGAACGAGGATTCACTAGAGCGCTGTCGCCGCGTGCTTGGTGATGATCACCCCAATACCCTTTTGTCAGCAAACAGCCTTGGCGTCAGCCTGTCGTGGCTGCGGGAGTACGCGGCGTCGCGGGATTTGCACGAGGACACGCTTGCGCGGCGCCGTCGTGTGCTTGGTGATGATCACCCCGACACCCTTTTGTCAGCCAACAATCTGGCCGTCAGCCTGGCAGGGCTGGGGGAGTACGCGGCGTCGCGGGATTTGCACGAGGACGCGCTTGCGCGGCGCCGTCGTGTGCTTGGTGATGATCACCCCGACACCCTTTTGTCAGCCAACAATCTGGCCGTCAGCCTGGCAGGGCTGGGGGAGTACGCGGCGTCGCGGGATTTGCACGAGGACACGCTTGCGCGGCGCCGTCGTGTGCTTGGTGATGATCACCCCGACACCCTTTTGTCAGCCAACAATCTGGCCGTCAGCCTGGCAGGGCTGGGGGAGTACGCGGCGTCGCGGGATTTGCACGAGGACGCGCTTGCGCGGCGCCGTCGTGTGCTTGGTGATGATCATCCCAACACTCTTTTGTCAGCCAACAACCTCGCTGTCAGCCTGTGGCAACTGGGGGAGTACGCGGCGGCGCGGGACTTGTACGAGGACACCTTCAGACGGCGTCGAGCGGTCCTCGGAGATGACCACGAGGACACACTCGAGTCCGCCCGCAACCTCGCTCACGACTTGCGGGAGCTGGGAGAGCACGACAAGGCCCGAGAACTTCAGCAGTGGGCCGAGGAGCGCGAGAGCGGTGTCAGCGAACCCCGTGAGGGCGGAACTGAACGCTGATTCTGGGGCCGACGACCTTCGAGGTCTTCGGGATCGCGTGCTCCCAGGTGCGTTGGCACGAGCCGCCCATCACGAGCAGGTCGCCGTGCCCCAGCGCGTACTTGTGGGTTTCGCCGCCGCCACGTGGCCGCAGCAGGAGTGCCCGGGGCGTGCCGACGCTGACGATCGCGACCATCGTGTCCTCGGTCTGACCGCGGCCGATCGTGTCGCCGTGCCACGCCACGCTGTCCCGGCCGTCGCGGTAGTAGCAGAGGCCCGCGGTGGTGAACGGCTCCCGAAGCTCGGGCAGGTAGTGCTGAGTGAGCGTGTCGCGGGCGGTGTTCAGCACGTCGAACGGCAGGCGGCCGCTGTAGAAGCAGAGCAGGCGCGGCACGTCGACCACGTTGTCGTACATCTGCCGGCGCTCGGCCCGCCACGGCACCTCGGCGACGAGCTGGTCGAAGACGGCGTCGGCGCCCGCGAGCCAGCCCGGCTGCACGTCAATCCACGCGCCGTGGCCCAGCTCGGTGCGGCGCGGGGCAAGCGGGGTCAGTGCGGGCTCCGCTTCCAGGTCGAACAGTGATCCCTGGCGCATGCCCAGCAGCATAATCGAACAGGTGTTCTATGGCTAACGATGCGCGGCCAGGGTGGATAATGTGGGCATGACTGGGGAAGAGAACGACGACGCCGTGTTCGAGGGCGCGCAGACCACCTACATCGTCAACAGCGTCGTGTCCGGCAATGTGAACGGGCCGATCATGCAGATCGGCCGGGTCGGCGGTGTCGTGTCGGTGCCCCCCGAGGGCGAGGACGACTAGGGCTTCAGCACGGCCCAGACCGCGTCCGCGATGATCTCGCGGGCCTCGGCCAGGTCGAACACCCCGAGCAGGAACCGGCGCACCGACTCGTGTGCCGGTCCCATCACCACGGGTTCGAGGGCCCACGGCGGCACCGCGCGCATCTCGCCGGACTCCATCCGGGAGAGGAACCACGCCAGCACGGGCGCGAACTCCGCCTGCTTCACGGCCGGGTCGGCGTGGTCCGGTGCGGCGTAGAGGAAACGCGCGCGGCTCGGGTTCTCCGTCACCCAGTCCAGATACCGCAGCGCCAGGTCGCGCACGGCGTCGCCGGCAGCCCTGGAGTCCAGGGCGGGCCTCATCGCGGCCACGCAGCGGCCGTAGCTGTCGGCGTAGAGCTGCGCGAACACGCCCGCGCGGCTGCCGAAGTGGTGGTAGATGCTGCCGTTCGACATGCCGGACCGCTCGGTCAGGGCCGCGATCGTGACGGCGTCGAGGCCGCCCTCTTCGACGAGCTTGAGCGCCGCGTCGAGGAGAGACTGTCGTCGGTCGGCCATGAGGGTTAGAGTACCGCTCTGGAGCGACGCTCCAGAGAAAGGGATGAGCAATGGCGCTGTCTATTCCCGACCTGCTGCGCGACCGGGTCGCCCGCACGCCCGACGCCGAGGCGATGCGGTATCGCGACAGGTCCGGCTGGGCCTCGCTCACGTGGGCTGAGCTGCAGGAACGTGTCGCGAAGGAAGCGTTCGGGCTGCGCGCCGCGGGTCTCGCCAAGGGCGACCGCGTTGCTCTCATGGGCGGCACCAGCATCGAGTGGATCGTCACCGACCTGGCCGTGCTCGCCGCCGGTGGCGCCACCACGACGATCTACCCGAACAGCACGCGCGGCGAGGTCGCGCACATCGTCAGCGACTCCGGCAGCCGCGTGGTCGTCGTGGACACGGACGAGCAGGCCGCGCTCATGCCCTCGGACGTCGAGGTGCTGCGGTTCGGCGCGGTTCCCCAGGCCGACGGCGACTACGACGCGTTGATCAACGAGCTGGGGCCGGACGACCTCGCGACGTTGATCTACACGTCCGGCACGACCGGCACGCCGAAGGGCGTCGAGCTCACCCACGACAACTGGCTCACGACGTCGGAATCCATTGCGTCGCTGGGCATTCTGCTGCCCACCGACCTGCACTTCCTGTGGCTGCCGCTGTCGCACGCGTTCGGCAAGGTGCTGACGATGGCGATGATCGCCGCGGGCGTGCCGACCGCAGTCGACGGCAGCGTCGAGCGGATCGTCGACAACCTCGGCGAGCTGAGGCCGACCATCGTGGCCGCCGCGCCGCGCATCTTCGAGAAGATCCACGGCCGGATCGTCGCGGGTGCGCGTGAGAAGGGCGGGCTCACGGAAAAGATCTTCACCTGGGCCGACCGCGAGCACGGGCCGGCGACGCGCTGGCTCGCGGATCGCCTGGTGTACCGCAAGTTGCGCGAACGCGTGGGCGGCCGGATCCGGTACTTCGTGTCGGGCTCGGCGCCTCTCGCGCAGGAGATCGCGGAGTTCTTCGCGCGCTCCGGCATCACGATCCTGGAGGGCTACGGCCTGACCGAGTCGTCGGCAGGGTCGTTCTTCAACCGGCCGGGCATGATCCAGATCGGCACGGTCGGCCCGCCGATCCCCGGCATGGAGGTCAAGATCGCGGACGACGGTGAGGTGCTGCTGCGAGGCCCCGGCGTCATGCGCGGCTACCACAATCGCCCGGACGCGACCGCCGAGACGATCATCGACGGCTGGCTGCACACCGGCGACATCGGCGAGCTGGACGAAGCGGGCCGGTTGAAGATCACCGACCGCAAGAAGGAACTGATCAAGACCTCCGGCGGCAAGTACGTGGCGCCGGCGCGGATCGAGAGCATGATCAACGCGGCGTCGCCGTACATCAGCAACGTGATCGTGCACGGCGACCGCCGCAAGTACTGCGTGGCGCTGGTGACGCTCGACCCGGACACCGCGAAGGGCCTCACGAACGCGGAAGAAGAGGTCGGGAACGCCGTGAAGACCGTCAACGCGCAGCTCGCGCGGCACGAGACGATCAAGCGCTTCGCCGTGCTGGAGCGCGACTTCAGCGTCGAGGACGGGTTGCTGACCGCGTCGCTGAAGCCGCGCCGCCGGGAGATCGAGAAGCGTTACGCCGAGACCCTGGACGGCCTGTACTAGCGCCGCCTCTTGTCGTCGCGTTCGACGTCGACGGTTTCCTTGCGGACCTCGCCCTTGACGGTCTTCTGCTCGGTGACCGCGTCCTTCTCCAGGCGAACCCGCTCGGTGGCCTCTGTGCGCTTCTGCACCACCGGTTCCTCGCGGTGCAGCGTGACTTCGGCCTGCTCGTCGGCGAACGCCTTGCCCGCGTTGCCCTTCACCGGCTCGCGGACCACCCGGACCTCTTCGTGCGTCACGGGCACGGTGACGTTGCGCTGCTCGGTGACCGTGTGCTTGACCAGCCGCACCCGGCCCGTCTCGACGTCGCGCGTGCCGACGTCGAGCTTCTCCTCCGAGAGCGTGACCTCGGCCTGCTCGCCGAGCCGGTCGTGCTCACCGGTCTTGGCCTGCGGGATCCTCATCCCGTAGTGCCGGTAGAGCGCCTCCTGCTCCTGGTCCGACATGTGGTCGCCCGAGGTGTGCACGCTCGGTGCTTCCTTCACCTGCTCCTTGGCGACGGGGACGGTGATCGCGCCGCCCGCCACCTGTCCCTGCTGGATCGGGACGAAGCTCTCCTTCATGCCGAACAGTCCGGTGTGGACCTCCGCCCACATCGGCCTGCCGGTGCCGTCTTCGAGCCACACCCGCTTGACCGAGCCGATCTTCTCGCCCCGGTTGTCGATCACGTCGCAGTCGTACAGAGCTTCAACGTGCGTCTGATCGATCATCGTGCCGTCCTCCCGCGTTGGCTGTCGGCTTGCCCACGCGAGGTACCCGCCACCGCACGGCCGATCGCGGGCACCCACCGACCAGGTGACGGGCGCCCGCGTGGCAGTTCAGCCGATCAGGGGACCTAGACGGCTGATTCCAAGGGGTCGGCTCTGTTGGCGTCTGCAA
>NZ_JYJG01000516.1 GCF_000955955.1 Lentzea aerocolonigenes
TGCTGACCCGACAAAGCACTACTAGGGGTTGATCGCATGCTGGGGAAGCACGTGAGGTCACCCGTGACCCTGCCAAGCTGGAGCACCGCACGGATTCCGCGAACCTCCGCTCGCGCTTGCTATGCGTGTTTCGCGCGACCCGAGTAGGTGAGCGGGAAGACCAGCTCGGCGCACGCGTTCGGGACGTCCTGCGCGACCTGGACCTTCATCGTGACCTCGACCGCTCCTCCGGCCGGGATCTCCACGACGTCGGTGAGCGGCACGACCGTCAGCACTCCGGCAGGGCACCCCTCGACGCGCTGCTGGGTGGCGTCGAGCGGCTGACCGGGAACCGCGGACAGGCTTTCGACGATGATGTCGACCGGGTTCGGGTTGGACAGCCGCACCTTGCGCTCACCCTCCGCGCCCGGTCGAAGTTCCACCGCCGCGCCGGAGATGTCGTTGATTTCAAACGGCTTGAGCTGCAGCATGTCCGACTCGCCGGAGCTCACGGAGTAGGCCATGGCAGGTTCCTGCGGGTCTGGCCACGTCAGGTGCATGGCCGCGACGACGGCCGCGCCGACCATGAGAATCGTCAACGACACGGCGATCTCAAGGCGCGGACCCAGACTACGCATGGCGCAACTCTCCAGAGTTGTTGCTCCAGGCGGTGGGTTCGCCTCTAGCTCCCCACCGGACCGGCGACCAACTCGCCCGGTGGTTCATCGCTTCGCCCCTCGGCCCCAACGGGCCGCGTCGACAATCTTGGAGAAGCTTCACGTACTGCGCAAGCGTCTGACGGGCGCCGATTTCCCCGTGTAATGAAGGACTTTTGGCACCTTGACAGCTACGCAGGGCTACCACCTGCTGGTTTGATCCCAAATCCCGATCTCCGGGACTCAGCCGATCGAGCGAATTATCAGGAACAAATCTTTCCGGCCGACTCGGCTTGGGTGGACCACGTGCCCACGGCTGCCTTGATGAGGACGTTGACCTTACCCGGTGCCGTGGCGGAGGTATTCCCGGTCACCACGTCTGGTGTGGCCGGGTAGTTGTTGCCGTTGGCGAAGTAGACGGAGTACGTGGCCGGGCCTCCGACCGCGGTCCACCGCACTGTCGTGCCGGTGCACGTGATCGGCGTCAGCGCGACGAGCTGTCCGGCCACGGCCTTGCCCGTGCCCGGCGCGGAGGTCTGCCAGGCCGCCTGCGCCGCCGGTGCCGCGACGAGGCACAGCACCGCGGCACCCGCGATCACGGCCCGCATCACGCGCTCGCGATCGTGACGAGCACGGGAACGTCGATCGAGGCGCCCTGACAGGAGTTCGCCGCGTTCGCGCCCATCGCCACCGCGCCGGTGAGCGTGATCGCGACCGGGGCGCTGTTGGCGGCCAGTGCCGTGCCCGGGAACCGCTGGGTGAACGTCACGCTGCAGGTCGCGGCACCGTTCGGGGCGACGGACGTGACGGTCACCGGGTAGGGGTTGGGGTTCGACACCGTGACGACCGCGTCGCCGGTGCCGCCGGGGTAGAGGAGACCGGTGGTGACGGCGCCGCCCGCCACCACCGGAGCCTGTGCGGTGCCCGCCTTGGTGGTGGCACTGCCGGTGCCGGAACTCGTCCACGCCGCATAGGCGACCCCCGAGCCCAGCGCGGCCGTCATGACCGCGAAGACGATGACGCCTCGGCGCACGTACCGCCGGCGGGCGAGTTCCCTGAAGCTGATCATGGCTTGATCGCCGTTCCCGAGTAGGTGAGGGGGAAGGTGAGGTTTCTGCAGGCGTTGGGTGCCGAGGCGGCCATCCGGACGGTCAGCGACACGTCGGCGGAAGCGTTCTTGGCGATGACGAACGGGATGGAGAGCGGGTCGACCGTCACGGCGTTCGCGGGGCAGGAGGTGGAGGGCCGCCCGACCGAGGTGGTCAGGCCGGTGACCTTGATGTCCTGGTTGTTGGGGTTGGTGACCCGGACTTTCCGGGTCACCGTCCCACCGGGGACCAACCCCGTCGCGGTGCCGGCGTCCGCGATCGTGAACGCCTTGGCCGGGTTGTCGGCCGCGCTGGACATCGGCGAGAGGACCAGCAGCGTGGCGATGACGATCAGGGCGCGGCGCATCGATCAGCTCGCGGCGGAGACGAGCTGAGCGCTCAGCGGCACGGTGAACGTGATGCTCTTGCAGGCGTCCGCGGCGTCGGCGTTCATCTTGGCCTTGAGGGTGTACTGCTGGCTGCCGTGCGCCGCGATCACCGGGGCGAAGTCGGTGCCGGTGGACGTCGTGGTGACGGTCCCGGCCGCGCAGCCGCCGTTCACGTTGGACGAGCTGTCGGCGATGGAGTTGACCTTCACCGCGTAGTCGTTCGGGTTGTCGATGCTGACGACGACGTCGACCGTGACGCCGGGGTACAGGCCGGAGCCGCTGACCGGGGTGATGGCCGAGTTGGCGCTCGTGGTGGAGCTGACGGTGCCGGTACCGGAGCCGGTGCTCGACCACGCCGCGTAGGCGACCCCGCCGCCGATGGCGAGGACTGCGACCCCTGCGATGACTGCGGTGCGCTTGCGCATTTCGTTCTCCCTGGGTGGTGCTCGGTGGGTACGGCACCAAGTTTGAAGAACGTTCAATCACTACACAGCGTGCACAAGACACCAGAAGAATGACCCTCGCGGCACTGTTGTCAACCGGCATGGATCGGTTACTCGCGTACGCGGACTAGAGGTCAGCGCGTTCCTTACGCGAAAAAACCCAAGATTCTCGAAGAATCTCGGGTCTCACCCAGTGTAACAGATCGGAGGCGCGTGGAGATAAGACAGCTATTTTGTCGCTGGGTCTGTATCAGGGTTGCGCGCTCACGCGCGGAATCGCGGGGAGCAACGAAAACGGCGGCCCCGACGAATTACCCGTCGTGACCGCCGTCGTCGAGAACTCAGGCGCGCAGAGCAGCGCCCAGACGTTCGCCTGCGGCGGCGACGGCCGCGTCACGGGCCGACGTCGCCTCCTCGACCGTCAGGGTGCGGTCCGGCGCGCGGAACCGCAGGGAGTACGCGAGCGACTTCTTGCCCTCGCCCACCTGCTCGCCCGTGTAGACGTCGAACAGGCGGATGTCCTCCAGCAGGTCGCCCGCGGACGAGCCGAGCACCTCGGACACCGACTGCACCGGAACCGAGGCGTCCACGACCAGTGCCACGTCCAGCAGCACCGGCGGGTACGCCGACACCATCGGGGCCGGGCGGTGGTCGTCCAGCGGCAGCGCGTCCAGGTCGAGCTCGAACGCCACGGTCCGCTTGGGCAGGCCGAGCGCCTCGACCACCTTCGGGTGCAGCTCGCCGGCGTGACCGACGGGCCAGTCGCCGACACGCAGCTCAGCGCACCGACCGGGGTGCCACGGCAGCAGATCCGACGCCACGACGCGCAGGGAAACCCCGTACGCCTGGCCGACTCGGCGCGCCGCCTCGACGGCGTCCGACCATTCGGCGATGCGGCCCTTGCCCCACCAACCGGCCAGCTCGCGGTGGCCCGTGAGCACACCCGCGACGTGCAGCGGCTGCTGCGGCAGTGCGGCCAGCAGCGAGGCCACCTCGGCCTCGGTCGGGCGGCGGTCGACGCCCAGCGACGGCACCGGGACCTGTTGCGCGCGCGGCAAGGTCACCTGGGCGACGTTGTACAGCGCGACGTCCTTGGCACCACGGGCCAGGTTGCGCTGCAACGTCTCCAGCAGCCCCGGGAGCAGCGTCGTCGCGAGGACGTTCTTGTCCGCCTCCAACGGGTTCAGCACGCCGACGGTGTTGCGGCGGATGTCGTCCGCGGCAAGACCGAAGCTGTCGAACACCGACGGGTCGATGAACGGGAACGGCTTGACCTCGACGAAACCGTCCTCGGCCAGCGTGCGCCACACCGTGCGGCGACGGCGCTGCTGCTCGGTCAGGCCACGACCGGCGGGAGCGGGCGGCAGCGTCGAGGGAATCGTGTCGTAGCCCTCGAGACGCAGCACCTCCTCCACCAGGTCGGCGGGCTGCACGAGGTCCGCACGCCACGTCGGCGGCACGGCCGTGACGATCGTCTGGCCGTCGTCCGACGTGGTCACCGAGACCTGGCAGCCGATCTGGCCGAGACGGCGAGCCGTGACTCCACGGGCATAACGAACGCCCGCGACGCGGTCCGGCAGGTCGATCGGCATCGACACGGCCTCGGGCAGCGTCGGCACACCGACGTCGGTGCGGCCCGGCTTGATCTGGCCTTCGGCGTAGTGGTTGAGCAGCTTCGCAGCCCGCTCCAGAGCCACCGGCGCGAGAGCCGGATCGACAGTCCGCTCGAAGCGCTTCGCGGCCTCGGACGGGAGCTTGTGCCGGCGGACCGTGCGCGCGATCGACGCCGGGTCCCAGTTCGCGGCCTCCAGCAGGATGTCCGAGGACGAGTCCTGGACCTCCGTCGAAGCACCACCCATGACACCGGCCAGCGAGATCACACCGGAGTCGTCGGCGATCACGATGTCGTCGGGGTCGAGAGCGCGCACCGAGTCGTCCAGCGTCGTCAGCTTCTCGCCGGCGACCGCGCGCCGGACCTTCAACGCACCCTGGATGGAGGCGGCGTCGAACGCGTGCAGCGGCTGGCCCAGTTCGAGCATCACGTAGTTCGTGATGTCGACCGGCAGCGAGATGGAACGCATGCCCGCGAGCATCAGGCGGCGGCGCATCCACCACGGCGTCGGCGCGGTCGGGTCGACACCCGTGACGCGGCGAGCCACGAACCGCGAGCAGCCGGTGCGGTCCTCGATGTGGACCGGCCACACCTCGCCCTCGGCCTCGGGGATCTCGACCACACCGGGGTCGCCGAACGGCACGTCCAGCGCGCAGGCGATCTCGCGGGCCAGGCCGCGGACCGAGAACGCGTAGCCGCGGTCCGGGGTCGGCGCGAGCTCGATGACCGTGTCGGTGAGACCGAGCAGTTCCAGCGCGTCGTCGCCGGGCTGCGAGGTACCGGTGGGCAGCACGAGGATGCCGGAGTGGTCGTCGCCGATGCCGAGTTCGTCGGAGGCGCAGATCATGCCCTGCGACACACGGCCGTACGTCTTGCGCTCGGCGATCTCGAAGCCACCTGGCAGCACGGCGCCGGGCAGCGCGACGACGACCGAGTCGCCCTCGACGAAGTTCGTGGCGCCGCAGATGATGTTGTTGACCTGCTCAGGGCCGACCTCGACCTGGCAGTAGCGGATCGGCTTCTTGAACTCGGTGAGCTCCTCGATGGCGACGACGCGACCGGCGACGATCGGGCCGGTCACGGGACCGAGCGGGCTCACCTCCTCGACCTCGATGCCGATGCGGGTGAACGCGTCGGCGAGCTCGTCGGGTGTGGGGACTTCGTCGAAACCGAGGTGTTCGACCAGCCAGCTGACCGGAATGCGCACCGGATCAGGCCTCCGTTCCGAATGGCTGGGTGAAGCGGATGTCGCCCTCGACCATGTCGCGCATGTCGGGAAGACCGTTGCGGAACTGCAGGGTGCGCTCGAGGCCCATGCCGAACGCGAAGCCGGAGTAGACGTCCGGGTCGACGCCGGTGGCGCGCAGGACGTTGGGGTTGACCATGCCGCAGCCGCCCCACTCGACCCAGCCGGCGCCGCCCTTCTTCTCCGGGAACCACACGTCGACCTCGGCCGACGGCTCGGTGAAGGGGAAGAAGCTCGGGCGCAGACGGGTCTTCGAGTCCTCGCCGAACATGGCGCGCGCGAAGGCGTCCAGGGTGCCCTTGAGGTGGCCCATCGTCAGGCCCTTGTCGACCGCGAGGCCCTCGACCTGGTGGAACACCGGGGTGTGCGTCGCGTCCAGCTCGTCGGTGCGGAACGTGCGGCCGGGGCACACGATGTACACCGGAGGCTCGCGGTCCAGCAGCGTGCGGGCCTGCACCGGCGAGGTGTGCGTGCGCAGGACCAGCGCGGAGTCGGCGGGCGCGATGTAGAACGTGTCCTGCATCGAGCGGGCCGGGTGGTCCTTGCCGAAGTTCAGCGCGTCGAAGTTGAACCACTCGGTCTCGAGCTCGGGCCCCTCGGCGATCTCGTAGCCCATGGCCACGAAGACGTCGCCGATGCGCTCGGCGAGGGTGGTGATCGGGTGGCGCGCGCCGCGGGGGAAGCGGTCCCAGGGCAGCGTGACGTCGACGGACTCCTCGCGCAGCACCCGCTCGTCGCGTTCGACCTGGAGCACGGCGTGGCGCTCGTCGAACGCGGTCTTGATCGCGGACTGCGCCTCGTTCACCCGCTTGCCGGCCTCGGCCTTCGCCTTGGGCGGCAGTGCACCGATCTCGCGGCGGGCCAGCAGCACGGGCGACCGGTCACCGAGGTGGCCCGGCTTGACCGAGGCGAGCGCCTCGAGGTCGGCAGCTCCGGCGAACGCCTCGCGCGCCTTCTGCACGGCCGCGTCGAGGTTCTCGGCCGACAGCGCCGCGACCTCCTTGGGGTCGTACGGGTCGTTGGCTCCGGACATGGTTGGACAACAGCTCCCAGTCTTAATTCCACCCGTGGACATCAGGTAATCAACAGACCGATCCTAGTGGGTGCGGTCTTGACCGCTCCCGGACGTTCCGTTAAAGGGCGGCACTGGCCCCTCGTGCGTCCCTAGGATGGGCGGCATCATGTCGCACACATTCCGCGTCGACCTGCGCGGCATCATCGACCTGCTCAGCCACCACCTCTACAGCTCCCCTCGCGTCTACGTGCGCGAACTGCTGCAGAACGCCGTCGACGCGATCACGGCACGGCGTGAGCTCGACCCGTCCTGCCCGGCCGAGGTGACGATCACGTGCGGTCCGGAGCTGAGGATCACCGACACCGGCGTGGGGCTCACCGAGGACGAGGTGCACGAGCTGCTGTCGACGCTCGGCCGCACCTCGAAGCGCGATGAGCTGGGGTTTGCCCGCGAGGGGTTCCTCGGCCAGTTCGGCGTCGGCATGCTGTCGTGCTTCCTCGTCGCTTCTTCCGTGACAGTCATCACCCGGTCCGCGCGCGGTGGTCCTGGCGTCCGGTGGGAAGCGGACTCCTCCGGGAACTACACGGTTTCCGTTGTGGACGATGAGGTGCCGATCGGCACGACGGTCGTGCTGGCTGCTTCGCGCGGCAACGAGCACTGGCTCGAAGCGGACGTCGTGCGGCCGTTGGTGACGGACTACGGCGATCTGCTCCCGGCCGTCGTGACGCTGGACGGCGTTGCGGTGACGCGGGGCGAGCGGCCGTGGGACAGTGCCGATGACGGGGAAGACGCCGATCTTTCCGCGTACTGCGAGCAGGTCTTCGGGTTCAAGCCGTTCGAGGCGATTCCGATCGAGGTCGAGGCCGCTGGGCTGACCGGCGTCGCGTTCGTGCTGCCCGAGGGCGTGCATCCCGGGACGCGGCAGACGCACCGGGTCTACCTGAAGCGGATGCTGGTCGGTGACAACGTCGAAGGCCTGCTGCCGGACTGGGCCTACTTCGTGCGGTGCGTGGTCGACGCGTCCGCGATCCGGCCGACGGCGTCACGGGAGTCGCTGTACCAGGACGAGATGCTGCTGGCGGTCCGCGAAGAGCTCGGCGAGCAGATCCGCGACTGGCTGATCAGGCTGGACGCGATCGAGCCGCGCCGCGCCGGTGAGCTGCTGGCCGCGCACCACCTCGGGATCAAGTCGCTGGCGCGGTCCGACGACGAGATGCTGCGGCTGGTCGAGCGCTGGCTGCCGTTCGAGACGACGGACGGCGCGGTGCCGCTGCGGCAGTTCCGGCGCAAGCACGGCGCGATCCTCTACATCCCGGACGTCGACGAGTTCCACCAGCTGGCGCCGGTCGCGGCCGCGCAGGGGCTGGGGCTGGTGAACGCCGGCTACGCCTACGACCTGGAGCTGCTGAACAGGCTGAGCGCGTTGGACGGTCCGTCCATCGCCCGCCGGGTGGCGCCGACCGAGCTGCTGGCGGCGCTGGCCGACCCGGAGCCGGACATCGAGACGGCGTTGCGGTTGCGGCTGTCCGAGGGCGCGGCGGCACTGGACCGGCACGACTGCGACGCGGTGATCCGCGACTTCGACCCGGTCTCGTTGCCCGCGTTGCTGATCAGCAACGCCGAGCAGCAGCGCAAGCTCGACACCGAGCAGACCGCGGAGGAGGTCTCGGACCCGTTGTGGGCCGAGTTGCTGGGCCAGCTCACGGCCGACTCGGGTTCGGCGCGGCCGGAGCAGCTGGTGCTCAACTGCCGCAACCCGCTCGTGCAGCGGCTGGCGCGGCTGACCGACCCGGCACTCGTCGAGCTGACTTTGGAATCTCTGTACGTGCACGCCGTTCTGCAGGCGCGGCGGGCGATGCGACCGAAGGACACGGCGGCGCTCAACCGCTCGTTCCTGGAACTTCTGGACCGTGCTGTGGGGGGACGATGAGCGACTTCACCAACGAGGACGCCGAAAGAGCGTTCATCGAGGCGTACAACATGCCGACGGGCATGCCGAAGCACGAGGCGCTGGAACGGGCCGCGCGCATGTCGGACGCGCTGGGGCACACGCCGCTCGGGGTGTCGTGCCGGATCGCGTTGCTGGACTCGGCGTACTACCTCTCGCGCTACGACCTGATGCTCGCGCCGTTCGCCTGGGCGCTGACCGCGCAGGAGAAGCACCCGGAGTCGTTCGACGACAACGAGCGGCACCGGCTCGACTGGGCGCACAAGTGGATCGGCAGCGGACTGCGGCGTGATCCCCGCTTCTCGCTGGACCAGATGCAGTCGGTGATCAGGCAGCTCGCGGACCGCTACGGGCAGCGCGGGTACTCGGTGCAGCCGGTGCACGGGGCGCGGGCCGAGCACGCGTACCACGTCGGTGACATGGCCGGTCTCGCCGAGCATCTCGGGAAGTACCTGGCGACCGAGCGCGGGCCGATGGCGGACTGCGCGGCGTGCGTGGTCGAGGAGCAGGTCTGGATGCTGGCGCGGCTCGGCCGGTTCCAGGAGGCCGCCGCGCACGGCTGGGAGGGGCTGTCGGGTGAGACCGGCTGTTCCACACAGCCGCAGGGGATCCTGACCGCGCTGCTGTGGCCGTTGCTGGAGATCGGCGACGTCGAGCGGGCCGCGCACGCGCACACGACCGCGTACCGGTCGATCAAGGAAGACGACATCACGTCGTACGTGCACGAGCACATCCGGTTCTGCGCGCTGACCGGGAACATCGCACGCGGCGAGGAGATCCTGCGGCGGTCGCTGCACAAGGTGACCGCGGTGCAGCTGCCCGCGGACGAGATGTCGTTCGCGCAGTCTGCTTCCGTTCTGCTGCAACGCCTTCCTTCGGATGTGGAGTTCGAGGTGCCTTCAGTGGGCACGTTGACGGCTGCCGCGTTGCTGAAGCGGCTTTCTGCGCGGGCCCTGGAGCTGGCTCGGGCGTTCGACGCGCGGAACGGGACCTCGGCGTGGGTCACGCGGGTGTCGGAGGCGTTGGAGCACCCCGACTACCCCGCTGTGCCGCTGGCGGTTCCCGCGGCGCCTGTCGTCGCGGTGCCTGAGGAGCCGGTGGTGTTCGGCGATCCCGTCGAGATCGCCGAGGCCATGGTGACGCTGTACGAGCAGGGCGACTTCGTGAAGGCGCGGCGGATGCTCGACTCGCTGCCCGCGGACATGGACTCGTTGCTGCCGCCCGATCTCGCCGCGCACGCCGGTATCCGGCGGATGACGACGGGGTTGGTGCCGTACTCCCCCGACGAGTTCGACGCGCTGCTCTCCGCGCTGCCGCACGATCTCGCGCTGCGGTACCGGGCGCGGATGGCGATCGGCGTGGAGGGCGGGCAGGAGATCGCCGAGCGGTGCCTGGCCGAGGCCGAGTCCGACTTCACCCGGTCGGTCGCGGCGTTGACGCTGGCCGAACTGCTCGACGACGCGCACTCGCACGAGGCGGCTTCGGAGATGCTCGCTCTGGCGTCCTCTTTGGACGTTCCGGAGCTGCGCGGCCGGGTGCTGGTCGAAGCTGCCGAACACCGTGCGCGGCAACAGGATCTCGAAGGTGCCTACACGGACATCTTGGCGGCCATGGCGGGCTCGCTGCCGGTGAGCGCGCGCTTCGAGGGCTTCCGGTTGCAGCTGCGGCTGGAGACCTTGCTGCGCCGGGTGGACGACGCGATGGCGACGGCGCGGGCGTTCGTGTCGGCGTTCCCGCTGCCGGAAGCCGCCGAGGCGCGCTGGTACCAGGTGGCGTCGATCCAGGAGCTGGACCAGGAAGCCGCCTGCCTGTCCGACCTGCGTGACGCCGTGGCGATCTCACGGGTGCACCTGTCGGCTGGACACACCGCGCACTTCTGCTTCGCGCTGAGCGGCGGGTACGTGCAGACGGACCGGTTCGTCGAGGCGGCCGAGGTGCTGGAGGAGTCGCTGCGGCTGCTCCAGGACGGCCAGGAGGACCTGCGGTTGCAGGTGGTGTTCCGGCTCGGGCAGGTGTGCCGCAGGCTGGGCGAACTCCCTGCTGCCGAACGGAATCTGCGCGAGGCGTCGTCGTTGCTGCCTCCCGAGGAGGTCGGCAGGCGGGCGTTCCTGCTGGACGCGCTCGCCTCGGTGCAGGCCCGCGCGCACAAGCACGAGGAGGCCATCGCGTCGTGGCGCGCGGCCGCCGGCTTGTGGCAGCAGGAGGGTGACATCTCGGAGGCGATCGGCTCGCTGATCGAGCTGGCGTCGGCGTTGCCGGACGAGGACGTCCAGGAGACGCGCGCGGCCGTGGACGAGGCCGAGTCGCTGCTCTCGTTGCTGGAGGATCCGGCCGAGGTGACGCGGCGGCAGGCCGAGATCGTCGCGATCCGCGCGTGGGTGCACGGGCAGGCCGGCGAGTTCGCGCTGGCGATGAAGAACTACCGCGACGCCGAGGCGATGGTGGTGTCGCTGGGCGACGAGGGCTGGCGGGTGTTCATCGTGCTGCGGGCGGCGCACGTGCTGCTGGGCGCGGACGACGCCGAGGGCGCGGAGGCCGAGGCACGCCGGGCGGCATCGCTGCTGCCCGACGACGCCCAGGTCGGAAACGTGCTTTCGGTGCTGTCGGAGGCGTTGCAGCGCCAGAACAAGCCGTCTGGCACCGACCCGCTGGTGCGCGAGCTGACCGCCCGGCTGGATTAGGGCCTGTATCGAAGTCCGGGGTCGATG
>NZ_JYJG01000517.1 GCF_000955955.1 Lentzea aerocolonigenes
GTATCGAAGTCCGGGGTCGATGGGAGTCGCGCCTGAGGTGGTTCCTGGTGGCCCTAGTCGCCGGTCTTCGAGGTCGCCTTCTCGTAGGCGACCTCGAACGCCTCGTCGGCCGGAACCGCGATGTGCGGGACCACGCCGACGGCTTCCCAGTTCGTGCCGGAGATCGGGTTGATCGAGCGGCCGTTGGGAACCGCGGACTTGAGGTGCGGGCCGACCCGGTAGCGGCTGCCGGGGTGGGCACCTCCCCTCGTGGTCTCACCGATGAGGGTGGCGCGCTTGGTCTGCTGGAGGTTGTAGCTCAGCTCCTCGGCACCGGAGAACGTGCGGCTGCTGGTGAGCACGTAGATCGGCTTCTTGCCGCCGAACTTCGGGCCCGGCACGAACGGCAGCGTCCAGTACTGCTCGGTGGTGTCCGTGGTGCGGTCGTAGATGTCGTTGAGGTGGAAGCGCTCGTCGAACAGGTAGCTGCAGATCAGCGCGACCGTGTTGGGGTCGCCGCCGACGTTGTCGCGCAGGTCGATGATCAGCGCGTCGGTGTGCGCG
Source organism: Lentzea aerocolonigenes (assembly GCF_000955955.1). GTDB lineage: Bacteria > Actinomycetota > Actinomycetes > Mycobacteriales > Pseudonocardiaceae > Lentzea > Lentzea aerocolonigenes_A. Next base: position 544 of record NZ_JYJG01000517.1, read on the forward strand.
ATGAGGTTCATGGCCGCGGTGACGGCGGGCGTCGCGATCTCGGCGTCGTGCAGCATGCGGAGCTTGAGCAGGCCGATGTTGCCCTCGAGGCGCTCGATCCTGGTGATGCCGAACGCGTCCTGCTCGGCTTCCTTCCGGTACGCCTCCTGGTCCCAGGCGAACTCCTGGCCGTTGTCCGGGACCTCGGCCTCGCTGTGGAGCAGGCGGAGGTGCTTGTCGCCGTTGACGCTCTGCAGGTCCTTCGTGACCCGTGCCGCGAACTCCTCATCGTCCGCCGCGTCGGCGTAGGCACCCTCGGCCAGGCGGCTGCGCAGGACGGTGGCGATCTCGGCGGCCGTGTCCGGGAAGACGTAGTAGGAGGCTAGCTGGGAGCACAGGAGTTCGATCTCTGGTTCACGCACGGGCGCACACTAGCTTCGGGGCACGCCGCCGGCAGCCGAGTTTCAGCGCCGCCCCTCCTCTGCCCGCCGGCTCCCCCGCCGGCGAACCGCGGTCGCAGCGGCCGTGGTGCGCGTGCGAGGACGCGCAGTCCGTTCAGCGGGTGCGGCGGCCGCCGGCTGGAGCACGGCCGCGAGTGCGGAGATCGTCGGGTGGGCGAAGAAGGCGGTCAGCGGAACGTCGATGCCGTGGCGGTCGCGCAGTTCGTGACGTACCCGCACGACGAGGAGCGACGTGCTGCCCGCGTCGAAGATGTTCTCCGCGACGCTGACCCTGGACACGCCCAGCACCTCGCACCACACCTCGTGCAGCAGGTCCTGGACCGGGTCGCTCGGCGGGAGGTGGTCCGTGCTCGGCGTGTGCTGCCGGGCGACGTTCTTCAGGGCGTTGCGATCGGTCTTGCCGTTCGGGGTCAACGGCAGTGCGGGCACCGTCAGGACTCGGCTGGGCACCATGTACTCGGGCAGGCGCTGTCGCAGGAACGCGCGCGTGCTGTGTTTGAGCACCCGCAGCAGCGTGCCCTGTCTCGGGTCGTTGCTCACCGGACCGTCGGCCGCCGGACGGTCGTGCACGAACCCGTGGCCGTCGCCGCGCAGGAAGGTGGTTCGGACGCGGCCCTCTTCCGGCCGCCGCGACGACCAGGCGTGGTGCGCCCGCAGGCCGTGCCGGGCCGCGATCTCGCCGAGCTCCTCCAGCGTGCACGCGGGTTCCGCGGCGGCGCCGGTCACGAGTCCGGCGAACCGGGCGACGCGGGCGTTCGGGATGCCGTCCACGACGACTGCGCCGGCGGTCGACGTGGCGAGCACCTGCTCCAGCCGGGCGAGGTCCTCCCAGTCGTGGTGCTCGCGAGGCGGGCCGGCGACCTCCGCACCGATCTTGAGAAGCACGTCGTAGCGGAACCGGGTCAGCTCGTTGTCGAAGCCGGACTCCTTGAGCGACACCTGGATTCCGGTCACCGCGGGCAGGGCGTCCTGCAGCCGGGTGAAGAAGCCGGGGTCGACGAGCAGCTCGTCCTCCTCCAGCGCGTGCCGGGCGGCCAGGGCGCGCAGCTCCTCCGGCCGCAGCCGTTCGTCGGCCCGCACCACGCTCGCGTGGAAGGCCTCCGCGAGCCGCAGGGACCGCAGGTCGCCGACGAAGATGTGACCGCCGGGAGCGACGATCCGGCTCGCCGCGGTCAGCACGTCGCTCAGATAACCGACGCTCGGGAAGTACTGGGCGACCGAGTTGATGATCACGCAGTCGACGAGGTCGCCCGCGGCCACCTCCGCGATCTGCTCGGCGGTCGCCGTCGCCAGCCGTACCCGGTCGCCGATGCCGCGCCGTTCGACCGCGTCGCGCACGTGGCCGATGGCCGTCGGGGAGAAGTCGACGCCCAGATAGCTGTCGGCGTCCGGAGCGAGCCGCAGGAGCAGCAGTCCGGTGCCGCACCCGATCTCGGCGAACGTGCGGGCGCCCGTCGCGGCGATGCGCGCCACGGTCCGCTCCACCCAGTCGCGCATGTCGGCTTCCGGCAGCGGTTCCTTGGTGTAGCTGCTCTGCCAGCCCTTGAGGTTGAAGTCGTCGTGCGCGGCGGGCTCGCCCTCCGCGTAGGTGTTGTCCCACAGGGTGCGCCAGTCGCCGGTCGTGTCACTCGACGGGTCCTGCTCGCTGCGCGGCGTCACGAAGGTGATCAGCTGGTCGTTCACCGCGATCGTGCACGCGTCGCGCACGCCGGGGCAGGACCGGGCGGCGGCGTCGACCTCCCCCGGCTCCACCCGGTGCCCGCGGATCTTCACCTGGTCGTCGAGGCGGCCCAGGTACTCGAGGTCGCCGTCGTTGCTCCACCGGACCAGGTCGCCGGTGCGGTACACCGGTTCGCCCCGCACCTCGGTGAACCGCTCGGCGGTCAGCTCCGGCCGGTCGAGGTAGCCCAGCGCGAGACCCGCGCCGCCGATGCACAACTCTCCCGGCACGCCCAGCGGGACCGGGCGGCAGGCGGGGTCGGTGACGAACAGGCTGGTGTTCGCGATCGGCCTGCCGATGCCGGTGGACGTGTCGTCGCGCCGCAGCACCGCCCTGGTCGACCAGATCGTGGTCTCCGTCGGGCCGTAGACGTTGTGGACCTCCGGCCCCAGCGCGGTCAGGGCCTGGGCGAGCGAGTGCGGCAGGTGCTCGCCACCGCACCAGATCTGGCGCAGCGAGGCCGGCGCGACACGGGTGGTCGCGGTGTAGAGCTTCCACGTCGCGGGCGTCGCCTGCACGACGGTGATCTCCTCGGCCGCCAGCAGCCGGTGCAGCTCGTCCGGGTCGCCGCCGACTCCCGCCGGGCCGATGACCAGCGCACCTCCGGTCAGCAGCGGGAGCCAGAGCTCCAGTCCCGCGATGTCGAACGAGAGGGAGGTCAGCGCGAGCAGCCTGTCGTTCTCACCGAACGACGACTCCACCGCGAAGTCGTCCAGGAGGTTTCCGAGGCTCGTGTGGCCGACCAGCACTCCCTTGGGACGACCGGTGGAGCCGGACGTGTAGATCACGTACGCCACGTCGGTGCCCGCCACGTCCGCCTGCGCAGCCGGGATCGCGGTCAGCGGCTCGTCCAGCGCGAGGACCTCGGTGCCCGCGGGCACCGGCACGCGCTCCGCGAGGTCGCGCGTGCTCAGCAGGACCTTGATGGCGGAGTCGTGCGTCATCTGCTCCAGTCGGGCGCGCGGGTATCCCGGATCGATCGGCACGTAAGCGCCACCGGCGAGCCACACGCCGAGCAGACCGGCGGGCAGGTCACGGCCGCGAGGGAGCGCGACACCGGCCAGGTCACCCGGCTTCAGCCCGCGCGCGGCCAGTTCCGCGGCGATCACCCCGGCCCTGTGGAAGAGCTCCGCGAACGTGTAGGCACCGTCGGCCGCCCGCACCGCCACGGCGTCCGGGCGGCGCGACGCCGTCTCCCGCAGCCGTGCGGGCAACGCGCGGGGGTCGACCGGGCGCACCGGTCCGGTGCCGAACTCGGCGAGCACAGCCCGTTCCGCCGCGTCGGTCAGGTCGACGTCCTCGACGCGGAAGTCCTGACCGGAGGCGACGATCTCCCACAACCGCAACAGGTGCCGGCCGAACCGTTCCGCCGTCGCCCGGTCGAAGAGGTCGGTCGAGTACCGCAGCCGGCAGTCGAGACCGGCGTCGAGCACCGTGACGTCCAGGACCAGGTCGAACGGCGAGGAACCGGTGGCCAAGATGATCGGCTCCAGGGCGGCGCCCGGCAGGTCGGGCGCGGCGGTGGGACCGTCCTGCACCGTCAGCATCACCTGGACCAGCAGGTTGTGGGACAGGCTGCGCACCGGCGCCACGCCGTCGAGCAGCTCCTCGAACGGGACGTCCGGCCCGGAGCCCTTGAGCGTCACGTCCCGCACACGGCCGAGGCAGGTCGTGAACGACGGGTCGCCGCTCAGGTCCGCGGGGACCACCAGAGTGGTGGCGAGGGGCCCGACGAGGGCCTCCGTGCGCGGCGCCTGCGGGGTCGCGACCAGCAGCCGCGACTGCCCCGACCACCGGCTCAGCACCGCGGCGAACGAGGTCAGCAGCACCGTCCGCACGGTCGCGCCGTGCTCGCGCGCCACCTTTTCGAGGCCGTCGGCCAGCGGGGCGGGGACGTGCCACGACGTCAGGTCCGCGGCGAGCGTCTGCACGGCGGGGCGGGGACGATCCGCGGGCAGGTCGAGCACGGTCGGGAAACCGTCCAGCGCGCTCACCGCCGCCTTCACCTCTGCGGCCTCGGGCTCCTCGCGCCGGCGGATCGGCGGCTCCGGCAGGCTCGCGCCGTCCTGCCGGTAGAACGCCGCGACCTCGCGCAGGAAGACGTCCACGGACTCGGTGTCCGCCACCAGCTGGTGCAGGACGAACACCAGCTCACCGCCGCCCACGCCCACACGCACCAGGGGTGCGGCGGTGAGGTCGAACGGTTCCGCGGCGAAGCCCGCCAGACCGTCCCGCTCCTGCACCGTCACCCGCACCAGTGCCGGCACCTCCTGGACGGGGGTGCCGTCCACGACGCCGAACCGGGTGCGCAGCACCTCGTGCCGGGCGATCACGGCGTTGACCGCTCGTTCCAGCGCCGGCACGTCCAGCTCACCGCGCACGGCGAACCGCGCCTCCAGGTGGTGCAGCGCGGTACCCGGCACGAGCTGCTCGATGAACCAGATCCGCTGCTGTGCCGGCGTGACCGGGTGCGCGTTCGCCTCGGAAGTCATCGGTCCCCCGTCAGTTCCGCCGGGTCGATCCCGGGGCAGTCGTCCAGCAGTGCCGGGTGCAGGTACGGCGTCCGGCCGAAGACCCGTGGCGCGACATCGGTCAGCAGCGCGTGGTCGTCCTCGGCGTAGGCCTGCCAGTCGACCCGGAAACCTCGCTCCCACAGGCCTCCGACGGCGCGCAGCCAGTCGGCGTGGTCGCCGGCCAGCCGCAGCAGCTCGGCGTCGGGGTGTGCCGCGGTCACGGTGCGCAGCGCGTCTTCCGCCGCGACGGGCTCGCCCTGCTGCACACCCCAGTAGCTCGGATCGCGGGCCTCGTCGGCGGACAACCACGAACCGGTGACGCCGGAGATCATCGGCGTCTCTGGTGCCCGCAGCCGCAGATCGCGCATCGGGCGCGAGTCGCCCTGGCCGCGGCGGCACACCGCCCTCGTCGCGTCCTCGGGTGAGAGGACGCCGCTCAGCGCGGCGGCGGTCAGCTCACCGGTACCGAGGCCCACCAGCACGTCGGGTGCGAGGCCCACGCTGCCGAGGAACGCGTGCTGCCCGAGGCCCAGCAGATGCAGCACGGGTCGCAGTACCTCCGCGCCCGACGGCAGGACACCCAGCCGGAACGCGTCGCGCACGCCCGCGAAGATCTCCTGACCCACCACCTGTTCGACGACGGTGAGCCCTTCGTCCACAGTGGACCGGAAGGCGGGTTCCGCGCCGTAGAGGGAGAAAGTCCCGGCGGAGACCTCGTCCGGCAGCAGGAGGACCAGGGTGGGCGGGGTGGCTGGGGCGGTGTGGTGCCGTCCCGCGTCCGGCCACGCCACGGCGGCCGGGTCGCCGACCCGGACCAGCGCGGTCGTGCGCACGGCGAGGGCGGGACGACCGACCCGCAGCGTGTGCCCGATGTCCCGCAAGGAGTTCTCGGTGGAGCCGTCCACGGCCGCACGCAGCTCCCGCACGGTCGCGCCCAGGCGCTCCGGGTCGTCCGCGGACAGCGGCAGCAGCTGCCAGGACCGGCCCTTCCGTTCCGCGGCACGGACCTCGTGCTCGGCGTCACCGATGATGACGTGACCGTTCGTGCCGCCCAGCCCGAACGAGCTGATCGCCGCGTACCGGCCCTGTTCGGACCGCGGCCACTCGACCAGCCGGTCCGCCAGCGAGAACGGCGTCCCGCTCACGTCGACGGGCCGTGCGCCGCCCACGAGCGGTGCGTTGGGCGGGATCTGCCCGTGGCGCAACGCGAGCAGCGCGCCGATGACACCCGCGGCACCGGCGGCCGCGGTGAGGTTGCCGACGTTCGCCTTCACCGAGTGCAGGCGGCATTCGCCGGGCAGGGCGCCGGAGGAGTGGAAGGCCTGGGTCGCCGCGTCGATCTCCAGCGCGTCACCGATGCCGGTGCCGGAGCCGTGGCCTTCGAGCAGGCCGATGGCGGCCGCGCGCAGCTCCGCGACGTCGAGGGCCTCCTCGATCAGCTCGACCTGACCGGCGACTCCCGGCGCGGTGAAGCCCGCGCGTTCCCGGCCGTCGTTGTTCACCGCGGTACCGGCGACCACGCCGAGGATCGGGTTGCCCTCCGCCAGTGCCAGGTCGAGGCGGCGCAGGAAGAGGACGGCGACGCCGTTGCTCTCCACCGTGCCGTCGGCCGACGTCGTGTACGGCGCGCACCGCCCGCTGGGTGAGTAGATGCCGCCCTCGGTGACGAGGTAACCCGCGTCCCTGATGTTCACCGAGACGCCACCGGCCAGTGCCGAGTCGCATTCACCGGCGAGGATGGCCTGGCAGGCGAGGTGCACGGCGACGTTCGAGGACGAGCAGGCGGTCAGCACCGTCATCGACGGCCCGGTGAGGCCGTAGGCGTAGGAGACGCGGGTCGACAGGTAGTCCGGGCTCGTGCCGACCGACAGCGCCGACTGGTCCACGGCACCGTCGGTGCGGAAGTCGATCCGCGGTCCGTAGTCGCTCGTCCGCTGACCCAGGAAGACACCGACCCGGTCGGGCAGTGCCCCGATGAACGCCCCGGAGCTCTCGACCGCCCGGTAGCAGGCCTCCAGGACCACGCGGTGCTGCGGATCGGTCAGCTCCGCCTCGGACCGGCCGAACCCGAACGCGGCCGGGTCGAATCCGAGTGCGTCCGCCATCGGATAGGCGGCGGCCACATAAGCCGGGTCCTTGTACCTGTGTTCGGGAACACCGCGACGCGCCAATTCGTCGTAATCGAATTCACGCCGCCCGGAACCGCCGGAGACGAGCAGCCTCCAGAAATCCGCGGTGTCGCGCACACCGGCCGCGCGGATCGACATGCCGACGACCGCAACACGCTCAGACATTACCCACCAACCTCACGAATAGCGTCGGCTCGAGTTGCCGGACGGGACGAGCGAACGCACATCGAGCCGCGCTCCGATGTTGTCTCGCCGGCGAGACGAGCGCAATCATGGACAGCGCGCCCCGGCGTGCTGCCGCGACGCCTGCCGCAGTGTCGCCGCAGACCGTTAGAGTGATTCCGCAGGGGAGAGTTCCGTGACGAATCCGTTCGAGGACGAAGAGGGCCGTTTCCTGGTCCTCGTCAACGCCGAGAACCAGCATTCGCTGTGGCCCGCGTTCACGGCGGTGCCGGCCGGATGGACGGTGACGCATGGTCCGGACACCCGGCAGAACTGTCTCGAGCACGTTTCCGCGAATTGGACCGACATGAGGCCGGCCAGCCTTGTCGGTGCGATGGACGAACAGCGTCAGAAAGGCGACTGAGAGATGACGGTCGAAAGCGAGTTCCGCAACCCCATGGACGAGCTCGTCGTCAGCAACGTGCGCAAGCTCACGGGCAACGAGAGCATCGGCATCAACGACGACTTCTTCGACATCGGCGGAAACTCCATCGTCGCGATCCGCCTCGGGCAGGCCCTGAGCAAGGAGCTCGGAATCCCCCGCGCGGTCCGCGTCATCTTCAAGAACCCGGTGCTGAGCAACCTCAGCGACGCGCTCAACGGCCTGGTCGCGGACAAGGCCTGACCAGGCCGCAGCACGTCAAATCGCAGGTCAGAACCCTGCCGCGGCGCGGCGCAGCATCTCCGCCGCCCAGACCTCCACCGAGCCGCTCTCCTCCTTGGCCGCCGCCTCGAACCTCGCGAGGTCCTCGTCGGAGAGCCGCAGGTGCAGCAGCCGCCCTTCGGGGGCGTCCGCGGCGTCCGCGGCGTGGACGGACACCTGCTCGGGCACGGGCTCGCACCCGGACTCCGGTTCGGCGGCACCCTGCTCGATCGCGCCCTGCTCGGTCCGGCTGCTGCGGACCTGCCCGCGCAGTTTGTTCCGGCTCCAGCCGAACTGCTCCGCTTTTCTCAGCCAGTAGTCCTGCTGCGGTTGTTCCAGCGCCACCACTTCGAGGTGGTGACTGAAACTCAGATTCTGCCGCCGGCGGGACAGCGGAAATCTGCGGGCGACCCAGGTGTAGTTGCGCAGCGTCTGATAACTGAGCGACGTCCGCTTGATCGCCTCGACGTAGCGGTCCTGGAACGTGGATTCGCCGTAAACGAGCCAGTCCGCGATCCACCACGCGGAGGAATCCGCGAAAGAAAGCAGGTTGGCGCCGAGGCTCTCCCACATCACGATGCTTTGCTTGGAAGTGAACAGCAAGCCGGACTTGTGGAGCTGAACACCCGATCCCATCGGACGTCCGGCCACCCTTGCGGCCACTGCCTGCGGTACGACCACCCCTTGAGGACGCACCGGGACAGGTTCAAAACGCACAGTAACCCCCCAGTTACCCAACGTGTAACTTCTTCCACTATATCAGGGCCTCGAACCACTTCCAGGTGAACGCGAACACAAGGGTCGGCGCCGCACGCAAGCCCTCTACCAGCGTTGATCTACTGAGGCCGCATTTGCGCACACGATGACCAGCCTCGGCGTGCACAGCCCGGCCAGGAGCCCACGCGCGCCGCCGAGACCTACGTCACAGCTTTTTCGAAACCACCACTCGACTCGGCCGCATCTGCATTCACCGTGACGGTTTGCCGCCGGATGATCGAATTCCTTCGAACGAGCTGAACTCGACACACTCGTCCCGGACGCCCGGCCGCCACTGCTATGTTCCAGCGCATGGGGGAATCAGCACGTACTGCGGCGGCGCCCGGCCTCGGCCGCAACTTCATCAAACTGTGGGCGGCGAACACGTCGTCCGCACTGGGCACGGGGCTCGTCACGATCGCCGCGCCCCTCTTCGTCGCCTCGCAGACCAGCGACCCCCTCACCGTCTCGGCGATCTCGATCGCCATCTGGCTGCCGTGGCTGCTGTTCACGCTGCCCGGCGGGGTGCTCGTCGACCGCGTCGACCGCCGCAGGCTGATGATCAGGCTCGACTGGGCCCGCGTCGTCGTGATGGGTGTGCTCGGCACCTCGATGCTGCTCGGTCACGCGCCGCTGTGGCTGCTGTTCCTGAGCCTCTTCGTGATCGAGACCGGTGAGGTGCTGTTCCGCTCCGCCGGGCAGTCGATGGTGCCCGCGGTGGTGCCGCACCAGATGCTGGAGCGCGCGAACGGCTGGCTGATCGGCGGCGTGACCACCACGCAGCAGATGATCGCCGGACCGCTCGGCGGGTTCCTGTTCCTGGTGGCGGCGAGCATCCCGTTCCTGGTCAACGCGAGCACGTACGCGGTGAGCGCCGTGCTGATCGCGTTGATCCCCGGCACGTTCCGGGCCGCGGGCAAGGAGGCCGAGACCCCGGGCCCGGCCAAGGCCGGCCTGAAGGAGAACCTGGCGTCGGTCAAGGCGGACATCGCCGAGAGCTTCCGCTTCCTGCTGGGCCAGCCGATGCTGCGCACGATGAGCGTGCTGATCGGCATCCTGAACATCACGCTGATCGGGGCGGGGTCCGTGCTGGTCCTGCTCGCCACGCAACGGCTCGGGCTCAGCTCGATCGGCTACGGCGTGCTGATCACCTGCATGGCGGTCGGCGGTGTCCTCGGGTCGATCTTCGGCGACCGGCTCGTCAAGCGGGTGACGGCCACCTGGACGATCCGGATCGGCCTGCTCGTCGAAGCGGCGACCCACCTGACCCTGGCGACTTCGCTCAACCAGTACGTCGTCGGCTTCGCGCTGTTCGCGCTGGGCGTGCACTGCGCGCTGTGGGTCATGGTCGGCAACTCGCTGCGCCAGCGCCTGACGCCGCCAGCGCTGATGGGCCGCAGCGCCAGCCTCAACCTGTTCATCGTCTTCGGCGGCAACGCCGTCGGCGCGCTGCTCGGCGGCGTGCTCGCCAAGCAGTTCGGCATCACGGCGCCGTACTGGCTCGGCTTCGTCGTCGCGGCCGTCGTCGCGGTCTCCACCTGGCGGGTCTTCACCCCCGCGGCGGTGGCGCGGGCCTACGAGACGCCCGCCCACCTGCGCGAGGAGCAGGACGCCGGCCGCTGAGCTCCGGGACCGGCCGCGGCCGGTCCCGTGCTCTCACGGCCGGGTGAGCAGGTCGTGCAGAACCGGCCCGAACCGCCGCACCGGCTGGGGATCCATCATCTCCTCGTGGTCGCAGTCCACCGCGTGGACCTCGACCTCGCCCTTCACGAACCCGGCCCACTCCAGGCCCTCACGGCTCCGCCTCGACCCGTCCGCCTCGATGCTGACGATCGGCCCGAGCGACATCCGCGTCCGGTGGGCGGCGAAGATCCGCAGGCAGTGCAGCGCGACCTCGGACAGCGCGCCGACCCGCACGGCCGACAGTTCAGGAAGTGCCAGCGCCCCGGCTCCCCGGATCGACTGGTCGACGAGGTCGAGCAGATCACCGGCGGCCTCGGTGTCCGTCTCCTCGCCCACACCGGGCACCGAGTCGAACAGCACCAGCAGCGGCGACTCCTCGCCGGCCTCCTCCAGCTGCACCGCCATCTCCTGGGCGACGGTGCCGCCGAACGACCACCCCATCAGGATCCGGGGCCCGTCCGCCCGCACCTCCCGCGTGGTGGCGAGGTACGCGGCCGCCAGCGCCTCGACCGACTCCAGACTCGCTTCGCCCACCGCGAACCCGCTCGACTGCAGCCCGTACACCGGGTGCCCCTGCGGGATGTGCGGGAGCAGCCGCGAGTAGCACCAGCTCAGCCCGCCGATCGGGTGGACGAGGAACACCGGCGCGAGATCGCCGTCGGTCCGCAACGGCAGGAGGGTCTCGAACGGGTCGCCCTGGTCGCGGCCGAGCCGTGCCGCGACACCCGCGACGGTGGGCGCCTCGAACAGCGTCCGGATCCCGAGCTCCACGCCCAGTTCCGCGCGCACCCTCGCCACCAGCCTGCTGGCGAGCAGCGAGTGCCCGCCCAGGTCGAAGAAGCTGTCGTCGATCCCGACCCGCGCCAGGCCCAGCACGTCGGCGAAGAGTCCACAAAGGACCTCCTCGCGCGGGTTCCTCGGCTCGGCGGTCGCGGTCCTGTCCGCGAGCGGGGCGGGCAGTGCCCGGCGATCGAGCTTTCCGTTGGAGGTCAACGGGAGGTGGTCCAGCTCGACGACCATCGGGACCATGTACTCCGGCAACGCCCCACCGGCGAACTCCCGCACCAGGGCGGGATCGACCTCACCGGCACGAGACGGCACGACGTAGGCCACGAGCCGCTTGTCCCCCGGCCTGTCCTCCCGGACGATCACCGCCGCCCGGGCCACACCGGGTGCGCCGGACACCACGGCCTCGACCTCGCCGAGCTCGATCCGGAACCCGCGGATCTTCACCTGGTGGTCCGCGCGGCCCAGGTACTCCAGGCTGCCGTCGGTCCGCCACCGCGCGAGGTCACCGGAGCGGTACATCCGTTCACCCGGCTCGCCGAACGGGCACGCCACGAACCGTTCCGAGGTCAGCCCCGGCC
>NZ_JYJG01000518.1 GCF_000955955.1 Lentzea aerocolonigenes
ACAGCGCCAGTCCGGGAATCGCCGGGCCGATGAGGCTGCGCGCGGACGACTCGGCGACGAGGACCGGATCCAGCTCGAGGATCGTGGTGTGGACCGTGGTCTCGGTGATGCCGTACATGTTGACCAGCCGCGCCCGGCTTTCCGGCCTGGTGGCGTACCACTCCTGGACGCGTTCGAACGACAGCGCCTCCCCGGCGAAGACGACCCACCGCAGCGGCAGGTCCCTCGGCTCCGTGCGGATCAGCTCGTAGAACGCGGACGGCGTCTGGTTCAGCACCGTCACCCGTTCCGCGGCCAGCAGGTCCACCAGCTCCTCGGGAGAGCGCGTGACGTCACGCGGCACCACGACGAGGCGGCCGCCGTACAGCAGCGCTCCCCAGATCTCCCACACGGACACGTCGAACGCGAGTGAGGCGACCATCGCCCAGACGTCGTCGGTGCCGAAGCCGTACTGGTCCTCGGTGCCGCGCATCAGACTCACGACGTCGCGGTGCGGGATCATCACGCCCTTGGGACGGCCCGTGGTGCCCGAGGTGTAGATGACGTAGGCCGGATTCTCCTGCCGCAGCGGCGAGATCCGGTCGTCGTCGGTGAGATCGGCGCCCAGGCCGTGGTCCACCGAGTCCTCGGTGATGACCGCGACCGGTGCCACGTCCTCGAACATCACGTCGATCCGGTGCTGCGGCAGGGTCGGGTCGACCGGGAGGTAGGCGGCGCCGGACTTCAGCACCGCCAGCACGGCGACGATCATCTCCACCGACCGCGGCAGCATCACCGCGACGAACCGCTCCGGCCCGGCACCGCGCTCCACCAAGGACCTGGCGAGCCCGTTGGCGCGCGCGTTCAGCTCGGCGTACGTCAGCGAGTCGCCGCCGCACGTCACCGCCACCGCGTCCGGGGTGCGCCGGACCTGGGCCTCGAAGAGCTCCGGCAGGACGACGTCCGGCACCTCGCGGACACCGGGGTTCCAGCCGGTCAGCAGCAGGTCGCGTTCCTCCGCGGTCAGCACGTCCGCCTGGCCGACGCGCTCGTCGGGATGGGCGACCAGGTGTCCGACCAGGCGCACCAGCCTGGCCACGAGCACCTCGACGGTCGAGGGGTCGAACAGGTCGGTGGCGTACTCGACGGCTCCGGTGATGCCGGCGGGCGCACCGTTCTCGTGCGTGCCGCGGAGCTCGAAGTTCAGGTCGAACTTGGCCGAGTCGCGTCCGGCCTCCGCCCGCTCGCCGACCTCCAGGCCCGGCATGGCGAACGAGGCCGCGGGGTTGCTGTCGAACGCCAGCATGACCTGGAACAGGGGATGCCGGGCGAGTGACCGCGGCGGGTCCAGGATCTCCATCAGCCGCTCGAACGGCAGGTCCTGGTTCTCGAACGCCGCCAGGTCCACCCCGCGCACCCTGGCCAGCAGCTCGCGGAACGTCGGATCGCCCGACACGTCCGTCC
>NZ_JYJG01000519.1 GCF_000955955.1 Lentzea aerocolonigenes
ACCACGACCGGCCACCGGCGTCCCCAGTGGAATGTCGGTGCCCGCGCCCAGCCGCGACAACAACAACGCCAGCGACGCCTGCACGACCATGAACGGCGTGACGCCCACCGACCGGGCCAGCTCCTCGACCTGAGCGTGCAGGTCCGCCCCCATCACGACCGGCACTTCCGCACCTCGATGCGTCGCCACGGCCGGACGCGGACGGTCGAACGGCAGGGCCAACTCCTCCGGCAGCGCCTCCAAAGCGTTGCGCCAGAACGAGGACTGCCGCGCCACCACGCTGCCGGGATCGTCCACGGACCCCAGCAACTCCCGCTGCCACAACGCGTAGTCCGCGTACTGCACCGGAAGCTCGTCCCACGCCGGCGCAACACCCTTCAACCGAGCCGCATACGCCGTCGCGAGATCGTCCCCCAACCTCCCCAGCGACCACCCGTCACACGCGATGTGATGCACCAGCAGCACCAGCACGTGCTCGTCGGGAGCCACCGTGAAACCGTTCACCCGCAACGGGATCTCGGTCTGCAGGTCGAAGACGTGCCCAGCAGCCGTGGCGACGAGCCGGTCGGCCTCGTCCACAGCGACGTCAGCCCACTCCACGGACGGCACGGCCTCGCCCGCCGGCAGCACCCGCTGCACCGGTTCTCCGTCCACCACCGGGAAAACCGTCCGCAGGCTCTCGTGCCGGTCGACGACATCCGCCACCGCCGACGTCAGCGCACCGACGTCCAGCGCACCAGACAGGTTCATCACCAGCGGCACGTTGTAGACCGCGCTGGGCCCTTCCAGCTGCCCGACGAACCACAACCGCCACTGCGCGAACGACAACGGGACGCGCTCAGGCCGTTGCACCGCGACAAGTGCCCGTCGCACCTCACCGCCTGCGCGCCGCAGACAAGCCGCGAGGCCCGCGACCGTCGGGAACTCGAACACGTCGCGGACGCTCAGCTCCCGCCCCAGCTCCGCCCGCACCCTGCTGGTCAGGCGGGTGGCCAGCAGCGAATGGCCACCGAGGTCGAAGAAGCCGTCGTCGATCCCGACCTGTGCCGCTCCGAGCACCTCCGCGAACAGGCCGCACAGCGACGCTTCGAGGGGCGTGCGCGGGGCACGGCCCTCTGCACCCTCGTATCCCGGTGCGGGCAGTGCGCGCGTGTCCAGCTTTCCGTTTGCGGTCAACGAGAACCCGTCCACCACGACCACGGCGGCCGGGACGGCGTACTCCGGCAGGACGGCCGCGACGCGCGCCCGCAGCTCCGCGGGAGGCGCGAGGCTCCCGTCCGCGACGACGTACCCGACGATCCGCTTGTCCCCCGGCACGTCCTCGCGCACGACCGCCGCGGCCCGTGCCACACCGGGCAGGGCGTTCAGCGCGGCCTCGACCTCGCCGAGCTCGATCCGGAACCCGCGGATCTTCACCTGGTGATCCGCACGCCCCAGGTACTCCAGCATCCCGTCGGCCCGCCACCGCGCCAGGTCGCCCGAGCGGTACATCCGCTCACCCGGCTCGCCGAACGGGCACGCC
>NZ_JYJG01000520.1 GCF_000955955.1 Lentzea aerocolonigenes
GTCGACTGGGCCCGCTGGACCATGTACGGCGACACCACCGCACGCGACCGCCTCCCCACCGACGCATCCGGATCCAACACCAGGTGGGAAGCCCAGCTGGGCGAGACGCCTGGAGGACCTGGCGTCTACACCTTGACGGCCCAGCACAGCGGCAAGGCCGCCGAAGTCGACGGCGCCTCCACGGCCGTCGGCGCACTGCTGGTCCAGCGGACCGCCGGAAGTGGCACCAACCAGCAGTTCGAGTTCGTGGACGCCGGCGACGGCCACGTCCGCCTCAAGGCCCGCCACAGCAGCCTGTTCCTCCAGCCCACGGGCACCACGACCGGCTCGGACGTCGTCCAGCAGGCCGACAGCGGGGCAACCAGCCAGCAATGGCGCGTCGTCGACCACGGCAACAACGTGATCAGCCTCGTCAACCGGCAGTCCGGCCTCGCCATGGACGTGTGGGAGTACTCGAGCGCCGACGGCGCCCGCATCTCCCAGTGGACCTACACCGGCAACGCCAACCAGCGCTTCGCTCGCCGCCCCGTCTGAGACCACACCCGGCCGGCACGTGGCCCGCGCCAGACCTGGCGCGGGTCCTCTTCCACTGCCACACAACGGATGGATCCACGGGTGCTTCGGGGTGCGGCGCCGGGCGCTCCCCTGCCAGTGCGCATTCCGCGGCGGGGCCACACCCGACACGCCATGCTCAACGAGCGCGCGGTGCCAGCACTCAGGATTCACCCGGTTTCGACGTCAGCTTGTCGAACGTCATGTCGATTCGACTGCCGCGGAAACCGCGTGCGAGCGAACTTGTCGTCGCGACGAACCGATCGTCTCAAAAGGATTCACCCGCAAGACACGGTCTGCTGACCATGCCCGCTGAACTGCGTGAATCGTTGCAAGTCGACCTGTACCCCAGCAGGAGAAACACAGGAAGAGCGTACCTGGAAACCGCTTACCACCAGGTATATCAACAGATTTTGCTCTTGCGCCGAGGCTTGAAGCGGTTCATCGTAACTACCCGGCGTCCGACGCCTACTGGTCTCACGTCCTCCTTCCCTTCTGCCCGAAGGAAAACCAGCGATGAGAAGTCTGACCGTC
The DNA here is from genome assembly GCF_000955955.1 of Lentzea aerocolonigenes. GTDB lineage: Bacteria > Actinomycetota > Actinomycetes > Mycobacteriales > Pseudonocardiaceae > Lentzea > Lentzea aerocolonigenes_A. Next base: position 1,087 of record NZ_JYJG01000520.1, read on the forward strand.
GCACTGGTCTTGATGTTCGCGGCTGCGCTCGTCACACCGCAGGCCGTCGCGGCCACGGACGTCGGCGTGGCGGATCCCAACCTCCACTACACGGGCCGGTGGCACGCGGACGGCTCGTTGCGGGTTCCCAACTGGGCCGGCGCATACGTCCAAACGTCGTTCACCGGCACCACGGTCCGGGTGAAACTGCGGAACGCGGTCAACATCTACGTCAGCATCGACGGCGGTGCCGACGTGTTCCACCAGGGCGCGCGCGGCACGGTCAACCTCACTCCGCGTCCTCTGGCCATGGGAACGCACCGGATGCGCATCGCGTTCCGTTCCGGCGACACGGTGTTCGGCGGCCTCGTGCTGGACTCCGGTGCCAGGACGGTGAACCCGGCCGTCTCGCCGAAGGTGCTGGAGTTCGTCGGCGACTCGATCACCGCGGGATACCTCGACTCGAAGCTCGCCCTGTCGTCATACGGCTGGCTGGTCGGCCAGAAGCTCGGGCTGCCGCGCACGATCGTCGCGCGGGCGGGCTACTGCCTGGTCGCGAAGGACGGCTGCGTCGGGCAGAGCACCCAGTTCTTCCGCCGGGGCAGCACCGGGGACACGGCGTGGGACTTCGGTCGCTACCAGGCCTCCGCCGTCGTGGTGAACCTGGGCACGAACGACGCGGGCCACGGAGTCGCGGCGAACACTTTCCAATCCACTTACACGCAGTTCCTGCGCGACATCCGCGCCAAATACCCGAACGCGGCCATCTTCGCGTTCGAGACGCTCAAGCGCAGGTACGTGCCGGAGACCAAGGCCGCCGTCACAGCTCGCAACAACGCGGGCGACAGTCGCGTCTACTTCGTCGACACCGAAGGCTGGCTCACCGGCGGCGCGGACTACGCCGACGGAGACGGCCACCCGAACGACCGGGGTCAGGCCAAGATCGCCGACCGTCTCGCCCCGATCGTCACCGCACGGATTTGAGGGGACACCACGTGAGAATTCTCGTCACAGCAGCCGTTCTCGCCGGGATGGTGGTCGCGGTACCGGCCGCGTCCGCGGCGACCATCGGCTCTCCCACCGATCCCAACGTCAAGTACTTCGGTCGATGGAACACGAGTTCATCGACCGCATACGTCTCCGAGTGGGCCGGCGCATATGTCGTCGTCGGGTTCACCGGTACGACGGTGAAGCTCAAGCAGCGCCGCGCGATCGACTTCTTCGTCAGCATCGACGGCAGGCCCGATGTGTCCTATGTGAACCGGAGCGGCACCGTCGACCTGACGCCGACGAAACTCGCGGCCGGCCGGCACACGCTGCGCGTGTCGTACCGCCCGATCGCGGGCTCCTACAAGGGCGACGCGGTGTTCCAGGGCGTCGCCCTCGACGCCGGAGCCCAGACGTTCGTCCCGCCCGTGCCGGAGAAGATCATCGAGTTCGTCGGTGACTCGATCACCGTGGGCCAGCGTTCCTCGAAGCAGGCTCTGACCGCGTACGGCTGGCTCACCGGCGAGAAGCTCAGGGCCGGTCACACGCAGATCGCGGTGGGCGGCGCGTGCCTGCACCCGGCCGCGGACGGCTGCCTGAGCATGCGGGAGGGCTTCCTGCGCACCGGCCTCGCGCTGAACGCCCCTGCATGGAACTTCAGCCGTTACAAGGCGAACGCCGTCGTGATCAACCTCGGTACGAACGACGTCGGGCACAGCGTGACCAAGGACCAGTTCCGCTCCTCCTACGTCACGCTGCTGCGCCGCGCGCGGGAGAAGTACCCGACTGCGGCGATCTTCGCGATGGGCACGTTCCGCAAGCGGTACCTGCCCGAGACCCAGGCTGCGGTGAAGACGCTCAACGACGGTGGCGACAGCAACGTCTACTTCGTCAACACCGAGGGCTGGATCAACGAGGCCACCGACACGGTCGACAACGTGCACCCCAACGACCAGGGACACCGCAAGATCGCCGACCGGCTGGCGCCGATCGTCGGCGCGAAGCTCTAGCCGCGACAAGAACGCGCGCGGGCCGTCTGCCGGCCCGCGCGTGAACACCACCCCACTCGCATCCGCACACATGTCGGGAGAGAGACATGATCGCTCGGTTTCGGGCCCGCGTCAGCGCGGCATTCGTCGTTCTCACGACCGTGGCGGCGGCCGTGGTGTTCATGGCTCCCGCGGCGCAGGCCATTTACGGCACGGCCCAGATCAATCCGATCGAGAGCAACATCGCGGCCAAGTTCTGGGCTTCAGTCACCACGAGCAGCGGCTCGTCCACCGCCCGATCAGCCATCGACGGCAACCCGGCCACCTCCTGGTACGCGGACGGCCCCAGCGCCCGGCAGCAGCTGACCGTCGACCTCGGCGGCGCCTACGACAACCTGCGAAAGGTCAAGGTGGTGTTCGCCGATCGCGGGGTGACCTACCGGTACACCGTCGAAGTCTCGCCCGACGGCCGCCGGTGGAACGAGATCGCCGACAGGTCCCGCAACAGAACCACGGCACGGGGCGCGGTACACCTGTTCACCCGGCCGGGAACGCGTTTCGTCCGGCTCACCGTCGTGGGCACGTCAGGCCACCCCCGGATCGGGGTGAGCGAACTCCAGGTCTTCAACTACCTGCGCGACGACCTCGTCCTCGGTGCCGACATGTCCTGGATGGACGACCGCCAGACGCAGGAACACTGGATCAACCCCCTGGCAGCGGACAAGGGCGCCGGACCGCACCTGCTCGACGTCGCCAAGGACCGCGGCATGGAGTACTCCCGGCTGCGGATCTTCAACGAGCCGAGGAGCGAGAGCTCCGGCGAACCGACACCGATCCCGCGTCAGGGCCCGGAGCGCTCGCTGCAGTCCGCACGGTGGGTCAAGGACCGGAACATGGGTCTGGGCATCGACTTCCACTACGCGGACTCGTGGGCGGACCCGAGCAAACAGCCGAAACCGCGCGCCTGGGCCGAGCTGGAGTTCGACGATCTGACCGGCGCGGTGTACGGCTTCACCCGCGACTACCTCCGCCGCCTCATCCGGCAGGGCACCAGGCCGGACAAGGTCTCCGTCGGAAACGAGATCATCAACGGCTTCCTGTACGGCAGTGAGGCGGCCCTCATCGGGACGACCGCCCCGCCGTACTTCGTCGACCAGGCCGGCCTCTACCAATCGAAGCCCGGCGGCGGACTGCTGTGGCGCTACTGGCAGTCGTCCGACCCGGCGGAGCAACGGCTCTACAACGAGGCATGGGACCGGTTCACCACGCTCGCCACTGCCGGGATCAAGGCCGTCCGCGACACGTCGCCGAAGACCAAGGTCGAGATCCACGTGATCGTCGGCACGGATCGGCTCGCCAAGACGATGGAGTTCTGGCACCAGTTCCTCACCAGGGTGAAGGCCAAGGGCCAGAACCCCGATGTGCTCGCGATCTCCTACTACCCGGAGTGGCACGGTTCACCCGAGGCGCTGGACGTCAACCTGCACACGATGGCGACGGCGTACCCCGGCTACGAGATCGACATCGCCGAGACCGCGTACCCCGCGTCCGGCGGCGACGGCGCGCCGTTGCCCAACTCACCGTTTCCCCGCACCGTCCAGGGCCAGGCGGACGCGATCCAGCGGGTCTTCCAGGCCGCCAACGACGTGGTCGGCAACCAGGGCACCGGTGTGCTGGTCTGGGAACCGGCGGGCTTCCAGTCGATGTTCCGGGCTGTGCCAGGGCTGCCCAACACCTGGGAGCCGCACGCGTCGATCAACGTGTTCAACGCGAGCCAGGCCAGGCACGTCCTCGAGGACACCGTCTACCTCACGACCCGCGTGAGCAGGATCCCGGCGTTGCCCTCCTCGATCCGCGAGCTCGCCACCTCGAACAACGCCGTCACCTCGATTCCCGTTCGATGGCAGGCACTTCCGGGCGGTGCAACCGACAAGCCCGGCGAGGTCGTGGTTGTCGGAACGACGGCGCTGGGCAAGGTCACCGCGGTCATCGACGTCGTCCCGACCCGTTGACCGCAGGGCACCTGGGAGTGATCGCGGTGTGCAGGTACTCCTGATCACCGGCGCGAACGCCCTGGCCCGCGGTGCCCAGCCGAGTTCGTGGAGCTGCCGCGGATCCGGGGGGTCAGCGTTCGACCGGCCGGGCGCCGGGGCCCGGCTCCGCGACCACGTCGCGAGCGGCTTCGATGTCATGGCCCTTCGAGCACCTCAGGATCGTCCCGACCAGGGCGCCGCAACCCTGATGCCGCAATGTCACAGTGGGGCGGCCGCCGGTCAGCCAGCGGTCGGCCCAGCCGATCATGGCGATCAACGTGAACATCAGATCGCGCCCCTTCTCGGTGAGCCGGTACTCCGCCCGTTCACGCGCACCCGGCTCCTTGTAGGGCACCTTGACGAGCAGTTCCTGCGTGACCAGCTCACGCAGCCGGGAGGACAGCGCGGCGGGGCTCATGCCGGTCCGGCGCAGGAAGTCGTCGAAACGGCGGGTGCCGTAGAACGCCTCACGCATGACCAGTCCCATCGTGGGTGGCGCCAACGCCGCCAGTGCCAGCGCGACCGAATCCGGATTGAGGTTCCAGGCGTCGCGGTCCCACTCCGGCACGTCGTGGTGATCCATTCCACATCCTCCGGCCTGACTTGCCTGTGCGAGACTCAGCATCCTAACCTGACTTCAGATCATTGAAGTCAGATGGTGAGGAGATGGTCAGATGTCCGCAGGAGAGAGCTACGTCCGAAGCCAGGTGGGCGACGCCTGGGACGCGATCGTGATCGGGTCGGGGATCGGAGGTCTCGCCGCGGCCGGTTTCCTGGCTCGCGACGGTCGCCGGGTACTGGTTCTCGAGCGGCACACCACGGCGGGCGGCTGCACCCAGGTGTTCCGGCGGGCCGGGTACGAGTGGGACGCGGGTCTGCACTACATGGGCGAGGTTCACCGGCCCGACAGCAGGCTGCGCCAGATCTTCGACCACATCACGGGCGGCGCCCTCGAGTGGGCGCCGATGCCGGAGATTTACAACCGGTTCTTCATCGGCGACCGCGAGTACGCGATCCCTGCCGGAGTCTCCAAGTTCGCCGAAAGCCTCAAGGGGTACTTCCCCGAGGAGAGCCGGGCCGTCGACGCCTACCTGGACCTCGTGTTCGAGACCGCGCGGGCGGCCAAGACCTTCTTCGCCAACCGCGCGCTTCCGCCGGCACTGGCCGAGACCACCTACGCCCAGATGTGCGAACCGTTCCTCGTCCAAGCTGATCGGACCGTCACCGACGTGCTGTCCGAGCTGACCGAGGACCAGGAGCTCATCGCGGTCCTCTGCGGGCACTTCGGCGACTACTCACTGGAACCGTGGCGAGCGTCGTTCGGCATGCACGCCATGCTCATCCAGCATTACCTCGACGGGGCCAACTTTCCCGTCGGCGGCTCCGGCCGAATCGCGGAGACGGTCGCCGAGGTCGTCAGGGCCGCCGGTGGAGCAGTGCTCATCGGCGCCGAAGTGGCGTCCATCATCATCGGCGCGGACGGTGCGGCCCAGGGCGTCACGATGGCCGACGGCCGGCGGTTCACCGCCCCCGTGGTGATCAGCGACGCCGGTATCGCCGCCACGGTCAACCGGCTGCTGCCGGCGGAAGTCGCACAGCGAAGCGGGCTCGCCGACCGGTGCCGGACGATGGAATCCTCGCTCGGCTGGGTGGTGCTCAACATCGGCATCAAGGAGTCCACATCGGACCTCGGACTCGACGGGACGAACATCTGGGCCCACGGTGGCGCGGATTTGAAGGCTCGCGTGGCCGCACATCAGGCCGACCCGCACGGCGAACCCATGCCGGTGTACTTCCTGTCGTTCCCGTCAGCCAAGGACCCCAGCTGGGAGCAGCGCTACCCCGGCCGCACCACGATCGACATCTGCGGTCTGACCACCTGGTCGCTCTTCGAACCGTTCGCCGGAACACGGTGGATGGGCCGCGGTGAGGAGTACGACAAGCTCAAGGACCGACTGATCGAGGAAATGCTCGGCCAGGTGCTGCGGTTCTGCCCGCAGCTCGCAGGGAAGATCGACCACGTCGAGCTGGCCACTCCCATGAGTTTCAACCACTTCCTGGGTCGCACCACAGGTGACTTCATGGGCATGGCGCACACCCCTGAGCGGTTCCGGCAGCGGTGGATCAGCGCCCACACGCCGGTGCCCGGGCTGTACTTCAGCGGCCAGGACGTCGTTTCCGCCGGAGTCAGTGGCGCCATGGTGGGCGGGGCGACGGCCGCCGCCGCGGTGCTCGGGCGCAACGTCCTGGAGGAACTGGCGACCAGCCGATGACGTCCCGGCAGAACCTACGAGGAGAAGCAGTGATCACCCACCGGACCCTGTCCGTCAACGGACTGTCCATGCACATCGCCGAGCAGGGCGAAGGACCGCTCGTCCTGCTCCTGCACGGGTGGCCGGAGACGTGGCACTCGTGGCGCCACCAGTTCCAGTC
>NZ_JYJG01000527.1 GCF_000955955.1 Lentzea aerocolonigenes
CCGTCGTCGACTGGGCCCGCTGGACCATGTACGGCGACACCACCGCACGCGACCGCCTCCCCGCCGACGCATCCGGATCCAAGATCAAGTGGGAAGCCCGGCTGGGGTAATGCGCCCAGGTGGACATCGAAGCCCGCGCCACACGTGGCGCGGGCCAGTCCCCACAACCACAACAGATGGGATGACCAGGTTCCCATGACGAGACCTTCCCCGTTCCGATTCCACGAGGACGTCCACGCAGGCGTCTCACCGCCCTCGTCCTCGCCGGCGCGATGACCACGGTCGCCGCTGCCACACTCGTCACGCAGCCGTCGGCGCAGCCCGCGATGATCGATCCGACGGCGTACAAACAGATCGTGTCGTGACACAGCGGCAAAGCAGTCGCCGTCGCCTCAAATTCCACAATGGACTGCCATGCATCCTTCGGTGGCCTGACACCGGTGTCGCTAACCAGCAGTCGCAGCCGGTCAAGGTCGGCGCGCCCCAGAGGCGTACTACGACGAAAGTCTCGGTCAGTTCGTCGTGTTCTGACTTCCGCACCTTCAGCACGCAACGGGTCTGGGTCGACAAGGGCTACTCCACGATCGACTCGACCCTCACCAAGCACAACGGCACCCACTACCGCTTCACGAAGGACGAACGGAGTCCTTCACAGTCCACCTGCGGCAAGTTCGTCCTCGCGGAGAAGTCGACGACGATCCTCAACCACAACTCCTCCTTCGTCACATCGACGACATCAGCCCGATCAACGAGCCGGCCGTCGGGTTCTCCAGTGCGGCCACCACAACCAGCACGTAGAGGTGGCGGCGTGCTCGTACCCGGTTCGCCAGGCCGGCGGTCACCTACGAGCGGCGACTGGCCGCTTGGCGGGCCAGGGGCAAGGCCCAGCCGATCCAAACGAGACGCAGCCTGATGACGACAACTCGAAACTCACGAAGTGACATCTAAGGTCTGCCAGGCCGACCACCACGAACCGGAGAGTGGAGATGTCGTCCGACGCAGCGCTACGTGAACAAGTACTGCCCGTCCCCGACCGGCAGGTCGAACTCAGGGAGTTCCTGCGGTCACGTAGAGCCCGCCTCAAACCGGAAGACGTGGATCTGCCGTCATCCGGGCGGCGCAGGGTTCCCGGGCTGCGGCGCGAGGAACTGGCGCAACTGGCGGGCGTGTCGTTCGCCTACTACGCCCGGCTCGAGCAGGGATACGGCGACGGCATGTCCACCGCGGTGCTCGACGCCGTCGCACGAGCCCTCAAACTGACCGGCGAAGAACGCGACCACCTCCTCCGCCTCGCCCAGCGCGAACGTGCGACCCAGCCCAATGTCCAGCAGGTACGACCTGAGATTCAGAACCTGCTCGACGCACTCGGCGTCCCCGCCTTCGTCGCCGGCCGGTGCATGAACATCCTCGGCTGGAACCGGCTCGCCGCCACCGTCTTCGGGGACTTCTCGGACCTGCCGCCACACGAGCGCAGCTGGCCCCGGCAAATGTTCCTGTCCCCCGCAGCCGGTGAGCGTTTCGTCGACCTGGACGTGCGGCAGCAGGCCACAGCCGGGATTCTGCGCTTCAACCAGGGCCTCCACCCCGACGACCCCGAACTCGCCTCCCTGATAGCGGAGCTGTCGCAGAAGAGCGAGCGATTCCAGCTGCTGTGGGCCCGGCACGAGGTGGGCTGCGGACGCCCCGACGTGCTGCGCATGCGGCACCCTCTCGTCGGGGAGTTCGAGCTCAAGCCTGAACCTTGCCTACTGCCGTCCGATCCCGACCAGCGACTGCTGACCTACCACGCCGAGCCGGGCTCCCCGTCGGAGAAAGCCCTGCGAATCCTGGCGCGGTGGGGCGAGCGTTCAGGCGACCCTGCGGTGAATGGGACCGGAGACCTGGGACAAACGCCGGCCGGAGCCGCTGTTCGAGTCGGCGACGATCTCGGCGATGATGGAGATCGCCGTCTCCTCCGGGGTGCCTGCCTGCAGGTCGAGTCCGATCGGTGAGCGCAGCCGCACGAGCTGCTCCTCGGGCACTCCTGCCTCACGCAGCCGGACGAGGCGGTGGTCGTGGGTGCGCCGGGAGCCCATCGCGCCCACGTACCCGACCGGAAGGCCGAGTGCCAGGCGCAGCAGGGGAATGTCGAACTTGGCGTCGTGGGTGAGAACGCAGACGGCGGTGCGGGCGTCGACCTCCGTGCTCGCGAGGTAGCGGTGCGGCCAGTCGACGACGACCTCGTCGGCGTGCGGGAAGCGGGCGGCGGTGGCGAAGACGGGGCGGGCGTCGCAGACGGTGACGTGGTAGCCGAGGAAGGCCCCGGCCTGGCTGAGCGCGGCGGCGAAGTCGACGGCGCCGAAGATCAGCATCCGGGGGCGTGCGGCGTGCGTGTGGACCAGCAGCGTGAGCTTTTCCGGACACGCACCGTCGCCGCCGACTTGGACGCGGGTGGTCCGCCCCGCTCGTAGCAACGCGCGGGCCTGGCTCACCACCGCCTGGTCCTCCCGCGAGCGGCCCAGGGAGCCGCTGTGCGCGTTGCAGCTCCCGTACACGGACACAGTGCGGCCGATGAGGTCATCCGGACCGTCCGCGATCTGCGCCACCGCGACAGGTCGCCCGCCTGCCGCTCGTTCCAGTGCCAGCGTGAGGTGAGAACGGTCGGCCGGGTGGACGAGTTGAACCAGCACCTCGAGTTCACCACCACAGGTCAGGCCCACGGCGAAGGCGTCGTCGTCGGAATAGCCGAACCGGGTCAGCACCGGGGGGCCACCCGACTGGAGGACCTGTTGGCACAGTTCGTAGACAGCACCTTCCACGCAGCCTCCGGAGATGCTGCCGACGGCCTCGCCATCGGCGGCGACAGCCAGTGAGGTGCCGGGCGGCAGAGGCGCGCTGCCGCTGACCCCTACCACGGTGGCCAGCGTGAACGGGCGGGCCTTGCGCAACCAGAGGGACAACGTGTCCGCGATGTTCAACAACGGTGGATCTCCCGTGGACGTTGGTGCCCGCCGCCGCTCCCGACTGATCGGGTGGAGTCGGGCGACGGCGGGCAGGACGGCCGGGTCCGGGCACACCTGTGAGGCGAACCCGGCCGTCCGGTCTCAGAGCAGGGCTTCCGCGGTGATGGGCAGCTCGTGGACGCGGCGTCCGGTGGCGTGGAAGACCGCGTTGGCGATGGCCGGTGCGACGCCGACCTTGACGAGCTCACCCAGGCCCTTGACGCCGATGGGGTCGGCCTTGCGATCGTCCCCGTCGAGGTAGATCGCCCTCAGCTCGGGGATGTCGGCGTTGACCGGCACGAGGTAGTCGGCGAGGTTGGCGTTGACGATACGGCCGTCGCGGTGGTCGGTGACCGTGTGCTCCAGCAGGGCCATGCCGATGCCGCCGATCATGCCGCCGAGCGCCTGGCTGTCGGCGAGCTTCGGACTGATGATCCGGCCCGCGTCGTAGACGCTGAGCATCCGCCGCACCCGCACCAGGCCGAGCCGGGCGTCGACGCCGACCTCGGCGAACACGGCGCTGTAGCCGTACATCGAGTACGGGGTCTCGGCCGGCGGGGTGTAACCGCCGTTCGCTTCGAGGTGGGTCAGGTTGTTGCGGGCCAGGAGCTGCCGGTAGGTCTCCCCACGAGCAGGCTTGTCCTTGACCTGCAGCCGTCCGGCAATGACCACGACATCGTCCGGCCTGACACCGTGCAGCGGTGAACGCTGATCACCGACCGCGAGCCTGATCGCCTGCAGGCGCAGCTTGTCGCAGGTGTCCTGGACGGCGGATCCCACGCTGGCCATGAGCTGCGACGCGCCCTGCGGCGGGGCCGGTGGCATGGTCGTGTCGCCCAGCCGGAACTCGACCTCACGCACCGCCAGCCCCAGTGCGTCGGCCGCGACCTGGGTCATCGACGTGTACGTGCCGGGACCCGCGTCACTCGCCGCGGACTGGACCACCGCGGTGCCGCCCGCGTCGAGGCGGGCATGCGCCTCGGCCCGCGCCCGCCTGGTGTCGTAGCAGCCGGTGGCGACGCCGGTGCCGACGAGCCAGTCACCGTCACGGGTGGAACGCGGCTTCGGGTTGCGCCTGCCCCAGCCGAACTCTTGGGCGCCGGTCTGGAAGCACTCGCGCAGTCTTCTGGTGGAGAAGGGCAGTCCGGTCGACAGGTCTTTGGTGGGTTCGTTGCGCAGCCGCAGCTCGACCGGGTCGATGCCGAGCTCGTGGGCGAGCTCGTCCATCGCGACCTCGATGCAGAACGACGTGCTGCTGAAGCCCGGGCCGCGCATCCACAGTGGAGTGTTGACGTCGAGCGACACCGTGCGCAGCGTCTGGCTGACGTTGGGCACGTTGTAGAGCATCTGCCCAAGGAACAGCGTGGCTTCCCAGAACGTCTCGTGGTTCGAGGTCTCGTACGTGGGCTCGTGCGCCATCGCGGTGAGGCGCCCCTGGCGGTCCGCACCGAGGCGCAGCCTGTACTGGTACCGGGGCCGGTAGCCGACCGTGAAGTACATCTGCCTGCGGCTCAGCGCGAGCTTCACCGGGCATCCCATCTCGCGCGCGGCGAGCGCCGCGATGGCCACGTGCGGCCAGGTCCGCAGGGCGCTGCCGAACGCACCGCCGACGAACGGCGAGATCACGCGCACGTTCTCCACGGGGATGCCGAACACGGCCGCGGCCTCGTTCTGCACGCCGATCACGTACTGGGTCTTGTCCCACAGCGTGAGCTTGTCGCCGTCCCAGCTGGCGATGGTGCCGTGCGGTTCCATCGGGTTGTGGTGGTTGCGGGCGAGGTGGAACTCCCTGTCCAGCCGGACCGCCGCGGACGCGAGCGCCGCCTCCGTGTCACCCCGTGCGTAGTTCAGCAGCGGGTCGCCGGGGCGGCCCGCGAGGTCGGTCGTGGGCTGCCTGGCCTCGTAGGAGACGTCGACCAGGGAGGCACCGTGCTGGGCGGTCTCGATCGTCGTGGCCACGACGACGGCGACCGGCTGGCCGAAGAACAGGATCTGGTCGTCCTGGAAGACGCGCAGCCGCCGGCCCCGTGGGTTGTTCGAGACCGGGTTGTCGCGGTACACCAGCCTCGGCGCGTTGCGATGGGTGATCACCTTCAGCACGCCGGGATGGGACTCGGCCGCGCTGGTGTCGATGCCGGTGATGCGGCCGAGCGCGATGCTGCTGTCGACGACGACCGCGTGCACGGCGCCGGGGACGTCGTGATCGACGGCGTAGTCGGCCTGACCGGTGACCTTGAGCCGTCCGTCCACCCGGGACAGTGGTGAACCGACGGCTTTCTGCGGCTGCGGACTCACCTGGTGCCCCCCACGACGCGCAACTGGCGTTCCACCGTGCGCTTGAGCAACTCGACCTTGAACCCGTTGTGCGCGAGGGGGTGCGCCCCTTCCGCCGCCACTTCGGCCGCCTGCGCCCACAGGGCTTCCGACGGCCGCGCGCCGATCAGCCGTTGTTCGACGGCGGACAGCTTCCACGGCACGGTGCCCACGCCTCCTGCCGCCACCTTCGCCGACCGGATCACTCCAGCCCGCACGTGCAGCGCGACGGCCGCCGAGGTGAGGGCGAACTCGTAGGACTGCCGGTCCCGCACCTTCAGATAGCCCGACCTCAGCGGTCGCGGCTGGGCGGGAATCTCCACGGCGGTGATCAGCTCGCCCGGACGCAGGTCCTGTTCGCGTTGCGGCGTGCTGCCCGGCCGCAGGAGGAAGTCGGCGAAGGCCACGGTGCGCTCCCCCGCCGGTCCCAGCAGGTGCACGGTCGCCTCCAGCGCTGCGAACGCCACCGCCACGTCGGACGGATGCGTCGCCACGCACTGCTCGGAGGTACCCAGGATCGCGTGGGTGCGATTGAAGCCCTCACGGGCACCGCACCCAGTGCCGGGCTCGCGCCTGTTGCAGGCCGCGGTGACGTCACGGAAGTACGTGCACCTGGGACGCTGCATGACGTTGCCGCCGATGGTGGCCATGTTCCGCAGCTGTGCTGACGCACTGAGCTCCAGCGCCTGCGAGATCACCGGGTACAGAGCGCGCACGGTGGGGTGGGCGGCGATCTCCGCCATCCGCATCAGCGCGCCGATGCGCAGTCCTCCGCCTTTGGTCGCCGTGACCTCGCGCAGTGGCAGGCCACTGATGTCGACCAACGTGCCGGGACGTTCGACGGTCTCGCGCATCAGGTCGACCAGCGTCGTCCCGCCCGCGACGTAGCGACCGCCGTCAGCGCCGGCGCGCAGCGCCGTGCGGAGGTCGGAGGCCCTGGTGTAGGAAAATGGATACATGGCGGTCGCGCCTCATTTCCAGCGCGCGGCTTGCTCCACCGCGCGCACGATCTTCACGTAACAGCCACAGCGACACAGGTTGCCGCTCATCCACTCCCGGATCTCCTCCGCGGATCCGGTGTGTCCCTCCCGCAGGCAGCCGAGTCCCGACATGATCTGGCCGGGAGTGCAGTAGCCGCACTGGAAGGCGTCCCGGTCGATGAACGCCTGCTGCAGTGGGTGCAGCCGGTCCCCGTTCGCCACGCCCTCGATCGTGGTGACCTCGGCACTTTCCAGGCGGACGGCGAGGGTGAGGCACCCGTTGACGCGACGCCCGTCGACCAGCACAGTGCAGGCGCCACAGGCACCGGCGTTGCAGCCCTTCTTCGACCCGGTCAGTCCGAGGTGTTCGCGCAGCAGGTCGAGCAACGAGGTCCGGTTGTCGACCGTGACGGTGAGCTGCCTGCCGTTGACGGTGACGGAGACACGGGTGCTGGGCACCGGTTCGGCTGTCGCAGGTGCTGCGGCGAACGCGGACGCCCCCGCCGTCAGTTCGCCGGCCGCGACCACACCGCCGACGGCGACGGTGGTCGCGACGAACGTGCGCCGGGTGAGGCCTGTCGATTCCCCTGCTGGAGGTTCCGTGGACATGGCGTCCACTTTGGGGCGTGGCGCACGACTCAGGAAGCGGACGTGCTTCGTACGACTGGCTTTGGTACCACTGACAGTAGTCGTTTCGCGGCTGTCCGGGCCGAACTCGCTGGGGCTGACGGCGACGGTGTGACAGGCCGGCTGTCGCGCACTCTCACCGAGGTGCCGGGATCAGACGAACACCCCTCGAGCACGGTCCTTCCTGGCGTGTCCAGCTGGGAAGATTCGGCCGCTCATGGCGATGTAGACGCCGTGGGGCAGGGTCTGCAGGGCGGCGACGGCGAGTCCGAGGTTGAACGGCGCGTCGCTGTCGGTCATGCGGGCCGGTTGCATCGCCCCGGTCACGACGATGACCTTGCCGGTGATGGTGCGCAGGTGCTCGGCGGTGTTGGTCATGGTGTCGGTGCCGTGGGTGACGAGGACGTGCTCGGCGTCGGTTTCCTGGACGCGGTGGCGGATCAGGTCCCGGTCGGTGTCGTCCAGGGTGGCGCTGTCCTTGCGGCACAGGCTTTCGAGGGTGATCTCGTGCTGGGTGCGGGCGCGTTCGAGGAGGGACGCCACCACGGGCGGCCCGATGGCGAAGGTGCCTTGCAGGGTGTACTCGACGTCGAGGGAACCACCGGTCGTGATGACGTGGATGCGCATGGGAGTCCTTCGACGGTCAGGCCGGGGGCTTGGACTTCAGACCGCTGCCGCACAGCGGTGCCACGACGGCGGGAAGCCCGTCGGGCCGTGGTGTGGTGTCGACGAGATCGGCTCGGATCGCTGCCCAGCACACCGCGGAGGTGGGTTCGACGTAGAGGCCGGAGCGGGCCAGCGCGGCGTGGGCGGCGTGGACCTGCTCGTCGGTGACGGTGACGATGATGCCGCCGGTGGCGCGCACGGCGGCGAGGATCTGACGGCCGCGGGCTGGTGCGGCGATGGCGATGCCCTCGGCGACGGTGCCGTGCGTGGTGATGTCGGCGGGTTCCGGTCGGCCGTCGGCGAAGGCGGTGGCCAGTGGGGCGCAGCCGGAGGCCTGGACCGCGACGATGCGGGGTAGCCGGTCGATGAGTCCTTGGTCGAGCAGTTCGGCGCAGCCGAGGTACGCGCCCAGCACCAGGGTGCCGTTGCCGACCGGCAGCACGAGGGTGTCCGGCAGCCTGCCCTCGAGCTGCTCCCATAGTTCGAGGACGTAGGTTTTGGTGCCGTGCAGGAAGAACGGGTGGTAGACGTGGCTGGCGTAGAAGACGCCCGGTTCGTCGGCGGCGCGGGCCGCGGCGTGCGCGGTGTCTTCGCGGGTGCCGGGAATCTGGTGCACGGTGGCGCCGTAAGCGCGCAGTTGTGCGACCTTGCCCGCTGAGGTGCTCTCAGGAACGTAGACGTCGCAGGCGATGCCTGCGCGGGCGGCGTAGGCGGCGACGGAGGTGCCGGCGTTGCCGCTGCTGTCGGCCATGAGCCGGGTGACGCCGAGGCGTGCGGCCAAGGCGGCCAGCATGACCGCTCCCCTGTCCTTGAACGACCCGGTCGGCATGAGGTAGTCGATCTTCAGTCCGACACCGGGCTGTCCGGGCGCGGTGACCAGAGGAGTCATGCCTTCACCCATGGTGATGCCGGGTGGTTCGGCGATCGGCAGGGCTTCGGCGTAGCGCCACAGGCCGGGCCGGCGGGTGGCGAGGTCCGCGGCCTTCGGCATGACCGGCGTGAACCCTGTCAGGTCCAGCACGCCGTGGCAGTCGGCGCACCGCCAGGCCAGCTCGTCCAGGGCGTGGGTTCTGCCGCACGCGGCACACCGCAGTGCCATCGTTTCCGGGTTGTTCATGAGATGGCTTCCTTCTCGGTCGCTGCCGCCTGCAGGAGGGCATCGGCGATGAAGAGGTCCTGCAGGGCGATGCCGGAGCTGTCGAAAACGGTGATCTCGTCGTCGCCGCGGCGTCCTTCGGCCTGACCGGTGAGGACGTCTCCGATCGCGGTGAGCGTCAGGGTGCCATCGCCGACGAGACCGGCGACGTGCTGCAGTTCCCCGATCCGGACGGCTTGGGCGGGCAGGTCGCAGAACAGCCGCGCCGTGGTGAGCAGTTCGACCGGGAGTTCCTGTTTGCCCTGGGCGTCGGCGCCCATGCCGGCGACGTGGGTACCTGGACGCACCCAGGCGGCATCGAACAGTGGTGCGGTGGCAGTGGTGGCGGTGACGATGACGTCCGCGTCGCCGCACGCCTGCTCGGCGGGGGTGAGCCGTCCGGTGAGGCCTCGTTCGGCGAGCCGGGTCAGGAAGTCCTCGCCGCGTTGCCGGTCGCGGGCGACGACGTGCACGGTGGTGAGGGGCCGCACGCGGGCGAGCGCGGCGCATTCGTACAGCGCTTGATGCCCGGTGCCGAAGACGGTCAGCGTGGTGGCGTCGGCGCGGGCCAGCACGTCGGCGGCGACTGCGTCCGCGGCGGCGGTGCGGTAGGCGTTGACGACACCGGCCTCGACGATCGCGCCGATGCGGCCGTGCTCCTGGTCGAACAGCAGCACCAGGGAGTTGTGCCGGGGCAGGCCCCGGTCGGCGTTGCCCGGCCAGTAACTGCCGATCTTGACACCGGCGAGCTGTGCCGACGCACCGGACTTCACGGTGAACCTGTTCCGTTGCTCGGACCCGTGACCGAGGACTGCGGGGAACACCTCGGCCTGGTGATCGGCGGCGGCGATCAGGGCGTCGCGCGCGGCGGTGAAGGCCAGTTCCTCGGTGACGAGGGCGGCGGAAAGATCCTCTGGCAGGAAACGCACGACGGTGGTCACCATCCCTGAACGCGCGGCCACACGGCCACGACGGCGGTCGAATCCGGTTCGGTCACGTGGTACTGGTCGTGCTGGGCCGCGGTGGCGCAGGCGTGGTTGGGCAGGATCCGCACACGGGTACCGACGGGCAGGTCCGGCAGGGCGGCGGTGCTACCGGGGCGAAGTGACAGGACGCCGTGCTCCTGGCTCGCGTCGCTCATCAGCAGGTCCGGGTAGAGGTTGCCGTCGAGATCGGCGACGAGGCCGTACCCCTGGTCCACCCGCTGACGTGCGGTACCGCGGTCGCGCGAGGTCGCCATCCAGCCGCCGTCGGTGAGGATCCACCCCTTGTCCAGGCGGTGCCCGATCACCGTCGTGACCACCGTCATCGCCAGGTCGGCGGTGGAGCATACGCCGATGCCGGCCATCACCAGGTCGAAGAAGACGAAGTTGCCCGCCCGAACCTCGGTGACACCGGTGAGGTCGACCGCGAAGTGCGCGGTCGGGGTGGAACCCACGCTCACCACCGGAGCCTCGTGCCCGGCCACCCGCAACACCTCGGCGGCCTGCACCGCACACTGGCGCTCGTTCTCGGCGGCCGCGCGCAACCCCTCGACGCCGTCGGCGTAGTAGGACTCCCCTGCGTGCACCAGCACGCCCCTGACCTCGGCACCGCCGTCGGCGAGCGTGCGGGCGATGACGGGCAGCGCCGGGTCGTCGGGACGCACGCCGCCGCGGTGACCGTCGCAGTCGATCTCGATCAACGCCGGGATGCCCGCCATCCCGGCGCGGGAGGTGGCGAGCGCGGCGGCCTGCTCGACGCTGTCGAGCAACACCACCAGATCCACACCGCGCTGCCGCAACGCGACCACCCTGGCCAGCTTGTGCGGCGCGATCCCGACCGCATACACGATGTCGCGGTAGCCGGCGCCGGCGAACACCTCAGCCTCCGCCAGCGTCGACACTGTGATCGACCCCGGCTGCTCATCGTGCAGCAGCGCGGCCACGTCAAGGGACTTGGCCGTCTTGACGTGCAGGCGAAGCGGCACACCCAGCTCGTCGAGGTACTTGCGGAGCCGACCGATGTTCGCGGCCACCGTCGCCTGATTCACCGCCAGGAAAGGGGTTTCCAGATCGTTCAGCGTGCTCCGGCCGGTCATCGGCTTTCCTCCCCGCTCGCGGTTTCGTCCTGCGTCCGGCGGCAGTCGGCCAGATCCGCGTACACCGCGGAACGCGACATGCCGAGTCGTTCGGCGACACGGGGCACGGCGTTGCGGACGGCGAAGACACCGCGGCGGTCCAGAACGCGCAACAGTTCCAGCCGTTCGACCCGAGTCAGTCCCGCGACGGACTTGCCGCGCGCGACCTCCTCCGCGCGGATCACCGCGTCGACCACGTCGTCGAAGTCGTCGCTGAACGTGGTGGCCGGGACCTGAGCCGGCGGCGTACCGGCCAGTGCGGTCAACAGGTCGCCCGCCTGCCGCAGTGCCGTGACATCGATGTTGACGCACAACGCCCCGAACACATGGTCGGCGCCATCGCGCAGCGGCATCGTGGACGACTTGATCAGCCGCCCGTCCGGAGTGCGGGTCATGTAGTTGATGTCGTTCACCGCCGCGTCGCCCTGGGCGAGCACGGCCAGACCGATCTCGCTCAGCGCACCACCGGCCTTGCGCCCGGTCACCGACCCCGCCACAGCCACGACCGACTGCTCACCCCGCCGGTAGTCGTGCAGCACGACCTCGCACGTGGGCCCGAACGTCGAGGCCAGCCCGTCGATCACCGGCCGCAACGCCGCCAGGATCGCATCCGCACCACCGTCCGCCACCGCGTCCGCCTCTCGATCACCTACCGCCCAGGACGGGACCAATAGTAACAGTCCAGAGTCTGGACGAACAGTCCAGACGTTCTGCGCGCGTCAACTCCTGCCGCCGACGTCCCCGGAAACGTGTGGGGTACCAAACCAGGCCCAGAGGTCTGACCTGCGCCTCAGACCGCCGCAGGTTCGTACTCGTTGATCAAACCGCCGAGTACTCGCCGACGACGAACAGACCTGCAGCCTGACCCTGTGAGCGGGTAATCGGGTCGTGGCGGGGCGTGGTCCCGCGCTCTGTGTGGCCGTCGGTGGTTGTAGTGCCAAGTGTTCGGGGCCCGTACCGCCCGTCGCGGTATGGCCGGCGCCACGCGGGATGTTGACGCTGACTACCGCCGGACTTCAAACGTCTGGGTCGCATGTGCCGATCAGACCAGCAGGTGTCGAGCCCCTTGCTCGCGCAGGCAGCCATCCATCGCGACCAGTCCGGCAAACCAGGAAGTCATCGCATGCACAGGGAAGGG
>NZ_JYJG01000528.1 GCF_000955955.1 Lentzea aerocolonigenes
AGGAAGCCGCGGGCGGTGCCCGGCGAGCGGCTGGTGAGATCGAGGCGGATGCGACCGGTGCTCACAGGTGTGAACGTGACCCTGGTCGGTTTGCCGGACTCCGTCGCCCACTGGATCCGCGCGTTGCTGACCGGTGCGAACGCAGTTCCGTTCCAGTAGGACACCGAGATCGCCGCGGGCAGGGCGTGCAACGAGTCGATGACGAACGAGGCCTGCATCGAGCTGATCGGCGCACCCTCCAGACCGGAGAACGACACCCACTCCGACGCGTGTGCCCTGCTC
>NZ_JYJG01000529.1 GCF_000955955.1 Lentzea aerocolonigenes
CCGCCGCCGCGGCCGGTGGTGCCTCCGGCTCCGGCACCGGGCCCGCGGCCGGGGCGATGCCGAGCCGGGCACCGGTCGCCGCGATGGTCGCGGTTCCGGTTCGCAGACCCGGCGCCCGCGCCGTGACCTCGATCGCGGAGGAGCCCTGTCCGGATCGGATCATGGCCAGCGCCTTGCCGTTGAACGCGGTCCGCGAGCTCGCCTGATAGTTCTCCGCGCTCTCCTGACGGCCGTTGTCCAGCCCGGCCAGGCTGCCACCGCTGACCTGGAACGAGATCAGGTTGTCCGCACCCGGCACGACCACCCCGGCACTGTCGACAACGTCCGCGGTGACGAACGTCAGCGACTTGCCGTCGGCCACGGTGGTGTTGCGGTCGGGAGTCAACCTGATCGCGTCCGGCGCGCCCGCCGTCGCGACCTCGTCGCGGGCGACCACCACACCACCGCGCTTGGCGACCGCCACGAGCCGTCCGGGCTGGAACGGCACCGTCCACGCCAGGTGCAGCTTGCCCGCGCTGCCGTTGGGACTGGTGTAGCTGCCGGGGAAACGGCCGGAGGTGACCGTCTTGTCGTCCCCGCTGGCCTCGGTGGTCTCCAGGTACCGGGCGCCGTAGGCGGTCGTCTTCGTGTCGAACTTCTTCTCGCCCAACGACCTGCCGTTGAGGGTCAGTTCGACGGTGTCCACGTTGCTGTACGCCCACACCGACACCGGCTCGCCCGGCTTGCGGTCGGTCCAGTTCATCGGCAGCAGGTGCACCATCGGATCGGTAGTCCACTGACTGCGGAACAGGTGGTAGAAGTCCTTGGCGAACCCGGCCGTGT
>NZ_JYJG01000530.1 GCF_000955955.1 Lentzea aerocolonigenes
GCGAACCCGGCCGTGTCCACCGCGCCGAAGAACGACGCCTTCACCGGGAACACGTTGTACGGCGTCGGCTCACCGATGTAGTCGATGCCGGTCCACAGGAACTGGCCCGCGAACCACTTGCGGTCCCGGTCCTTCTTCAACCCGTACTCGCCGCTGTACGTCCAACTCGCCAGGTTGTTGTCGTAGGACGAGGCGTTCCGTCTGCCCGGCGTGTAGTTCTCACCGGTGTTGAGCTGCTCCGGGTCCTGGTAGTAGCCGCGCGTCGAGGTGGACGAGGAGGACTCGCTCTCGAAGAAGAACTTGGCGGGGTAGCGGGCGTGCAGCCCGTCGATCGAGGCCGCGGTGTTGTAGTTCACGCCCATTCCGTCGAGCATCCGCAGGATCTGGTCCTGCGGTGATCCGGCGGCCGGGACGCCGCGGTACTTGTCGGAGCCCATCACGATCGGGCGGGTGGTGTCGATCGCCTTCACATCGCTGATGAGCCGCTGGGCGATCGGCACGCCGGCCGACGAGGTGCTGTCGGGGATCTCGTTGCCGATCGACCACATCACCACCGCCGGGGAGTTCTTCGCGGCCTGCACCATCTCGCGGATGTCGGCGCTGCTGTTGGCGTCGAAGAACCGGCCGTAGTCGTTGCGCACCTTGGAGGTGCGCCAGGTGTCGAACGCCTCGACCATCAGGAGCAGTCCCAACTCGTCGCACGCCCGGATGAACTCCGGCGACGGCGGGTTGTGCGAGGTCCGGATGGCGTTCACGCCCATGCTCTTCATGATCCGCAACTGGCGCACGACCGCATCGGAGGAGACCGCGGCGCCGAGAGCACCGAGGTCGTGGTGGAGGTTGACACCCTTGAGCTTCATCTCCACACCGTCGAGCGAGAAGCCGTTGTTCGGATCGAAGGAGAAGTACCGGACACCGGTGCGCGTGCTCACCGTGTCCACGACCTTGCCGCCCACCCGGACCTCGGTGTCCACCGTGTACAGGTATGGCCGGTCCACCGACCACAGCGCGGGCCGGTCGACCCGCACGTCGACCGACGCGGTGCGCGGTTGCGCGGCCAGCGCGGCGCGTGCGGTGCCCGTGCCCACGATCTGGCCGTTCGCGTCCTTGACCGTCGAGACGACCTCGGCCTGCGCATCGCCCTGTTCGCTCACGGCGGTGGCCGCCACGCGCAACGTCGCGTAACCGGACTTGATCGTGTTCGCCAGGTCAGGGGTCGTCACCTGCACACCATGGCGCGTCACGTGCGCCGGCTCGGTCACGACCAGCCGGACATCGCGGTAGATGCCGCTGCCGGAGTACCAGCGGCTGCTGGGAATCTGGTTGCGCACCTTCACCACGAGCACGTTCGGCGTGCCGTCGGTGTGTGCGCGCTGGCCGAGGTCGAACGCGAAGCCGGTGTAGCCGTAGGGATGGCGGCCCAGGAGCGCGTC
>NZ_JYJG01000521.1 GCF_000955955.1 Lentzea aerocolonigenes
CACCAGTTCCAGTCACTTGTGGACGCCGGATATCACGTTGTCGCCCCTGACCAGCGCGGCTACGGGCACACCGACAGCGCGGAAAGCATGGAGCAGTACAGCATTCTGCACCTCGTGGGGGACGTGGCGCAGTTGATCCACGCGCTGGGCGAGGAACAGGCTGTCGTGATCGGGCACGACTGGGGCGCCGTCGTCGCGTGGTACACCGCGTTGTTGCGGCCGGACCTGGTGCGCGGCGTGGCCGGCCTCAGCGTGCCACCGGCACCGCGGTCTCCGGCTCCGCCCCTGAGTCTGTTGCGTCAGCATTTCGGCGAGGGCTTCTACCAGATCTACTTCCAGCGTCCCGGGGTCGCGGAGGCCGAGTTCGAAGCCGACGTGCGCACGATGTTCCGGACGCTGCTCGGCGGCACCACGGACCGGCCGGGTGTGCCGGCGGGGGCGGGCTTCCTCGACCAGTTCACCGCACCACAGGTGCTCCCGGACTGGCTGGACGACGAGGACATCGACGTGGCCGTCGACTCGTTCACCCGTTCCGGCTTCAGCGGTGGCCTGAACTGGTACCGCAACATCGACCGCAACTGGGAACTGACCTCCCCCTGGCACCACGCCCAGATCACGCCGCCGGCGCTCTACCTCAGCGGTGAGCGCGACCTCGTCCGGCAGTTCACCGACATCAGCGGAATCGACCGGATCGTCCCGAACCTCCGCGGAATCGTCGACATCCCCGATGCCGGGCACTGGCTCCCGCAGGAGCGCCCGGACGAGGTGAACACCGCATTGCTGAACTTCATCAAGGAGATCTGACGTGAGCGGCGTCGGTTGGCCATCGTGAGAGGTGTCCGGCGTGCCCAGCGCCGCGGCCGATACCGCTCCCGCGCTGTCGAAGATCGCCGATGGGCGGACGGTGCCGCCGGCCTTCCGTCGAACTCGTGCCGGCTGCCCGGCCTCAGCTCGACCTGCACGTGCGGTCGCGGCACCACACCGCGACCGCACGCGGCAATCCGGCACGTCGCAACGCCACCGCGGTCAGCTCACCGTCGCCATATTTCAGGCGGGATCTGCCTGGCCGCCGCGAACCCGGTGTGCGTTCCGCGTGGACGGTGCCCGTGACCTGTGGCTCCTCACCTCGATCGCCTGGCAGAGGATGCTGGCGATGCCGGTCACGCTCTTCCTGTTCCAGTCCGCCGCCATCGGGAGAACTTTCTGCTGCCCTACGTCGTGCTCACCGATGACCGGACATTCCCGTTCACCGCCGCCCTCCACAACCTCGTGATCACCAGCAGGCGGCTCTCGATCATTCCCCTGATCACGTTGTTCCTCGGGCTGCGTCACCGCTGGCGCGTCGATCTGCTGTCCGGCGTCGCAAAGTCGTGACCACACGACCGGAGCAGATGAGGGCCGATGACGGACACAACGCCTGCGAGGAGGCGGATACGGGCCGTGGCCTGAACTGACCAGCGGTCCACCGAGGGTGGTGTGGGTCGGCGATGCACAGTGATGTCTCCTGTCAGCGCGTGGACGGACCGATAGCCAGGAAAGCGTTTACAGGCCTAGCGGACCTCGCGATCCGCCGCCTCCGGCTGATAGCTCTCCGGCGGGGCGAGGTAGGTGGCCGGCAGGCCTCCTGTGTTCACCACGATCTGGTCCACGACCATGCCGGGGTCGACCATCAGCAGGCGCAGCACGTGCTCGCCGGGTCTGGTGACGGTCAGCGAGCCGGTGAGCTTCTCCACGCCCTCGGTGACGTTGCGCGCCCACGCGTCGTCCCACCTGCCCGTGGCGACGGCCTGACCTGACAGCACCACGGCGGGACCGTTGTCGAGTGCGATGGCGAGCCGTCGGTTCCCGCGCGCGTCCAGTGACGGCAGGCGGAACACCGTCACCGGGAAAGTCCCTGCACCTGCGAACAGGATCCGGTAGGTCAGCTCCGGCGACCGGGTCGTCACGCCGTCGGTGATGGGCGTCGCGGTCGAGGGAACGGCCTCCACCGCGGCCCGCCGCCTGCCGAGCCCGCGCACCACACGCCAGTCAGCACCGCTACGCGCCACGCGGCCGTGAAAGTGCGCCGCGTCGATCGAGACGTAGCCATGGGCCTCGACGAATCCCGTGGCGCGCCTGCGTGCCTCCTCACCGTCGTTGCTGACGCGCAGCGGCACGGACACGGTCTTCCCCGCGCCGGTGAACGTCACCCTCGCCTCGTTCCTGCCCACAGGCGCCCGCGACCAGTCGATGGAAACCCACACACGAACCTGGTCGGTGACGGTGTCGGAGGTCGAGTTCACCTGCACCCACGGGTGGCTTGTCGAGGCGCGCCAGGTGAAGGAGCGGAATCCGGTGTTGAAGACGTCCACGAAACGGCGGTCGCGCGGGTAGGAGGAGAAGGACAGTGGCCGCGCGATGCCTGTCTCGTTGCCCTCGGTGGCCACACCCAGCCCCGAGGTGTTCTGCGGCGTCACGCGGACCACGGTCGGGCGGCCCGGCGCCTGTGGGATGTCGGTGGGATAGGGGTTGACGACGCCGTTCCACTTGCCACCCGCGATCTCGAGGTTGTAGCGCCGGGTGAGCGCCTCCTCCTCCGCGTGCGCGGCCTCGCACAGGTCCGCGTACCTGTTCACCCCCGCTCCCCTGCCCTGCCGGGACGCCAGTGCGTTGCAGTCCGCCCAGTAGTACTTGAGGTTCATCAGGTAGGCACCGTGCACCGGGTACTCGACCAGCTCGTAGAAGGCGTTCTGGTAGGCCGCGGGCAGTTTGCGGCCCAGCGCCTTCGTCCGCTCCAGCAGGTTCCGGTAGGCGGCCATCCGCTCGCCCGCCTCGTCACCGTGGTGCACCAGGGAGATCGTGCCGCGGTCGACGAACTCCGGGCGCCGTTCGGCGGCGAGGCGGTAGAACTCCGTGCGGATGGTGGCGATCTCGTTGCCGTGCTGCCGCCCGAACTGCCGGCCCGTCCACTCGACCAGGAAGTCCTCGATGTTCTCAGGGCCCCACCGGTGGATGTTCCACGCGAGGTCCATGCAGAAGGACAGTCCGGCCTCCTGCGACTTGATGTCGCCGACATTGATGACCCACAGGCGATCGACGCGGTGCTCATGGGCGCGGCGCAGCTCCTGCCAGATCTTGCCGATCTGGGTGGTGTCCAGCCACAGGTAGCTCTTCGGGGTGCCCCAGTACGAGATGTGGTAGTAGAGCCCGTTGCCGCCGGGGCGCCGCTGCTCCGCGCTGGTGGGCATCTGCCGCATGTTGCCGTGGTTGTCGTCCGGCCAGACGAGGGTGACGTCCTCGGGCACCTGCACGCCCGCGTTGTAGAGGTCCAGGACCTCCTTGTAGGGGATGAAGATCTGCGGACCCGCGGTGGCCTTGACCTCCTCGGCCAGGATCCGGCGCTGGTCGGTGATGATCCGGTTCATCACCGCCACCTTCTCCGGCACCGTCTTCGCGTAGCGGGTCTGGAAGCCGGAGTCGTGCAGGCCACGCATGCCGATCGTCCAGCAGCTCTCGTAGGCGGCGTTCTGCCGCGCCCGCGCCCGCCAGTAGTCGGCGATCACGCGGGGATTCACCGTGTAGTCGTACTCCGGCAGGCTGCCGTCGGGGTTGCGGTGTGCCTCGGCCCACGGTTGCCACTCGTGGACACCGTTGCGCAGCAACGCTTCCGGGTGGCTGGAGCCGATCACGATCCCGTACTCGTCGGCGAGCCGGGCGTTCTCCGGGTACTTGTTGAAGTAATCGGTGTACGGGTGCATGGCGGGCCACAGGTAGTTGGCCTTCAACCGGAGCAGCAGCTCGAAGATCTTCTTGTACGTCTCCGGGCCGATGTTCTTGTCCCGCTCCTGCGTCCGGTTGGACCACGTGGTCAGGTTCCGCTCGTCGTTGATGAAGATGCCCCGGTAACGCACCGACGGTTCACGACGCTTGACCGGCCCCGCCTCGACGCTCACCGTCGTGCGGCGTTCCACCGGCACGTCGGCCCACCAGTACCACGGCGACACACCGATCCGCTCCGAGATGTCGTAGCTGCCGTACACCGTGCCACGCCGGTCGCTTCCCGCGATCACGAGCGCCCGGTCCACGCCCGGCAGTGGGCGCTCCACCACCTGCGTCACCGAGGCCTCCCACCGGCCCACCACCTCCGCGGTGTCCAGCCGCCCCTCCGCGATCAGGCGGTCGATGACCGGGCTCGCGCCGATGGTGCCGATCAGCACCGCCGTCGTGGACATCCCGGACGTGGTGCGGCGCAGGCGTGGCCGCACGCCGCTGACCCGTTCCAGATCGGCGGCCAAGTCCCCCGCGGCACGGGCGACGGCGGGGTCGTCCACCTGGTCCACGAACAGGTCCACTGCGGCACCGTCCTGAACGAGGCTGAACCCGCCCCCGGCGACCCCACTGCTGCCGGGCGCCGCCCCCGCGGTACCCGGCAGCAGTGGGGCGACCCCGGCGATCGCCATACCGCGTAACAACGACCTGCGCGTCCAACCGTTCGATTCCCTGTTCGACACGGATTCGACCTTCCTGCACACGATGGAGAAGAAGTGTTGTGACACAACGTGGAAAGCGCTTACCAACAGGACGGTAGGAGGCCCGTGGACGACCGTCAAGCGGCCGGGAGTGTCACGCAGGAGTACGCCGGCGCGTGCGATCACACACGGCGAGAGGCAACCACCGGGCAACTCTCCGTTCGGGCTCTCCGGACCGGAAGGGGTGGACCCACACGGTCCACCCCTTCCCTCGCTAACGTCCGGCCAGCACCTCCGTGATCCCGAGGAACCCCCGTGTAGTGCCCGGCGCTCGACTGGTCAGATCGAGCCGGATTCGTCCGGTGCTCACCGGAGTGAAGGTGACCCTGGTCGGTTTCCCGGACTCCGTCGCCCACTGGACCCGCGTGTTGCGAACCGGCACGAACGCCCTTCCGTTCCAATAGGACACGGCGATCGCCGCCGGCAGGCCGTGCAACGAGTCGATGACGAACGATGCCTGCACCGAGCCGACCGGTGCTCCCTCCACACCGGACAGCGACACCCACTCGGTCGCGTGTGCCCTGCTCACCGCCGGCAGCAGGGCCGT
>NZ_JYJG01000522.1 GCF_000955955.1 Lentzea aerocolonigenes
GCCGCGGCGTCCGGTACAGCCGGCGACCCCGGCACGGGACCTGCGGCCGGTGCGATGCCGTGCGGTGCACCGGTGGCCGTGATGGTCGCGGTGCCGGTTTGCAGACCCGCCGCGCGCGCCGTGACCGTGATCGCGGTGGAACCCGGCCCGGACCGGACCATCGCCAGTGCCTTGCCGTTGAACGCGGTGCGTGAGCTCACCTGGTAGTTTTCGGCGCTTTCCTGGCGGCCGTTGTCCAGCCCCGCCAGACTGCCGCCACCGACCTGGAACGAGATCAGGTTTTCCGCATCTGGCACGATCACGCCCGCACTGTCGACGACGTCGGCGGTGACGAACGTGAGCGACTTGCCGTCGGCCGTGGTGGTGTTGCGGTCGGGAGTCAGCCTGACCGCGTGCGGTGCGCCCGCCGTCACGACCTCGTCGCGGGCGACCTCGACACCGCCGCGCCTGGCGACCGCGACCAGCCGTCCGGGCTGGAACGGCACCGTCCACGCCAGGTGCAGCTTGCCCGCGCTGCCGTTGGGACTCGTGTAGCTGCCGGGGAACGGGCCGGAGGTGACGGTCTTGTCGTCCCCACTCGCCTCCGCGGTCTCCAGGTACCGCTTGCCGTAGGTGGTCGTCTTCGTGTTGAACTTCCTCTCGCCCAACGACTTTCCGTTGAGGGTCAGTTCAACGGTGTCGACGTTGCTGTACGCCCACACCGAAACGGGATCACCGGGCTTGTGGCCGGTCCAGTTCATCGGCAGCAGGTGCACCATCGGCTCACTGCTCCACTGACTGCGGAAGAGGTGGTAGATGTCCTTGGGAAACCCAGCGGTGTCCACTGCACCGAAATACGACGACTTCACCGGGAACACGTCGTAGGGCGTGGGTTCGCCGATGTAGTCGATGCCCGCCCACAGGAACTGGCCGGCGAACCACCCTTCTTCAGCCCGTACTCGCCGCTGTAGCCGAACCTCGGCATGTTGTTGCCGTAGGAGGACGTGTTCCGCTTGCCCGGCGTGTGGTTCTCACCGGTGTTGAGCTGATCGGGGTCCTGGTAGGAGCCGCGCGTCGAGGTAGCCGCGGACGACTCGCCCTCGTAGAAGAACTTGGTGGGGTACTTGGCGTGCAGCTCGTCGATCGACGACGAGTTGTTGTAGTTCACGCCCAGTCCGTCGAGCATTTGCAGAATCTGGTCCTGCGGTGACCCGGCCGCCGGCACCTGCCGGTACAGGTGACTACCCATCACGATCGGGCGCGTGGTGTCCACGGCCCGAACGTCGGCGATGAGCCGCCGGGCGATCGGCACGCCCGAGGCGTAGCCGACGTCGTAGACCTCGTTGCCGATCGACCACATCACCACGGACGGCGAGTTCTTGGCCGCGTGCACCATCTCGCGGATGTCCGCGCTGCTGCTGGCATCGAAGAACCGGCCGTAGTCGTACGTCGTCTTGGACATGTGCCACATGTCGAACGCCTCGACTTGCAGCAGCAGGCCCAACTCCTCGCACGCCCGCAGGAACTCCGGTGGGGGCGGGTTGTGCGACGTGCGCACGGCGTTCACGCCCATGCTCTTCATGATCCGCAACTGGCGGACGATCGCGTCGGACGACACCGCGGAACCGAGCGCACCGAGGTCGTGATGCAGGTTCACGCCCTTGAGCTTCATCTCCACAC
>NZ_JYJG01000523.1 GCF_000955955.1 Lentzea aerocolonigenes
CTTCATCTCCACACCGTTGAGCGAGAAGCCGCTGTTCGGGTCGAACGCGAAGTACCGGAGGCCCGTGCGGGTGCTCACGGTGTCCACGACCCTGCCACCCACCCGGACCTCGGTGTCCACCGTGTACAGCTCTGGCCGGTCCACCGACCACAGCGCCGGCCGGTCGATCCGCACGTCCACGGACGCGGTGCGCGGTTGTGAGGTCAGCGCGGTATGTGCCGTGCCCGTGCCCACGACCTGACCTCTCGCGTCCTTGACCGTCGAGACGACATCGGCCTGGACGTCGCTTTGTTCACTGACAGCGGTGGTCGCCACGCGCATCGTCGCGTAACCGGACTTGATCGTGTTCGCCAGATCCGGAGTCGTCACCTGCACACCCTGGCGGGTGACGTGTGCCGGCTCGGTCACCACCAGGCGGACATCGCGGTAGATGCCGCTGCCCGAGTACCAGCGACTGCTCGGCACCTGGTTGCGCACCTTCACCGCGAGCACGTCCGGCGTGCCGTCCGTGTGCACGCGTGAACTGAGGTCCAGCGCGAATCCGGTGTAACCGTAGGGATGGCGCCCGAGCAGCGTCCCGTTGAGATACACCTCGGAATCCATGTACACGCCGTCGAACTCGATCGACACCTTCTTGCCCGCCATCGACGGC
>NZ_JYJG01000524.1 GCF_000955955.1 Lentzea aerocolonigenes
CCGTACCCGAGTTGGTGTGCGCCCCCTGCGCCGGGTCGTGGCCGATGCTCCAGTCGTGCGGCAGACGCGTGTCACGCCAAGCCGGATCGCTCGCGGCCGGCTGCGGAGCGTCCGCACCGGTCTTGTTGACCAGGAGGAACTTCCACGCACCGGTGAAGTCGACCGTCCGCCCGGTCGGCTCGACCTGCTCCGCCGGAGCGGACCGGGCGGTCCCCGCCGCACCGCACATTCCTGCCGCCACAACACAACCGAGAACGATTCCCCACAACCTGTTCAACCGTCGATTCGACCGTCGATTCAACAAATCACACCGCCCGTCGTGATTGATCCGCCGAGACCAACGTCAGACATGCTTCACAGGAAAGCGCTTTCCAGCCTGGCACGCAAGGGCGTCAGGCGAATCAAAGCCGTTCTCGCCACACGAGTACGCGAGCAGAACGTCCACAAAGGAGCGTTGCGTGGCCCTCAGGCAGGAGGCAGTGCTCGACATGATGAACCGCTGTCGGCCGGCTTCATTTGACCGCTCCCGCGGTGATGCCGCGGGTGAGGGTGCGCTGGAAGATCAGGAAGAACGCGATGGCGGGGATCACGCCGAGCAGCGCCGAGGCGCTGGTCATCGTCGCGTCCATCAGCCGCTGTCCCTGCAGCACACCCAATGCGACCGGCACGGTCTGGGTGTCGTTGGAGATCAGCAGGAC
>NZ_JYJG01000525.1 GCF_000955955.1 Lentzea aerocolonigenes
ATCAGCAGGACCAGCGGCAGGAAGAACTCGTTCCACGTCCAGATGAAGGAGAAGACGAACAGCACACCGAGGGTGGGTCTGCTGATCGGCACCACGATCCGGACCAGGGTCTGCCACTTGTTCGCGCCGTCGATCCTGGCCGCCTCGAGCAGCTCCTGCGGAAACCCGGCGTACGTCGAGGACAGCAGGTAGGTGCCGAACGCGGCCTGGATGATCGTGAAGATGATGATCACGCTGAGCTGCGTGTCGTACAACCCGGTCTCCTTGGCCAGGAAGTACAACGGGTACACCATCGCCTCCTGCGGCAGCGTGTTCGCCACCAGGAAGGCGATCAGGATCCACAGCCTGCCGCGGACCCGGCCGATGCCCAGCGCGTACGCGTTCAGCACCGACACGACGACCGCCAGCACCGCGACCGAACCGCTGATGACGACGCTGTTGAACAGCTTCTGACCGAATCCGACCCGGTTCCAGAAGTCGATGATCCCCTGGAAGGTGATGTCGGTGGGCAACGCCAGCGGCCCGCCGGACGCGTACTGCGCCGGTGTCTTCAGCGCGTTCAGGGCCACGATCACGAACGGTGCCAGCATCACGGCCACGAGCACGATCAGCGACCAGAGCACGGCATGGCGTTTCACGTGCGCTCACCCCGGTTCTGCACTTTCAGGAACACCGTGGTGAGGATGAGGATCAGCACCGTGAGGACGGTCGCGATCGCCGCGCCGTAGCCGACCTGGGTCTTCTCGAAGAAGTTCTGGAACGAGAAGTAGGACGGGACGTTCGTCGCCCCGCCCGGGCCGCCCC
Organism: Lentzea aerocolonigenes; assembly: GCF_000955955.1. Classification (GTDB taxonomy): domain Bacteria; phylum Actinomycetota; class Actinomycetes; order Mycobacteriales; family Pseudonocardiaceae; genus Lentzea; species Lentzea aerocolonigenes_A. Next base: position 805 of record NZ_JYJG01000525.1, read on the forward strand.
TGGTCAGCACGTAGATCGGCCCGAACACCTTCAACGCGGCGATCGTGCACGTCAGCAGCACCACGAAGACCTCGGGCCGCAGCTGCGGCACGGTCACGTGCCAGAACCGGCCCCACCACGACGCGCCGTCCAGCTCGGCGGCCTCGTACAGCGACAGGTCGGCCCGCTGCATGCCCGCCATGAAGATCACCACCGGATAGCCGAGCTGGATCCACACCAGCACGCCCATCACGCTCCACAGCGCGACATCCGGGTCGCCCAGCCAGTTCTGCCCCAGCGAGCCCAGTCCGACAGCGCCGAGGAACTCGTTGAGCGCGCCCCGCGGAGCCAGGATCCAGCTCCACACGATGCCCGCCACCGCGATCGGCAGCACCTGCGGCAGGTAGACGCACGCCCGCAGCACGCTCGCCGCCCGTTGCCCGAACCTCCTGCCGATCACGTCGAACAACGCGGCCGCGATCACCAGTCCGGCGGCTGTCGGCAGGATCGCCATCGCCACCACGAGCGCCAGGTTGTGCTGGAACGACGACCAGAACGTGCTGTCGCCGAACAGCCGCGTGTAGTTGTCCAGCCCGGTCCACTTAGGATCGCCGACGCCCTGCCACCGGGTGAAGCTGATGCCGACGTTCATCACGAACGGCACCAGGATCACCGCGACCAGCAGCAGCGCGCCGGGGATCAGGAACAGCAGGTACGAGCCGCGTTCCCGCACTGTCCTCGCGATCATTTGCCGACGTTCGCCAGGTTCTCCTGGTACGGCTTGGCCAGCTCGTCCAGCACCTGCTGTGGCGTGGCCGTGCCGGTGATCAGCTTCTGCACCGCGAAGACCTGCACGTCGTAGTAGCCGGGGGCGGGCCAGTCGGGGTAGAAGGCCAGGCGGTCCTGCGCGCTCAGGGTCTTGAAGTTCTCCGTGAGCTCCTGGATCTGCGGCGAGGCGGCAGCGGTGCCGCTGTCCACGAGGGACACACCGCCCGCGTCCCTGAGCTTGTCCTGGATCTGCGGCGACATCGTGATCGCGATGAAGTCGTAGGCCAGGTCCTTGTTCTTGGAACCCTGCGGCACCACCCACATGTTGCCTGCGGACCCGGCGGTCAGCCCCGGCCACAGGAACGAGCCCCACTGGAAGTCCTTGATCCCGGCCGCCAGCCTGCCGTACCACCACGTGCCCGAGATCATGATCGGGTACTTGCCCTGCATGAACGACACACCCATGTCCTCGGCCTTCACCCCGGCCGAGTCCTTGCTGATGTAGCGCTTGTCCACCCAGTCGGCGAACGTGCGGGCGCCGTAGGTCCACGCCGCGTCGTGGAAGTCCACCTTGCCGGTGTACCGCTGGTACCGGTCCACCCAGTCCTTGTCCGCCTTCGACAGCGCGAGCTGGTACATGATCTGGTGCGCCGGGTACTCGGCGCCACCGACGGCGAGCGGCGTGACGCCGGCCGCGACGAACTTGTCCATCGCCGCCGTCAGCTCCTCGAGCGTGGCCGGCACGGCGATGCCCTGCTGCGCGAACATGTCCTTGTTGTAGAAGACCTTCACGTACTCGGCGTAGTTCGGCACGCCGAACCACTTGCCCGACCCCATCACGCCCTGCTCGTCGTAGCGGGCCGTGGTCTGGATGCGCGGGCTCAGCTGCTTGTCCCAGCCGCGCTTCGTCACCTCGTCGGAGATGTCGGTCAGCAGTCCCTGCTTCGACAGCAGGCCCGCGGTGGCGTTGCCCTTGTTGTACTCCAGGACATCCGGCGCGTCGTTGGAGTTCAGCACCATCGGTGCCGTCTTCTGGATCTGCTCGAACCCCTTCTCCTCGAACGCCACCTTGACACCGGGATGGGTCGACTCGAACTGCTTGACCGCCTCGGCCCACGCCACCCCCATCGCGCTGTCCGGGCCTTCGTAGTGCCAGAGTTTCAGCGTCCTCGGCCCGTCGTCACCGGCTCCCGACCCGCACCCGGCGATCGCCAGCGCGGCCGCCAGCGTGACCGCCAGAGCCCGCTTGGACCGCCTCCCTGCCTCTGCCATCAACCCCTCCTCCGCACGACGAATGCACAAGCTGTCGAATTCGAATCGAATCGCTTCGATTTCGGATATGCCCCGCCGGACGTTAGCGAGAACATCGCCACGACGGAAGAACCAGATGACTATTTCGCCAGAAAAGGGGGCGGAAGTTGACGGCGACGACGCCTGGACCGGATTTATTGACCGCGGGATATGAACGCGAATCGCGCCGAGTGGGTGGTGCCGTCGGTCAGGGTGAGCGTGAACTCGCGACAGGTGCCGGCCCAGGACCTGTCCGTCTGCCAGACGTAGGTGTACTCGTCGCGCCTCGGGTCGTAGCGGACGCCACCCTGGTTTCCCGCGGGTGTCGCGGGGGCTCCGCGCGGTGCGCTGGTACTGATGTCGATCAACCGCGACGTGGGTGATCCCGGTGCCACGACATCGCGACCGGCGTTGCCACCGAGGCCGAACTTGATCGGCACGGCGCTGCCGGCCTTCACCGTGTTGACCGCGGGCGGATTCAGGACCGGTGCGCGGAAGCCGTCGAAGCGGTAGCCGATCCTGAACCAGTTGACGCCGAGGTCGAGCCAGCCGGCCACCGCGCCGCAGGTGTTCGAGACGTCGGTGTCCGGGATGCCGGGCGAGATGTCGAACACGAAGTACAGGTCGTGCACACCGGGCAGGGCGGTGATCGGCACGGTCGTTCGCCGCCAGTGGTAGAGCGGATCGCGGTAGTCGGTCGCCGAGTTGAGGTCGTGGGCTCCGGTGACCGTCACGCTGCCGAGCACGGTCCCGTTGACCGGGTCGTCGGCCCTGACGGTGATCGTGGCCGGTTCGATCGACACCTTGACGTAGTTGAGAGTCAGGTCGGCCAGGGTGACGCCGCCGAAGTCGATCTTGCGATAGACGACCCAGTCGCCGTTGCGGATCCGGTTCAGCTGCAGGCCGACATCGTCACCGTGGACGTTGTCCACACGTAGGTTCGACGAGGCGCCGCTGGTGTTTCCGGCGCCGTCGAACAGTTCCGCCTCGTGCCGGACGGTGAACGCCTTCTTGTCGGTCTGCCCCTGGATCACGACCCGGGTCGTGCAGGACAGGCCGTTGCCCGTGGTCGCCTTGAGGTAGATGTCGCCGTTGCCGACGCCCGTCGCGCGGACCGTGCAGTTCCACGCCCGGTTGTTGTTGCCGGAGGTCTGCCCCTCGATGAATCCGCCTGCCGATGCGGTGATCTCCGCGAGAACCGTGGGGCGGCCGTCCTTGTCGGTCAGCTCGAAGGTGACAGGGCGAGCCGCCGACGGGAACGGGTACGTGACCGCCGACAGCATCAGCGAACCGCGGTGCTGGTCGATCGCACCGAACCGGGAGAACTGGTTGGGTCCCCAGGAGATGTCGCGCGGGCGCGAATCGTGGCCACTGCGAATGATGATCGCCTCGGGCTCGGTGCCCGCGGGTACGGTCTGGTTCTTGAGGGTGACCGTGAGCTCCGCGGCGACCGTTCCGCGCGGGGTGGCGTAGGTGGCGGTGACGCGCACGGTCCCGTCTCCCTTGCCGGTAGCGGTCAACTGGCCGGAACTGTTGATCGTCGCGAGCGTCGTCGGGCCACCGCCGGGAGCGGTCACCGTCCACGTCGGCGGACCGGTGACAACTCCCGTGCCGCGCAGCGGTGCTTCGAGGAGCAAGCTCGCGGACTGTTGCTCGATCGTGGCGGAAACCCGGACCCTGGCGCGCCCCAGGGACGTCGACGCACTCGAGCTGAAGAGGTTCGAGGTGATCGAGACATCCGCATTCGTCGCCGGTGCCACTGCCCCCAGACGAAGCCATTTGACGATCACGCCGGGGTCGGGGAAGACGAGGTGCAGGTCGGCCGTGCGATCGCTGGGCCGGGCCAGTTCGGCACCTGCGTTGACGAACGTCTGGGCGCTGCCGGTGGGCGCGACGGTGATCGTCCCGATCTGCGTTCCGCCCTGGTCCGCGCTCGGCCCGCCGCTCCACACCGCGATGTTCGACGCGGAGGGGTTCGGGTTGGACGCGCGGATCGTGATTCCCACCGGACGGCGGGCGACGCTGACATCGGCGTACTCGACCCACGCTCCTGCCGTCCTGACCAGGATGCCGTAGGTGTCGTCCTCGCTGACCGATGTCGGCACGACATCGGCCTGCAGGCCGGTCGCCGTCCGGCTCGTGAACGAGTAGTCGTCGAAGTCGCAGGCAGGCGTGGCGCGGCTCAGGTCACGTGCCGGGATCGGATCACCGGTCACGGTCAGGGTGCGTGACACCAGCTGGTCCGCGTCGGCCGAAGAGCGGGCGGCGCTGATCGTGTAGCTGCCGGGCTCCACGAAGAAGCGGCCGCGTGACACGTCCCAGATCGCGAGGTCGGACAGCTTGGCGACGACGGTGACGCGCTGGGACCGACCCGGGGCGAGATGGATGCGTTGGAAGCCGATGAGTTGCTTCTTCGGATGTTCGACGCGCGACTCGGCCCCTGGGCGGTGACTGGCGTACACCTGTGCGACCTCGTCGCTGGCCACCGCGCCGGTGTTGGTCACCGTGAATCCCACTGAGATGTCGGGGTCGCGGGTGTTGCGCGACGAGGCCGGGCTCACGGTGAGGTTGCTGTAGCGGAACGAGGTGTAGGTCAGTCCGTACCCGAAGGGGTAGAGGACGTCGCCTTCGTAGTACTCGTAGGTGCGTTTGCCCTTGATGATGTCGTAGTCGGAGATCGTCGGCAGCGCGTCGAGACCGGGGTACCAGGTCTGGTTGAGCCGACCGGCCGGGGTGTGGTCACCGAAGAGCACGTCGGCGATCGCCGAACCGAGCTCCTGGCCGGCATGGCTGCTGTAGACGATCGCCTTCACGTTCGGGTTCGCGGCAATGGTGCGCAGGTCGAACGGGTAGCTGCCGACGACCACCACGACCGTGTTCGGGTTGGTTGCGGCAACCGCGTCGACGAGCTGCTGCTGGTGGGGCGGCAGCTGGATGCCGGGTGGTTCGGTGAGCCGGTCCTGTGTCTCACGCGAGGTCAGGTGCGGCTGGTCGCCGACGGCCACGACGGCCACCGGAGCCGAGGACGCGCTGGCGACGGCGTCGGCGATACCGTCCTTGACGGTGACGAGCTCGAACTGCCGGTTGGGGCTGGAGACCGAGCCGTCGTGCCGCACGTCGTAGGGCGCGCTGGTGTTCACGAACACGTTGGGGCTCGCCGCCGGGCTGACGATGCCGGAGCTCTTCGCGAAGCGCAGCGACACCGTGGCCCCGGACCGGCTGACGATCCCGAGATTCTGGTCTGTCGTCCACTGCTGGCTGGAGCGGTCGGGGCTTTCGAAACCTGGCGGGTCGGCGTCGGCCATTACCGTGTTGCCGGCGCCGCGGGCCGCGAGGTACCGATCGTGGGCGACCGAACGCAGAAGATGGTTGTTGTACCCGTAGTCGTAGTCGTAGAACTGGGCCAACGGATCGTCGGCGGAGGTGGCAGACCCGGTCAGGGGCGCGTCCGCGGTGCCGCCCGCGGTCAGGAACTTGCCGTCGGGCGTGCCGGTGCCGTTGACAACCTGCAGGCCGACCACGTCGAGGCCGCGGGTGAAGGCGAGCGCGTTCGCGCCACCCTTCAGTCTCGCCGCGACCTCGTCCTTGATGAAGGTCGCGTACGGGTAGCTGCCGGCGTAGAAGTCGGTGGAGTTCTCGTCAGCGAGCGGGCCCACGAGTGCCAGCCGCGACAGCGACTTGTCCAGCGGCAGAATGTGGTCGGTGTTCTTCAGCAGCACGACCTGCTCCCGTGCGGCAGCTGCCGCCACGGCGCTGTGCGCGGGCGTCGTCAAGGCGTTGCGCATGTTCAGCTGCTTGTACGGGTTGGTCGGCTCGGCATCGAGGTCACCGGCGTGCAGGCGCACCATCAGGATGCCGTGAACCGCCCTGTCGATGTCCGCGACGGTCAGCATGCCGCGGGCCAGCGCCTCGTAGATCGGGCGCCGTGTGCTGGGCGTGTCGGTGTCGCCGGGCGTCATGACAGCGACGCCGTTCTTGATCGAGTCGGCCATCGCGGCGGCCTGCCCAACCGCGCCGCTGGGGTAGTAGCCGTTCGAGAAGGTCAGGTTGCCCGGCGATCCGGCGTCGGTGACGCTGAAGTAGGCGCAGTTCCCGTAGCCGCCCGGAACCCATTTCTCGTAGACAGTGGACATCATCTCCGGCAACACCATCGTGGGCTTGCCGTTGACGAGGTTGTAGGACGTCATCATCCCGTTCGCGGCGCCTGATTCGATCCCCTTCCGGAAGACGCGCAAGTAGTACTCGTGCAGGTTCCGCGGCGTCGCGTTGGCGGAGTACGAGGTGCGCGCGGCCTCCTGCCCGTAGGCCGCGATGTGCTTGAGCGTCGGGATGCTCTGGTAGTGGACGGGGTCGTTCCCCTTCATCCCCCACGCCATCGCCGTCGACATGGTGGCGGCGAGCGTGACGTCCTCGCCCATGCTCTCCGACGCGCGTCCGCTGCGCGGATCCCGCGCGAGATCGACGACCGGCGCCCAGATGTCGATCCCGTTGAACCGGGCGTCGACGCTGTTGTAGGCGCGCGCCTCCCGCCCGATGACGTTGCCCACCTTCACCATGAGCGCCGGGTTCCAGGTCATCGCCAGTCCGGTGTTCTGCGGGAACACAGTGGCGCGGCCCAGCCAGGACAGGCCGTGCAACCCCTCGGTTCCGGTGCGGAACTGCGGGATCCCCAGGCGGATGACGGCGATGCTGAACTGGTGCAGCAGGCCCACCTTCTCGTCGAGCGTCAGCGCGGCGATCAGATCCCGGACCCGCGCGTCCGGTCTCAGCGCCACCGGATTCAGGTGGACCGATACCTCGCCGGCAGCGGCCAGGCGCGCGAGCGGTAGTTGTGCTGCCACCAGTCCCGCACCGAGCGCCACGCCACCCAGGAAGCGGCGCCGGTTCAGCTCCGCCGACCCGCCCGTACCCGCACCGCTTGCTGCGTCGTCGTGTGCCGCCATGCCGAGTTCCTCCGCTGCCAGTCGGGTCCAAATGCGTGTTGTACGGGCGCAACCGGGCTCGTCACGCAGGCGCAGTTCGCATGTCGCGAAAGATTCCAAGCATTCAAAGGTCATTCGAGGACGACGATCAATACGCACCATACCGACGTTGTCCAGCCTTGATCCGACCTCGTCGAATACCAAGAGTTTCGATTCGCGTCGAGGTACTTCGACGCGCCCGGGGTCAACCGGCAATCCTGGTCCGACAAAACGTCGAAACTCATATCGAAACGCTTCAACAAGCACCCGGCGTGGACTGCAGAGACGCCTCTCCGGCACAGCCACGATGACCTGGCGACAACGGGCGCCCGGTTCGGATGGTGTGCTGATGTCGACCGGGAGGAGCCACCCGTGCATGAACGGGTGCGAGGACTGGTTCGAGTTTGCCTCCGCGGAACGGCGCCGTCATCGCCCCCGGCCCGCCAAGGTGACGGCGGGCAATGTCGCGGCCGCCAACCAAAACCACCGCTCCGACTGATCCCGGCCCGTGCTGCCGACGAACCATCGGCCTTGTGAGGCAACAGGTCCGACGCGGCCGGCGGCCTCGTGCCGCCGACCGCGAGCGCGCGGCCGCCCATGCAGCATCCACATCGGACAGTAAAATCGCGAATGACCGGCGCGACCAGCCTGCTCGCCTCCTTCGAGTACGCAGAACTGAGAAGCGGCACGAGGCGGCGAGCTCGCGTCGTCAGCGAGCCGGTCTGATCCAACAGGTTCGTCGAATGAGGCCGTCGAATTCGACCATGCTGTGCACGTTCACAGACACGCGTTCAAGACTCTTGCGGCAATCGCCTACATACGGTTCCATCAAAGCACATCGTTTGACAAGTCGGCCGTGCACGTTCACAGTGCTCCGCCTGCCTAGGGGTCTTCTTCACTCGATCAAGGGAGATCGAATGACCACGTACGGGATCCGCCGCGCGGATGCGAGCCTGCCTCGACCAGGTTCAACGTGTACCGCGGCGAGACCAAGCTGAACGACGCGCCGATCACGAAGTTCCTGGACTCCTGGGCGCCGACGGACGCCTCGTACACGGTCCGCGCGGTCGTGAACGGGACCGAGCAGGCGCCGTCCGAGCCGTCACTGCGCCGCACCGGCGGCAACTACCTCGACGCGCCGATCTCCCTGCCCGGCAACAGCTACACCGCCGGTGACGCGAGCGTCGGCGACGTGGACGCGCCCCAGCCGAACAGCTACGTCCGCCAGAACCCGACGGGCGGGCGGGTCGGCGACATCGAGCCGACCGCCCGGCCGCAGCCAGGCCTCGCCGCCCGTTCCACACATCCTTTCCTCCCAAGGAGTCATCGTGTCGATGCAACGACGTACCTTCCTGAGGCTGAGCACGGTCGCAGCGGCGAGCGTAGGTGGCGCGACCCTGCTCGGTACCGGCATGGCGAGTGCCGCCCCCGTCTCACCTCTGGGCACCGCGCCGACCACGCCGTTCGCCGTCG
>NZ_JYJG01000526.1 GCF_000955955.1 Lentzea aerocolonigenes
ACCCCGCCACCGGCAGCGCCGGCGGCAACCCGGTGAACAACGCCCCTGTCGCCAACGGTGTCTTCCCGATCTACAACTTCACCCACGGCTTCGGCAGCAGCCCGCAGAACTCCCTGTTCATCATCCGGGCCCTGGCCGCGGCGGGCTTCATCGTTCCCGCCCCGTACTTCAACCACAACTTCAGCGACGTCAACAACGGCAACACCTCCAAGGACGTCTCGCAGCTCCTCACCAACACCCTCGCGCTCAACGCGAGCGGTCCACTCGCCGGGCACATCAACACGAACGGCGTCGGCGTCTCCGGCCACTCCCTCGGCGGCATGGTCACCCAC
>NZ_JYJG01000531.1 GCF_000955955.1 Lentzea aerocolonigenes
GTGACAGAGGACTGCTCAGCCGTGGCGTGTGCGCTGGTAGAGGCTGCCATCGAATCCGCTGATCCCAAGACCTCGCGGCTGATCACGCTGCGGTTGCGGTTGAGCGGCGACTACCTGGTGGTCGAGCTGGAAGCGGCCCGCTTCACGATGCCGCCCACCTCCCCGGACCTGCGCACCGGCGAGCTGCAGCTCGGCAACGGGGTCAAGCTCATCTGGTGCGAGCTGCCACTGCCGACCGGCGTGAACGCCAACGCGGTGCCGCTGCCCCGGCGAGAGAAGCGCCGTTCGCCCGCGGCCGAGGCGCTGGGCGACGAGCCGGACGTCGATCCCGAGCTCATCCAGCGGATCCTGTTCGGTCTCGGTGGCTCGATGGGCAACGGTCCTGGCAGGTAAACCGCTCTAGTTCGAGTTTCACCCACAAGGGCGCATCCAACTGTGGATGCGCCTTTGCCGTATCCGGGCCCGCACGGGTGTGGACGCTTCACCAATTGAGTTCCGCCACCGAGACCGCCGTTACTCCGTTCGATGCGTGTTACATTCGCGCGCACGCCCAGGAGCATTAGGTTCCTGAATCGCGTTCTTTCGGTACGGGTGGCAATTAACCGACGCCACCGCCGACTCGCCCATTAGTGCGGTAACCGATCGACCACAAAAGGTGACAAATGGTCGACGCACATTGACCTCGGCTGTTGCCACGCAATGTTGCTCTGGTTGGCGGAGGTTCGTTAACACCCTTTCCGATACGGTCTCGTATCACGCCGCCCGACATGTCCTGCACATTCGGAAAGGTGTCCCATGATTAGCACGTTGGCTGCGGCCGCCTTGGCTCTGTCCACCATCGTCATTCCCCCGGTCGCGGATCCGCCCCCGACTGGCCAGATCACCATCAACGTCGTGACGGTCAACGGCTCCGGCTGCCGCCTGGGCTCGGCCGCGGTCGCCGTCTCGCCGGACAACAAGGCTTTCACGGTCACCTACAGCGACTATCTGGCCCAGGTCGGCCCGCAGTCCAAGCCGACGGATTTCCGCAAGAACTGCCAGCTGAACCTCAAGGTCAACGTTCCCGGCGGATTCACCTACGGAATCGCGCAGGCCGACTACAGAGGCTTCGCCGATCTGCAGAAGGGAGCGAAGGGAACGGTGAAGGCGAGCTACTACTTCCAGGGAATGTCGGACACCGACCAGCGCTCGAAGACCTACAACGGCGCGTTGAGCGACAACTGGCAGGTCACGCACAAGACCGACGTCGCCTCGATCGTCTACCACCCGTGCGGCGAGAAGCGGAACTTCAACATCAACACCGAGCTCCGCGTGGACAAGGGCACGTCGGACCCGAAGAAGACCAGCTTCATGGCGATGGACTCGACCGACGGCTCGATCGAGACCATCTACCACTTCGCGTGGAAGAAGTGTCCAAAGCTGTAGCCCTCGACAGCTTGCGGACAGCACTTCCGAGTAACGGGTAAAACAACCGAACAGCAAGGCCGCCGGGCCCCTCGGACTCCTCCAAATGAGACCGAGGGGCCTCCTTGCGTCTCATTTCCGGGCCGACCGGCGCGTTCTTTCTCGGTTACTGGGCGTTTCCCCAGGATCAACCTGGGACAGGCAACGGCAATGTCGCCAGTGTGCCCGGACACAACCGTTGTGTTCACCGAAGTAGGTCAAGTAGCCTTCACCGCAGCGATGTAAACGGTTACACACAAAGCATCATTGCGTTCCTTATTCCGAGTGGACGTGCATCTGAATGAGTATTTCCGCGCCTGCCGGGCAACGCGCGAGGAACATGTCGCTGCTCACCGCGGCCCAGACGCTCTACCAGTGCTGCATCAGCGTGGACCTCACGCTGACCGGAATCGTCGGCCTCTCGCTGGCGCCGTCCCCCGTTCTCGCCACCGTTCCGTTCGCGCTGATCAGCATCGTTTCCTGGCTCACCACCTATCCGGCGTCGGCCTTCATGCGCGGGCACGGCAGGCGGGCAGGATTCCTCCTCGGCTCGCTCGCCGCGGTCATCGGCGGTCTCATCTCGGTGCTCGCCGTGACGCTGCACAGCTACCTGCTGTTCTGCGCCGGCGTGGCGTGCATCGGCGTGTTCCAGGCGCTGGCGGGCTACTACCGCTACACCGCCGCCGACATCTCCCCCGCCGACCAGCGCGCCAAGGCCATCTCCACGGTGCTCAGCGGCGGAATCCTCGCCGCGGTCACCGGCCCGTTCCTCGCGACGGCGGTCTCCGATGCCCTGCCGGTGGTCTTCGCGGGGTCGTACGCGCTGGTCACGGCGTTGGGTCTGGCCTCAACGGCGGTGGTCGCGGGCATGACCGTCGACAGCGCCTCGAACGCCGTCGAGGAGGCAGCTCTGGCCGGTGAGCCGCGCACGTTGCGGGAAATCGCACGGCAGCCGGTGTTCCTGGCCGGTGTCGCGGGGGCGGGCGCGGGCTACTTCACGATGACCCTGGCCATGACCGCCGCCCCCATCGCCGCGTCCGGCTCCGGCCACTCGGTGCACGACGCCGCGTCGGTCATCCAGTGGCACATGGTCGGCATGTACGCGACGGCGTTCGTCTCCGGCCGCCTCACCGCTCGAATCGGTGCGGCACGAACAGTTCTCGTCGGTGTGGTCATCAACGCGGCAGGGGCACTGATCGCGTTGAGCAGCTCGTCGCACATCGCCTTCATGGTCGCGCTGGCGTTGATCGGCATCGGCTGGAACCTGATGTTCGTCTCCGGCACGACCCTGCTCGCCGGCTCGTATCTGCCGCACGAACGCACTGTCACACAGGGCGTCAGCGAGATGTTCACGCTCGGCGCCTCCGCACTCGGTGCCCTCACCGCAGGGCCGCTCCTCTCCGCCACCAGTTGGCCGACGGTCAACGCCTTCCTGCTCGTGCCCCTTGCCATCAGCGCCGTGTTCGCGGCGCTTCACCTGGTTCGGAAGTGAAGGCCATGACGCAAACCCTGAACGCGCTCAATGCCGAACAGCGCCGCAGCCAGATCTCCGGTGGTCACCGGTTGATCTCCCAGGTTCGCAGCAAACCCTTCCAGCTCTACCGCCAACGCGAGTTCGCCTCGAAATCCGTCGCGATCGACGCGAAGTACTGGGTCGACGAGGTCATGCCCGCCCTTGCGCACGCGGTGAGCCGCGCGGCGGCCGCCCGCGTGGACGCTGCCCTGGGCCGCGCCCGCAAGCAGGCCAAGGAGTACGGCGTCGCGAAGCCGGGTGCCGCCGAGCTGGTCGCCGAGGCGTTGTTCGACGGGAAGTGGTTCAAGGCCCGCAAGGAGCACTTCGGCCGCGCGGAGCTGCGCGACCAGGTGCTCGGCATGATCTCGGCGGGCCTCCCGGTCGAGCTCGTGCTGCCGTTGTTCTCCCGCAAGCCTTTCTCTCCCGTGAAGAATCGCGGCCGCGCTCCGGACACCGCCGAGATCCACTCCCTGGCCCGCTGCGCTGCCCTGGCGCACACACTCAACGCGTTGAGCCCCACGGGCGCCGTGTTCCGCGTACTGGCTGACGGCCGCAAGTACAACCGCGCCTGCCGCACGCCCGACAACGTGGTCCTCGACTATCAGGACTCGCTGCGGATGTGGGTGCGCGAGCTGGGTGCGGAGAGCGTGCTGGAGATCTGCGACTACGAGGACTGGGTGCGTTCCGGCATCGCCTCCGCGCACTGGGACCAGCGTGCGTCCCGCTACGCCGAGTGGGTCGTGGACCTGGAGCGCGACTACACGCCGTTCTTCGACGAGACCGACCCGGTGCCGTCGCTGGACGAGATGACCGCTGCCTCCGACGTGGGTTCGCAGCTGGCGTTCACGTTCTGGTCGATCGCCACCTCGACCTGCTACTCGAGGTTCCACGAGGACGTTTCCGCTGGTCCTGACCAGATGATGGATGCTTACGGGCACTACATCACGTCGTTGCGCCGCCCGTTGGGCGAAGTGGCGCCGCGCGCGGACATCGGTTTCGAGGTGGACCACGGCGAACTGCGGCGCGAGGCGTTCTCGGCAGCGTGCCGGTACGTGGCGATCTCGTTGGCGGACAGGGATCTCAACGTCCTGCGCACGGTCACGCCGGACGCGGTGAAGCTGACGATCCACGGCAAGCCGGGTGAGCTGCACTTCGTCACGGCGACCTCGCGCGACGCCAACATGACCGCGCAGCACTGCACCGGCGGTTACGACTTCGAGAACGGCGAGGCCAAGCCGACGTTCCGCTACCTGATCGAACGCGAGGCCGCGGGCGAGGTCCCCGTGCTGGTGTCGGGCGCGCGGCACCGGGTGGCGGCGGACGACCGGTACCGGGCTTTGGCTCGGCTGGAGGAAGGGTTGCAGCCGATCGCCTATGTCACGAGTACTGGGCCGGTGTTGGGGGATTCGCTACACCACCTGTTGGAGAGGGCGGACGTGTGATGGCCATCGATCCGCTGCACCACCGCTGCGAGAGGACCTCGGCATGACCATCGGCACGGCGGAAAAGGTGGTCAGCGAGAGCCGGCTCCTCACGTTGCTCCGCGAGGACTCCCAGTCCTGGATGACCTCCTCGGCCCTGGATCGCCCTGGCGTCACCGTCTCCTGCGATTTCACCCCACCCTGGCGCGACGGCGTGCGCAAGCAGGTCAAACGCTTCACCAAGCGCGCTCGCGGCATGCTCGAAGTGCTGGCGGGAGACGCGCTGTACAGCTCTCTGGGTGATCCGGCCGCGCGGCGGGCCGCTCTGGTGGCCGAACTGTTCCGCGACCACGTCATCAGCCGCAACGCGGGCCGCCTCGACGTCCGCGCGCTCCAGCAGCAGATCCTCGACCGCGCCGGCGAGCCTCTGCGGTTCGAAATCGCTCTGGGCCAACCGAAACGCGACGCGGGCGGCCTCAAAACCGCCGGACCGTACGCGGATCTGGCCGAGCTGTTCGCGGTCGGCAGGCTCGTCGCTCTGATGGAGTCCGTGGCAGAACTGGCCGAACAGTCCGTCTCGCTGGCCGTGCGGTCAGGCGGCGAGCGGTTCGCCGATGCGTTGATCACCGACGCCTGGCCCCGCGAAGCCTACGACGCCCAACGCGAGCAGATCGCGAGCTTCTTGGCGGACAAGGCTTCCGTGACGTTCTCGGACTTCCGCCAGTCCACCCCCGAAGACCCGCGCTGGCCCGGTTTCTACGCCGAGGAGCTGGCCGCGCTGCCGTCCGAGGCGGTCACCAGCCGTCTGCACACGATGGTGATGAACGTCGACTGGGACAACGTCTTCGCGCTCGCTCTCCACGGCGAACCAGTGCACGGCGTGCCGCTGTCGGAGGCACTTTCGTGGTGGCTCAAGGAGGATCCCGCGCGCGTGCGAACCATCACGCGGGCCGGGGTCAGTTCGCTGGTCAACCCGAGGCACCAGGCCGCGTGGCGGGAGATCATCGGCCACGAGACGGCGGTGGAGGACGGTCTCGCGTTCGTCTCCGCAGTCGCGTGGGAGGCGACAAAGCGTTACGTGGCAATCCATGCGGCGGACCGGCGAGTGGCCGCAACCGAGTCGTCGTCGATCCGGCTGACCGTGCACGAGAAGAAGGACAAACCCGCGATGCCCGCGATCCTGACGCTCGGCGGCAAAGGCGGCGGGTTGTTGTCGCACCACGTGCTGGCCGTCGCGGACCGCAAGAAGCCGGTGGAGTTCCTGACGATCGCGGAGATCACGGCGCGAACGGAAGCCGTGCCGGTGAGGTTCGCCGGGCAGGGACCGTTCTCGTGGCTCGACCAGCAGCCGTTGTGCTTCGCGCACGGCACCGAGGAGGAGATCGTGCGTTCCATCGGCAGCGCGGTGGACCCGGAATGATCGACACGGTGGTCTTCGACCTGGACGGGACCGTGGTCGACACGGTCTCCGGCATCACACACGCCGTGAACATCGCCCTGAGAGCACACGGCCTGACTGAAGTGGTCGACGACGAGACGCGGCAGTACGTCGGGCTGGGTGGCAAGGCGCTGGTGCGTGCGGCGGTGGAGAAGGCCGGAGCCCCGGGAGAGCTGGCTCGGGCCGTCCAGGAGGCGTACCTGACCGCGTACGCCGCCGATCCCGGACACCGCGCCCACGTCTATCCGGGGGTGGAGGAACTGCTCAAGCGGCTGAGGGCACGAAATATCCGGCTTGCGTTGTGCACCAACAAGTCCGGTCGCATCACCGGCGGGATGCTCGAGGCGCTGGGACTCGCCGCGGCGTTCGACGCGGTGGTGAGCGGTGACGAACTCCCCTACCGCAAGCCGGATCCGCGTCATCTGCTGGAAGCGGTCCGGCGCGCGGGCGGCACCGCGGCGCTGATGGTGGGGGACAGCATCAGCGACGTGCAGGCCGCCCGCGCGGCGGGCTGTCGTGTCGTTCGGCTACGGAATCGCCGGCCTGGAGCCGGATTCCTGGATCGACAGCTACGACGGCTTCGAGTCAGATGTTCTGGTTCGCGAAGCCCTTGGTGGCGATCTTTGAACACATCGACTGCCACACCGAGGAACTGGTGTGCGGGTCACCGGTCACGCCCAGCGCCGACTTGAGGCCGTTGAAGGCGTTCTGCGTGTTGGTGCCCCAGATGCCGTCGATCACGAGGCCCGAACCGCGGAAGTTGTTGCACACGGCCTGAACGAACTTCGTGTCGGACTCGGAGTCCTTGAGCACGCGCACCGGCATGCCGCCGAAGTCGGAGTGGATGTGGTCGTGGTGGTCGGCGTTGTACCAGCCGTCGAGCACGTACCGGAACCGGCGGCGGCACACGGCCTCCGTGGCGAGGTAGCGCTTGCGGATCGCGGCGTTCGTCGACGCGTGCGCCTGGTCGAGCGGCGAGATGGTGTTGCCGCCGGACCAGCGCACGTGGTCGAGGTCCATGGCGGTGCCGGCGCCGTGCTGGCCGGGCTTGTTGACGTAGAAACCGGCCGAGACGATGTAGCTGATCGAGCCGTAGCTCGACGAGAGCGAGCGCAGGTCCCTGATCCACGCGACGAGCGCGTTGTAGAACGCGTCGGTGCACTGCCAGTTGCGGGCGGTGGTGTTGCCGCGGTTGGAGCGCCAGTAGTAGACGGGCGTGCCGTCGATCTTCTGGAACGTCATCATCGCCAGCGCGCCGGCCTCGGTGGCCATCTCGGCCTCGGTGTGCTGGTCGTGCGTCTGCGGGGCGGCACCGGCCAGCCCCGGAGCGATGGTGGACAGACCGGCGAGACCGGCGACGGCCGCCGCGCCCGTGACGAAGCCGCGCCTGGTGACGTTGTTTTCGAACACCCCAGTACTCCTCTGTGTCCTAGCCGGTGCGGACAGGAGGAAGGGCCTGCCTCACCAACCGGCGCGAGGGAGTCTAGGGATCACGTTCGACCTGGGGAATCCGCCCTGAACTGGGGTTTTCCTTCTTCTTTACCGCACGTCGCCGAGAACTCGGATGAGGTTCTTCTCGGTGTCGTTGCCCAGTTTCTCGAGCGCCAGCTTCGCCACCGGCGCGCCGAGCTTCGCGATGCCGCGGAAGTCGAGGTGAGCGTGGTAGCTGATTTTCGTCGTGCCGGGAGCCGATCCCGCGGTGATCGAGATGTCGTCCGTCGAGGTCGCGGTGTCGTTGGTGCCGACGAACCGCAGGCCGCTGGCGTCGTCGCGGGTCAGCTCGTAGACCAGCTCGGTCTTGCGGCCGAGGAACGTGGAGACGTTGCGCCAGCGCGAACCGACCTCGACCGGTCCGTCGTCCAGCCGGGTGCAGGTGACCGTGCCGGGATCCCACTGCTCGGCCCGCGCGAAGTCGCGCAGGTACTCGGTCACGCCCTCGGGCGTGGACGCCACGGTGAAGGTGCGCTCGACGTCGACGCCGGACACGTGCGGCGAGTTGAACGCTTTCGGCGCGATCCTCAGCCGGTACTGGTCGACGAGGTCCGCCTGCCCCTCGGCCCGGCGCAGCAGGCGGTCGAAGCGTTCCTGGTCTCCCGGCAGCGTGCTCAACGCCCGCCACATCGCGGCCTTGCCCTCGATGCCGATGCGCAGCGTTTCCAGCTCCAGCACGTCGCTCAGCGGCGAGCGGCCGAGCAGCCTTCCGTTGAGCTTGAGCCTGCCCGCCTTCTCGGTGAGCCAGCCGATCGCGGCCTTGTGCGGGCGCGGCTCGACGCCGTACGAGCGCATGACGTCGAGCAGCTCCTCGCGGTCGGCCTCGATGTCGCCGGCCAGCGCGCGCAGCTCGGGGTGCGTCCGGCCGATGCGGCGGGCGAGCTCGGTGCCCGCCATCGCACCGCCCAGGTGGTCGTTGAGGTAGATGCCCAGCAGCTCGGTGTTCATGCTCTGCGGGTACCCACTTTTACGGCCCGGCAGGACCCAGCTGGTAGCCCTGGTTCCACAAAGTCTTGATCACCAGGCCCAGCGGGGCGATCCGTCGTCGCAACCGCATGATGTGCAGGTGCAGGGCGTTGCTGGTGTCGCCGTCCTTCGAGGGCAGGCAGACCAGCAGGTCCTCGCGCGAGGTGAGCGCACGGAACCGTCTGAGCAGCTCGGCCACAAGCGCGCGCTCGGTCGGTGAGAGCACCACGGAACGCGTGCGGAATCGCAGGATGCCGGACATGTCCAGCTCCGGCACGGCGTAACGGGCCGCGCGGGCCCGCAGCATGGCGATGCGCACGGCGAGGTCCTGGTGCGGCACCGGTGCGCGGACCCAGTCCTCGCGCATGTCCGTGAGCACGGGCGCGGGCACGTTCTTCTCCAGCACGAGCAGGCACAACGTCCCGCTGCGCTGGCACGCCTCCCGAGCCGCCGCGTCCACCGGCCACCGCACGACCTCGACGGGCAGTTGGTTCACCAGGTTCGACATTCGTCCACTTCCCAGCCGTCGGCTTTCGTGGACGGTAGAAGCGCCTGCTATTTCCGCTCTATCGCATGCATCGGCTCCAGAATGATCGGCTGCGCGCGGCGGCCGGTGAAGATGTTCAGCGCCCACTGCGACAGCACCGCGAACCGGTTGCGCCAGCCGACCAGGAACGCGATGTGCACGACCGCCCAGGCGGCCTTGCCGAGCAGGCCCTTCAGCCGCAGCTTCTTGATGTCCGCGACGGCGTCACCAGGCGAGATCGTGGCCATCGTGCCGAGGTCGAGGTACTTGAACGGCTTCGTCTCGCGGTTTTCGAGGCGCGCTTTGATCACGCGCGCGACGTGGTGGCCCTCCTGGATCGCGGGTTCGGCGATACCGGGCAGATTGTCCAGGTTCACCATGTCGCCGATCGCGAAGACCTCCGGGGTCACAGAACAGTCTGCGGGATTCACCAGAATCCGGCCCTTGCGGTCGACCTCGGCCCCGGTCGCCTCGGCGAGCTCGCGTGCCAACGGCGAAGCCTGCACACCCGCCGCCCAGATGATCGTCCGCGCCTCGACCCGGTCGCCGGCCTTGGTGGTGAGCCCTGCCTCGTCGATCGACTCGACCATGGCCTCGGTCATCACCGTCACCCCGAGCTGCTCCAGCTTCCTGCGCGCGTGCTCCCGCAGCGGCGCGGAGAACGGCGGCAGCACGTGCGGCACGGCGTCCAGCAGCGTGATCCGGATGTCGCGCGGGTCGATCTCGCGGAACTGCCCCTTCAACGCCCTGCGACGACCGCGAACGACAGCCACTGCTTCGGGTCATCGGCCGCCACCGCCGTCTCGAACGCCCGCAGCAGCTTCGAGCGCAGGGCGACCGCTTGTTCCAGGGTCTTCATCGGCGGCGCCACGCCGGCCCAGTCGTCGTGCCCGAAGTAGCTGTCCCGCGACCCGGCCGCCACCACGAGCGTGTCGTAACTGACCTGCTTGGACGTGCCGTCCGGCAGGTCGACGCTCACTTTCCTGGCCTGCGTGTCGAACCCGGTCACCTCGCCCAGGAGGACCTTCGCGTTGCGCTGCTTGCGCAGGATCGCCCGGAACGCGGGCGCGATGTCGCCCGTAGGCAGCAACGCGGTCGCCACCTGGTAGAGCAACGGCTGGAACAGGTGGTGGTTCGTGCGGTCGATCAGCGTGATCTCGACGTCGGCGCGCTTCAGCCCGCGCACCACGCCCAGCCCGCCGAAACCGCCACCGACGACGACTACCCGGTGCTTACCCATGCTGATCGCATACCCACTCCACCCGCCGGGTATCCGCCGCCATGACCACCACCGCTGACCAGTCGCTCTGGCTTTCCGCGCTCGGGACGCCCCGCCCGCCGCTGACCGGCAGGCACACCTTCGACGTGGCCGTGGTGGGCGGCGGTATCACCGGCCTCACCACCGCACTGTTGCTGAAGCGACGCGGCCTCTCCGTCGTGGTGCTGGAAGCCGATCGCGTGGCGTCCGGCGTCTCCGGCAACAACACCGCCAAGGTCACCGCCCTGCAGTCCACTGTGTACTCGACGATCCGGCGCTCCCACGGCCTCGCCGCCGCGACCGACTACGCCACCGCCTCTGTCTCCGCGGTCGCCCAGGTAGCCGATCTCGTGGAGCTGGAAGGCATCTCCTGCGACCTGCGCCGCGCCCCGGCCGTCACCTACGCCTACACCGAGTCCGAGGTCCAGGCCGTGGACCACGAGCTGATCACCGCCCGCCAGGTGGGCCTCCCGGTCCGCGCAGGCGTCGACGTCGACCTGCCGTTCGAGGTGCACGCCGCGGTCCGCCTCGACGACCAGCTCACCCTGCACCCGGTGAAGTACCTGCTGGGACTGGCCGCCGCGATCGACGGTGACGGCAGCCTGGTGTGCGAACACAGCCGCGTCCTGGACGTGAGCGGCACCCGCGTGTCCACAGCGGACGGCCAGGTCGACGCCTCCCAGATCGTGATCGCCACCCACTACCCCACACTCGACCGCGGCCTCTTCTTCGCCCGCATGGAACTGACCCGCGCCTACTGCATCGCCGCACGCGTCTCCGACGTGCCTTCCTCCCTGGCGATCAGCACCGGCAGCCCGTCGTGGTCGATCGCCGCCCACGACGACAAACTGATCCTCGCGGGCCAGAGCCACCCGACCGGCCAGCCCGTGGTGGAACCGTTCCGCCGCCTCGAGGACTTCGCCCGCAAGCACTGGCAGGTCTCCGAAATCACCCACCGCTGGTCGGCCCAGGACCCGACCTCCTACGACCACCTGCCGATGATCGGCTCCTACACCCCGGGCTCCTCAACTCTGTTCACCGCCACCGGTTACATGAAGTGGGGCCTCACCAGCGGCACCTTCGCCGGTTCGCTCCTGGCCGACCTCATCACCGGCAAGCCGAACGAACTGGCCGACAGGTTCAGCCCGCACCGGATCTCACTGAAGTCGTTGCCGGAACTGGTGAAGAAGAACGCCGAAGTCGCAGTGCAACTCGTGGGCGACCGCGTGCTGCCCGCCGACGCCACGTCGAGCGAGCACCTGCCGCCCGACCAGGCACACGTGATCCGCGACGGCCTGAGCAAGACCGGCGTCTACCGCGACCCCGAAGGCACCCTGCACGCGGTGTCCATGCGCTGTACACACCTGGGCTGCCTGGTGCGGTTCAACGCCGCCGAACGCAGCTGGGACTGCCCGTGCCACGGCTCGCGCTTCGACGTGGACGGCGAAGTCCTGGAAGGCCCGGCCACGAAACCACTGCCCAAGCGCGAAGCCCGCTGACCGCACTCCACCGGACAAGCTTGTCGAGGGGCGGACGGAGGCGGCGACGGGCAAACGACACCCGGTCGGGCACAGCACCCGCCACAGCCTCGCCAGACATGCGCGTTGAGGGGTGGACGGCAGCGAAGCGAACGGGCACGCGGGCTGGCGAGGCCGAGCACTCGCCGAACCGCAGCCAGCCGAACCGTAGCCAGTTGGAGGTTGTCCGCCAGAACCGGAAGCGAGCCACGAGCGCGCGGAAACACGCGCGGCACTCCGCGAGGCCGAAGGCGAGCGGCGATGGCGGAGCCGAGCCGAAGAGAGCACGCGACCGGGGCAAGCGGTGATGACCGGCGGCCGACCGCCTGACGT
>NZ_JYJG01000532.1 GCF_000955955.1 Lentzea aerocolonigenes
GATCAAGAGTTGGCGGTACTTGCAGACGCCAACAGAGCCGACCCCTTGGAATCAGCCGTCTAGGCCAGCGCGGCCGCGATCCGTTGCAGCAACTCCGGTTCGTCGGCCTTCGTGACCGGCAGCTCGGTCGGCGCGTTGTCCCAGTCGATGTGATCGAGCTCCAGCAACGACTTCCGGTCGAAGTCGAGCGCCCGAGACCCCAGCTCGGGCTCCAGCAGGTCCATGACGAGACCGGTGTTCACGGTGGTCCGCGAGGCGAGCAGCGCGGCGTCGTAGAGGTCCTTGGCCTGCGGGTAGGAGTCCGTCACCAGCCACTGGAGCTTCCAGGCGAGTGAGAGCTCCATGTTCGCGGCAAGCACGGTCGTGCCGGCGATCCGGACGGGTTCCGGCGCGATCGGCAGCTCCTCCTCGAACACCAGGTCCACCTGGACCATCCCGTACGGCAGGCCGCTGACCTCGAACGGGCACACCAGCCGCAGGCCGGGCACCCGTTCGTAGGTCCAGATGGGCTCGGTGTCGACCGGTCCGGGGCACAGCACCGGACCGGGATCGTCGCTGATCGCCTCGCGGAGGTCGTCGACGAGCTGCTCCGCCCGCGGGCTGCCGAACGCGATGTCGCGCGGCGTCACCACGAAGTCGAGGTCGCCGGGCTCGCGCGCGGCGTCGCCGAACCACTCCCGCATCACCATGCTGCCGCGCAGCACCAGGTTCTCCGACCACTGCGACCTGGCGACGAGGTGCAGCACGCGGGCCATCGCCGCCCGCCGCCCGCCGAGCCAGCGCGCTCCTTGCGCTGGGTCGCCGAACCGCGGGTCGCCGGGACGGAACGCGTGCGGGTGGTGCTTGAGCGCCGGATCGAACACGGCGCGCTGCTTGATGTTCTGGCTCGGCTTGATCTCGAGCGGGTAGTAGGTCGCCGGGAAGCCCCTGACCCACGACGGAGCCTGGCGCAGCCGCTCGTCAACGCCGTGCCTGGCCTTGCCGTGGATCCAGCCGTTGTCCAGGTGCAGCGCGTCGTCCGCGACGACGTACTCCTCCTCGACCTCCAGCACGTCGAACTCGGCCAGGTCGCCGAGCAGCGCGGTCAGCCGCTGCTTCGCGGTCGACCGGCCCACCCCGAAACACCGCTGCGTGACGAACCGTTCCTCGGTGCCGTCCTCACTGATGCGGCGGGCGTTGCGCGAGACGTGGGCTTCGTGTGGCTCCATCGCCCGGTAGATGCCCATGTAGTAGTCGCGCCAGTTCCCTCGCAGCCGCAGCTTCACGTGGTGCTCGAAGTACAGCTCGGGGCCGGCCTCGTCGTCGGTCCGAGGTACGCCCTCGTTCCACGGTGCCGCCTCGATCTTGACCCGCACCAGGTAGAGCTCGGCCGCATTCATCTTCGCCCGCCAGCGCTCGGCGACGGCCCGCGCCTCGTCGAGCGTGCCCTTGGCGCTGATCGTCAGCATCGGCTGCGACGGCATCTCCCCGCGCTGCAGCTCGATGTGGCTGAACTTGAGTTCGTGCTGCTCAGCGAACTCCGCCAGCTCGTCGACCTGCCACTCCGAGCCGGTCAGGTGCAGCTCGAACTCTCCCGAGAACATCCGCGCAGCGTAGTTGGGAATAGCTCACGGCCTCGTGCGTTAAGGTAGATGCAAACGCATAGAACTTGAGACTGAAGGAGGCGGCTGCCGTGCAGTTCGGAATCTTCTCGGTGAGCGACATCACCAGGGACCCGGTGAGCGGCGAGACCCCCAGCGAGGCCGAGCGGATCGACGCGATCGTCCAGATCGCCGAGAAGGCCGAGGAGGTCGGGCTCGACGTCTTCGCGATCGGCGAGCACCACAACCCGCCTTTCTTCTCGTCCGCTCCCACCACGCTGCTCTCGCACATCGCGGCCAGGACCAAGAAGCTGATCGTCAGCACCGCGACGACGCTGATCACCACGAACGACCCGGTGCGCATCGCCGAGGAGTACGCGATGCTGCAGCACCTGTCGAAGGGCCGCATGGACCTGATGCTCGGCCGCGGCAACACCGCGCCGGTGTACCCGTGGTTCGGTCAGGACATCCGGCAGAGCCTGCCGCTGGCGCTGGAGAACTACAACCTCCTGCACCGCTTGTGGCGCGAGGACGTCGTGGACTGGGAAGGCAAGTTCCGCACGCCGTTGCAGGGCTTCACCTCCACGCCTCGTCCGTTGGACGACCTGCCTCCGTTCGTGTGGCACGGCTCGATCCGCACGCCGGAGATCGCCGAGCAGGCCGCCTTCTACGGTGACGGCTTCTTCGCGAACAACATCTTCTGGCCGAAAGAGCACTACATGCGGCTGATCAAGTTCTACCGCCAGCGGTACGCGCACTACGGCCACGGCACGGAGAAGCAGGCCATCGTCGGCCTCGGCGGCCAGGCCTACATCGCGAAGCGGTCGCAGGACGCGCTCAAGGAGTTCCGGCCGTACTTCAACGAGGCGCCGGTGTACGGGCACGGGCCGAAGATGGAGGACTTCATGGAGATGACGCCTCTGTCGGTCGGCAGCCCGCAGGAGGTCATCGACAAGACGCTGACCTTCCGCGAGCACTTCGGCGACTACCAGCGCCAGATGTTCCTGATGGACCACGCCGGCCTGCCGCTCAAAATGGTGCTGAACCAGCTGGACCTGCTGGGCGAGGAAGTGGTTCCGGTGCTGCGCAAGGAGATCGAGTCGCGGCAGGACCCGGAGACCGCCAAGCCGCCCACGCACGCCCTGCGCGTCAAGGAGAAGTACGGCGACGAGCCCGCCCGTCAACCCAAGCCGAACGCCAACCGGGGTGACAACGTCACGGGTGGCTCGCCGTACCAGGACACGGAATGACGCGAGCGAACGAGGCGTGGGAGTCGCTCATGCGGGCCTACGCCGTGCTGATGAAGCAGTTCGGCGCGGAGGACGTCTGGGGCGACCTGACGATGCGGGAGTACGACGTCCTCTACACCTTGTCCAAATGCGACGGTCCACTTCGGATGAGCGAGCTGAACCGCCACGTGCTGCTCAGCCAGCCCGCCCTGTCCCGCATGGTCGACCGCCTGGTCGACCGCGGGCTGGTGGACCGCTGCACAGATCCCGGTGACCGCCGGGGTGTGCGCCTGTCGCTCACCCCGGCCGGCCGCAAGACCCAGCAGGAGATCGGCCGCCCGCACGCTCGCAGCGTCACCCGCGCGTTGAACGTGCTCACGCCACAAGAACTCGAACAGCTCGCCGTGATCACCCGCAAGCTGGCAGGAAACGAGGAGAGATGACCACCCAGAAGCAGCTCGTGATGGTGTCGGCCGGCACGAGCGACCCGTCGTCGACTCGCTTGCTCGCCGACCGGGTCGCCCAGCGCGTCGCCACGCTCGGGGTGCAGAAGCAGCTCACCGTCGGCATCAAGACGATCGAGCTGCGCGAGCTGGCCGGCGAGATCGCGAACGCGTTGGTGTCCAACCACATCGGCCCGAAGCTGCAGAAGGCGATCGACGCCCTGCAGCACGCGGACGGCATCGTCGCCAGCACCCCGGTCTACAAGGCGGGCGCGAGCGGGCTGTTCACCTCGTTCTTCCAGATCCTGGACAACGACCTGCTGATCGCGAAGCCCGTGGTGCTCGCCGCGACCGCCGGTACCGCCAGGCACGCACTCGTGGTCGACGACCAGATGCGCGGCCTGTTCGCCTACCTGCGCACCGTCGTGGTGCCGACGTCGCTGTTCGCCGCGACCGAGGACTGGACCGACCCCGGACTGAACAAGCGGATCGACCGCGCGGCGCTGGAACTGGTGGCGCTCATCGCCGCCGGGTTCGAGAAGACCGTGCGCGACGACTCGTGGGGCCGCTACCAGCACGAGTTCGGCAGCGCGGGCGGCACCGAGCTGTCGATCGACCTCGACTCGGACCTGATGAAGCTGGCCGCGGGCGGTCAGGCGTAGGGCAGGACCTTCCTCTCCAGGTAGGACAAGCCGTAGAACAGGCCGACGCTGATGATCGCGAGCAGGGTCATCGCCGCGAACGCCAGCGAGGTGTCGGCGCTCGCCCCGGACGTGTAGATCACGTAACCCAGTCCGGCGCGGGCGCCGACGAACTCGGCGATCACCGCGCCGATCACGGCCAGCGAGATCGCCACCTTCAGCCCGACGAACACCTGCGGCAGAGCGTGTCTGAGCCGCAGCTTGAAGAACTCCTGACCGCGGGTGGCGTCGAGCGACCGGAACAGTTCCGCGAGCTCGTCCGGCGTGGACTTCATGCCCGACGCCGTCGAGATCACGATCGGGAAGACGCACACCAGCACGACCAGCAGCACCTTCGACTCGATGCCGAAACCGAACCACACCACCGCGATCGGCGCGATGGCGACCTTCGGCACGGCGTTGAGCGCCACCAGCAACGGGTAGAACATCCGCTCCATGATCTTCGAGCCGACGATCAGCAGCGCGATCGGCACGCCGACCACAATGGACACCGCGAAGCCGAACACGGCCTCCCACAACGTGACCAGGGTCTGTTCGAGCAGGTATCCCGGCAGTTCGGCGAACGACGCGACGACGTCCGCCGGTGACGGCACGAGGAACGACTCGATCCCGAAGACGATCGTCGCGAGCCACCAGAGCCCGATGATCGCGACCAGGCCCAGCACCGGCAGCAACGCTTTCACGCCGTCACCTCGCTCAGCAGGCCGCGGAGTTCGCGGCTGACTTCGTCGAGTTCGGCCTGTCCCAGCGCTCGCGGTCTCGGGATCGAGACGTCGACGATCTGGTGGATCCGGCCGGGGCGCGGGCTGAGCACCACGATCCGGTCGGCGAGCAGCACCGCCTCGTCGATGGAGTGCGTGACGAACACGACCGCGCGCGGCAGTTCGAGCTGAACCCGTTGCAGCTCCTCGGCGAGCTCGCTGCGGGTGATGGCGTCCAGCGCGGAGAACGGTTCGTCCATCAGCATCACCCGCGGGCTCTGGATCAGCGACCGGCACAGCGACACCCGTTGCTGCATGCCGCCGGACAGCTCGTGCGGCCGCCGTTTCTCGAACCCCGCCAGGCCGACGAGCGCGAGCAGCTCGTGAGCGCGCTCCCGATGATCACCGAGACCGCAGATCTCGATCGGCAGCAGCACGTTGGACAGCACCGACCGCCACGGCAGCAACGCCGGCCGCTGGAACATGACCGAGACGTCCCGGCGCGGCTTGGTCACTTCCTCGTCGGCCACCGAGATCCGGCCGGCGGAGGGTGTCAGCAGACCGGCGATCAGGCGCAGCAAGGTGGACTTGCCGCAACCCGACCGCCCGATCACCGCCACGAACTCGTGCTCGCCGACCTCCAGGTCGATGCCCGCCAAGGCACCGACCGTCCCGAAGGCCTGCGAGACCCGCTCAACCCTGATCACCTCGGGGCGAGCCCGAACGTCGCCAGGTCGCCGGGCTTCAGCACGACGCCGTCGGGAATCGCGCGGGCCTCCACCAGCGTGCGGATGATCTTCTCGACCCGCTCTTCGGTCATCCCGCCGATCCTGCCGCTGTACCCGGATGGCCGGACGTACGGCGCCATCAACGCCATCTCGGCGCTCGCCACCGCCGCGTCCTGGGTCGGCTGGTACTTCTTGAGGATCGGGCCGACCTCGTCCGGGTGTGCGATCGCGTACTCCAGGCCTTCGAGCAGCGCGTCCGTGAAACTCCGCGCGACCTCGGGCGACTTGAGCTCGAGCTCCTTCGACATCACCAGCGCGTTCCCGTACAGGTCCGGGACGAGGTCTCCGTAGGGCAGCACGACGGCCTTCCTGCCCTTGGCCGCGGCCTCGATCAGCGGCGTGCCGACGACGAACTGGCCGATCCCGTCGACCTGTCCCGCCGCCAGCAGCTGCGGCAGCGCGGGCGGTGCGGACGGCACGAACTCGACCTTCGCCGGATCGATGCCCGCGGCCTTGGCGTAGACCGGGAACATCACCTGGTTCGTCGAGCCCGGCTGGTCCCCGATCTTCTTGCCGATCAGGTCCGCCGGCTTCGAGATCCCGTTGCCGTCCAGCGCGACGATCGCCGCGAGCGAGCGCTGGTGGATGGCCGCCACGGTGGTGACCGGCAGCCTCTCCTTCGCCAGGGTGATCGCGGTGGCGGTGAAGTCGGCGACGCCGAAGTCGGCCCGACCGGCTCCGACCAGCTTCAGCACGTCGACGCTGCCGGTGCCCGGCGTGATGTCGACCTGGAGCCCGCGACTGGCGAAGAAGCCCTTCTCCTGCGCCACGTACACGTACGCGTCCCTGCCGAAGGTGTTGAACGACGTCAGATAGCTGACGTGCCGCAGGTCCCGCTGCTCGGCCCGACCCGCGCAGCCCGCCACGGCCAGCATGATCGCGAGCACGACTGAAATCGCTTTCCGCATGATCCCTCCCCCGAAGGCGCCCTCCTGGTCGAACATAGAGGTCGGGGGAAGACTGTGGGAGGTGCGCGTTGAGGGGTGACGTCGTGGTGTCGCCGTCCGGTGAGGAGATCGTGCTGGTCGATGTCGGTCAGCGGGTGCTCCACGACGACCCGGTGATCCGGGTGTGGGAGGTCCAGCTCGAACCCGGCGAGACCCACCCGTGGCACCTGCACCACAACCCGTACGTCGTGCTGAGCATCAACGGCTCGGAAGGCAGGATGGACTGGCTCGACGGCAGCGAACCGCGGTTCATCTCGGAGCACCGCGGCGGCTGGGTGTACCGGCCGGTGTCGCCCGTGCACCGGCTGACGAACATCGGCAAGTCGTTCTACCGCAACCGGCTCGTGGAGCTGAAGGACCTAGGCGAGCATCAGGCCGCGCCGCTCGACATCCACCCGGACGACGTCAGCGTGCGCACGGTCGCGGACTGCGCGCTGGACCTGGACGGGCCGCACGTCCTCGCCGCGCTGGACGTCGAGGACGTGCGGCTGCACCCCGGCGGACCGTGCTCGCTAGACGGCGAGTGGTTCGTCCTGGAGCTGGCCTACTTGTTCAGGTAGGGCTCGATGTCCTCCGCCTCGACCACCTGACGCACCTCGACCGACATCTCCTCGACGCCGGCGAAGCAGGTGATGTACTCCTCGCCGAGGGCCGTGGCCTCCGCGAGGTCCTTCGCGTTGATGATCATGAACCCGCCGACGACCTCCTTGGCCTCGGCGAACGGCCCGTCGATCGACCTGACCGCGGCACCGCGCCTGCGCACCACCGCGCCCTTGTTGTGCACACCGTCAGCGGTGAGCAGGGCGCCGTTCGCGACCAGCTTCTCGATGAAGCCGTTCATCCGCTCGATGAGCTCCGGGTTCGGCTCCCACGAGGCCGGGTCGTCCTCCAGGACTCGGTGAATGAGCATGAACCGCATCTTGTTCTCCTCGTTGTCGACTGGCAGCGGTCAGCGGCTGCCACCCCTGCGTCGATCGACGTCACGGAGCTTTCGACATTCGGCACCATGACCGGGTGAACTTTTCCAGATTGGTCGTTCCGCTGCTGAGCATGTGGTTCTTCGGCAACCTCTACGAGCAGGTCGTGTGGAACCCGCAGCTACTGGCCGATCCGCGGCCGGGGTCGCTGGTCGGCGTGTTCGCCGCGGGTAGCCCGGTCTACTACTACCTGCCGTGGGGGCCGCTCGCCGTGGTTCTCGCCGTCGTCTCAGGTGCGCCGAGGTGGGCGCTCAGCTGCCTGGCGTTGTCGGTAGCGGCCAAGATCCTGCTGATCACGCAGGTCAACCCGGTGTTCCGCGACCCGGCCGCCAGCCGCGACACCGTGCACCACCACGCGGTCGTGTGGGCGTTCGGCAACGCCGTCGTGCTGGTCGCGGTGGCGGCCGCGATCCTCCTGGTTCAGCGTGCGCAGCGCAGGCCCGCGTCCCCCGCGTAACACCCTGGTCCGAGCCTGGTGGCGTTCACGAACAGCAGCACGCACTCGTCGCTCGCGAACCCGGCGATCAGTGCTCCGCGCCGCGCGCAGCGTGGAGGCCGAAACCGCCTGGCTGGGCGCCGTTTCCTCGGCTTTCACCCGGTCACCGGTCGTGCGCGAGGTGCGCCGGCTGGCTCAGCTCGACGCGGCGTGACACGAGGTGGTCGGCCGTTCGCAAGGCCAGTGCGGCCATCGTGAGCGACGGGTTGGACGTGCCGAGCGACGGCATGCTGCCGCAGCCCACCGCGTACAGGTTGGGGTGGTCCCAGCAGCGTTGCCACTGGTCCACGACCGAGGTTTCCTTTCGCGCGCCCATGATGTGCGTGCCGCCGCCGTGGCCCGCGCCCCAGTAGCGCAGGGGTTCGCCGTTGTGCTCGAAGTACCTTTCCTCGTCCGGCTTGTACGACGTGTAGTCCTCGGCTTTGAGCATCTCGAACAGCTGGTCCGAGACCCGTTTCGCCGCCAGGAGCCCGTCTTTCACGTAGTCCGACAGTCCATACTGGATGCTCGGGCGCGGGTTGCCCAGTGCGTCTGCTGCTGAGGCCAGCGTGACGCGGTTGGCCGGGTCCGCTTCCTGCTCGATCTCGAACTGCAGTGTGAACTGTCTGCCGACCCGTTCTGCGACCGCTTTCCTCAGGGCGTTGCCGCGCAGGCCCGCCGCGACGAACTCGGCCGTGTCGGAGTCGGGACTGCCCGCTGACCAGCCCCAGCCCCAGTTGCCGATCTCGATGCGGAACGGCGCTCGCCTGCCGCGTTCTCCGCCTGCCCGGAACGCCTCGATGCTCGTCGTCGAGCCCGGTCCGCGGAACGGTCCGACCGGTTGCGGCATCAACGCCCACGTCAGCAGCGCGGGGTGGTCCATGAGGTTGCGGCCGACCTGGTCGCTGCTGTTCGCGAGGCCGGACATGAGCAGCAGCTTGGCGTTCTCGATGGCGTGCGCTGCGAGCACGACCACGTCCGCCTCGACCTCGTGCCGGGTGTGCCTGCCGGTCGTGTCGTCGGTGTAGCGCTGGTAGCTGACCTTGGTGATGCGTCCGAACTCGTCGGCGTGCACCCGGTTCGCGACGCATCTCGTGCGCAGCTCGACTTGGTTCGACCAGCGTTTCTGCGTTCGGCGCGGCGTGTACTTGGCGTTCTCCGGGCAC
Organism: Lentzea aerocolonigenes; assembly: GCF_000955955.1. Lineage (GTDB taxonomy): Bacteria > Actinomycetota > Actinomycetes > Mycobacteriales > Pseudonocardiaceae > Lentzea > Lentzea aerocolonigenes_A. The sequence continues at coordinate 9,008 of NZ_JYJG01000532.1, forward strand.
ACCGGCACGCAGCTCGCGAACCCCGAGCACAGGTGTCCGTCGGGCCGGTAGCCCCTGGTGGCGATTCCGTTGCGCGCCTGCGGTGTACCGGTGACGAGAAGCTCACGCCCGTCGATGCTCCGTCCGTCCACAACGGACGCAACGGCGTGATCCAGATACGTGCGGGGCAGGGCGTGCATGGGATACGCGTAGCCGTCCGCGACCGGGACGTGCTGCCGTTGCTCGTCGGCGTCGGCCGAGACCCCGATCTCCCACTCCGCCGCGCGGTAGCAGGGCTCCAGGTCGTCGTACTCGATCGGCCAGCTGCGGCCGCGGCCGAGGTCCGCGGTGTGGAAGTCCTCTGGGTGCATGCGGGGCGTGATGCCGGTCCAGACGGTGCCGGTGCCGCCGTTCATCCGCAGGTACGGGCTGCTGTAGGCGAACGGCCCGGTCCCGGTGTTGATCACGTAGTCGCTCGACGGCGCGGCCACCGTGGTCCGGTAGGGCGCGAGCGGTGATTTGACCAGTGCGGTGTGAAACCTCCGCACTGCCTCGTCGTGTTCGGTCTCGGCGCCCGCCTCCAGCACGATCACCTGAAACCCGTTGTCCCCCAGCACTTTCGCGATCAACGAGCCGGCGAACCCTGCCCCGACCACCACGGCCCTCATCTGACGCTGCTTCTGGGTCTGCGCTCCCAGCTCCCGAACCCAGGCCCCGCCGTGCCCGGAGCAGGTGCGTTGACGGCCTTCCACGCCAGCCCCTCGGCGTAGGCGCGGGAGCTTGGAATCACCCCGCGCCACACGCCGGTGTACCAGAGCTGGATCAGCTCAGCGTCCGTTGCGTCCTGTGCGATCACGCGGTACTGCTCGACCAGTCCGGTCGACCTCAGCTCCTCCGCCGAGAACCCGGTCAGCTCGGCGGACAACTCCACGAAGGCGTCCATGGCGACATCCTGGGCGGAGGATCTGTCCTGCGCCAAACGATCTGAGCAATGCTCACCCGCGTGGCCCAACCGCCATTTCGCCGAGCAGCGACCAGTCGTCCTGCTCCAGCACCGCGTTCACGATCTTCGGCGTCTCTTCCAGGTACGGCGGCAGCTCGGCCTGCGCGACCTTGAAGTGCGCGGACTGCACGTGCGCCGCACCCGCGTCGCCATCCCGGAACGCCTCGACGAGCACGTACACGGCCTCGTCGTCGATGCTTCGCGACCAGTCGAACCACAGGCAGCCCGGTTCGGCGCGGGTCGCCTCGGTGAAGCCGCGGGAGATCTCCGGCCAGGTGTCCGCGTACTCCGGCAGGATCCTGAACTTGGCGGTGATGAAGATCAAGACGGCCTCCTTCTGGTGATCGCACCTCAACCCTATGGGGTGGCGCTGAGCCTTTGCGCGGTGAATCCGGCTGAGCGCGAAATCAGGACCACTCCAGCACGGCGTCCTTCTCGATCGTGCGGTCGGGGTCGAGCGGAAAGACGTCGCGCGGAAAGACGTCGTCCGCGAGCGTGCTGTCCGCGACCGGAGAAGCCTTCGCACCCACACGACCGACCTTGGCCAGCGGGTCCGACGATCCTGGGCCATCATCGGCCCGTGCCCGAGATGATCGACACCCGCCGGCGGAACCTGGTCGTCGCGGCCGTGCTGCTCGCCATGCTGCTGGCCGCCCTCGACCAGACGATCGTGTCCACCGCGCTGCCCACGATGGTGGCCGAACTGGGTGGCGGCCCGCACCTGTCGTGGGTGGTGACGTCGTACCTGCTCGCCGAGACGATCATGACGGTGCTGATCGGCAAGTTCGGCGACCTCTACGGGCGCAAGAAGACGTTCCTGGTCAGCGTCGTGCTGTTCCTGGTCGGGTCGTTCTTCGCGGGCTGGTCGGAGTCGATGGGGATGCTCATCGCCTTCCGGGCCGTGCAGGGCCTGGGCGCTGGCGGGCTCATGGTCACCTCGACGGCGATCATCGCGGACGTCGTGCCGTTGCGGGAGCGCGGGAAGTTCCAGGGGTTCGCGGGCGCGGTGTTCGGCATCGCGACGGTGGCCGGGCCGTTGCTCGGCGGGCTGTTCGTCGACCACCTGAGCTGGCGGTGGGCGTTCTACGTCAACATCCCGCTCGGGGTGGCGGTGGTGCTGGTCGCGATCGCCGCGCTGCCGACGATCAAGGCAGACGGGCATCCGAAGATCGACTACGCCGGCATCGCGCTGATCGCGCTCGCGGCGACCGGGTTGACGCTGGTCACGAGCTGGGGCGGCACCGAGTACCCGTGGACGTCGCCGACGATCCTGTGGATGGCGGCGGGGTCTGTGGTCCTGCTGGTGGCGTTCGTCCTCGTCGAGCAACGCGCGGCCGAGCCGATGCTGCCGATGAGGTTGTTCCGCAGCAGGGTGTTCACGGTGTCGGGGATCCTGAGCTTCGTCGTCGGGTTCGCGATGCTCGGCGGCATCACGTACCTGCCGATCTACCTGCAGTACGTGCGCGGCGAGTCGGCCACGGCGTCGGGACTCTGGATGCTGCCGCTGATCGCCGGGCTGATGTCGACGGCGCTGCTCACCGGCAACACGATCAGCCGCACCGGCAAGTACCGGGCGTTCCCGATCGTCGGATCGGTGGGCCTGACCGTCGGCATCTTCCTGCTGTCCTATTTGGACGCCGGCACGAGCTACTGGGTGATGGGCGCGTTCATGGTCGTGCTCGGCGCGGGCATCGGCCTGGTGATGCAGGTGCCGGTGATCGTCGTGCAGAGCACCACCAACTACTCCGACCTCGGCGTGGCCACGTCCGGCATCAGCTTCCTGCGCACGATGGGCAGCTCGTTCGGCGTCGCGATGTTCGGCACGATCTACGCGAACCAGCTGCCGAAGCACCTGGTGGTGCCGCCG
>NZ_JYJG01000533.1 GCF_000955955.1 Lentzea aerocolonigenes
GCACCTGGTGGTGCCGCCGGGCGTCGATCCGCGCGCCATCGCCAGCCCGGCCGCTGTGCACGCGTTGCCCGAAGCGCTGAAGGCACCGATCGTCGCCGGGTACGCCGAGACGGTGTCGACGATGTTCCTGATCGCGGCGCCGATCGGTCTGGTCGCGTTGCTGGTGGCGTTCTTCCTGCCACAGGTGCAGTTGCGGGACACGTCCCGGGCCGCCGCGACGGGCAACAGCGGGGTGGGCGAGAGCTTCGCCGCGCCGCCGTCGAACTCCTACGACGAGCTGCGCAAACTGGTCTCCACCGTGGTCTCGAGGTCCAAGGACGATCCCGGCCTGGCGGTGTTGCGCCGGTCAGGAGTCGACCTGCCGTTGGAGCAGGCGTGGCTGCTCGGGCGGGTGTACCGGGCGTCGACGGACGACGGGATCGCGACGCTCGACGAGATCGCCGAGATGACCAAGGTGCCCGGCGGGATCTTCGAACCGACCGCACGGGCACTGGTGCAGTCGGGTCACCTGGCGAACGGCGGCGACGGGTACCGGTTCACCGATCGTGGCGCCGACGTGTTCACACAGCTCGTGCACGCGTGGCGGTGCTGGCTGCTCGACCAGCTCGAGGACTGGCACGAGCCGGACCAGCGCGACTTCGCGCAGGCGCTCGACTCGTTCACCGACGAGCTGATCGAGAGCGGCCGTCAGATGAGCCGCGTCTAGGTTCTCGTTCGCAGGGCCGTGGCTTCCGAGGTGCGGCCCTGTTCCTCGTACATCTCCAGCGCACGTGTCCACTGTTCGCGGGCTTCCGCTTGCCGTCCAGCCGCGTGGAGCACGTCGCCGAGGTGTTCCAGCACTGTCGCCTGCTCGGCCGAGTTGTCCAGCTCCCGGTACAGCGCCACCGCTTCTTCGTAGTGCGCGACGGCGTCGGCGTGCCGGCCGTCGTGGTGGGCGATGTGCGCCAGACTGTCCAAAGTGGCCGCTGCACCCTCGGAGTGACCGAGCTTGTTGTTGAGCAGCATGGCTTCCTCGCAGTAGGTGCGAGCTTCGGCGTACCGGTTGAGGCAGGCGTAACGCCAGCCGACCTCGTTCAGCGACTCGGCCTCGCGGATCTCGGACCCGGCCGCGCGGAACTTCTCCAAGCCCTGCAATGAGTGTTGGAGCGCCTTCTCCAGATCGCCTTCGAACTCCGCCGCCCACGCCATCGCCCGGTGCGCGGACCCGTGCGCCTCGTGGTCGTCGGACTGCGCGAACAGCTCCAGGCTGCGGTCGAAGTGCTGGTGCCCCAACGGCGACTGGCCCAGCTCGACGTAGTTCGCGCCCAGGCACATGTGCGCGGTGGCCTGCTTGCCCGCGTCGTTGAGAGCCTCCGCGGCTTCGAGCGCGCCGAGCCAGGCCTCGACGTCGTCCGACGTGCGTCCGCGTCGCAGGTGGTAGTTGTTCAGCGTGCGGCCGAGCATCCAGGCCACGTCGAAAGCGCCGCGCTGCAAGGCACTGCGCTGCTCGGTCATCAGGCAGGCGTGCTCGGCGTCGAACCACGCCATGGCGGCGGCGTTGTCCTTGAACTCCAGTACGTGACCGCTTTCGTGCTCCGGCAACACCTTGTGCGGTTCCAGCGTCATCGCCGCGGCCCTGGCCGTCGCCGCGTAGAAGTCGGCCAGCCTGCTGCCCGCGTCGGCTGCGAGGTCCGCCGCGTACAGCCCGACGAGGTCGTGCATCCGGTACCGCGCCGGGACGTGCTGCTGCACCAGGTGCGCGTTCTCCAGTTCCCGCAACACCATCCGGGTCTTCGTGGCGGGGCGGTCGAGCAGGGCGGCTGCCGCGGTGAGGCCGATGTCCTCCGAAGAAGTCGAGCCGAGCAGCTTGAAGGCTCTTGAGGCCTCGTCCGACAGCGCTGCCACCGACCACGAGAAGACCGCCCGCAGGTTCGTGCCGATCTCTCCCGCGTCCAGGGCGTCGAGGGGCTGTTCGCGCAGCTCCTCAGCGAACACGGCGAGCGGGAAGTCCGGGTCCATCGCGGCGCGGGCGGCGACGATCGAGAGCGCCAGCGGCAGCCCGCCGCACCAGTTCACCAGGTCTGCGACGACCTCGGGTTCCTCTGCCACCCGCTCGGTGCCGAGGCGTGCTTCCAGGAACTTCCGCGCGTCGGCCGGGTGCAGTGCGTCCAGGGAGATCGACCTGGCGCCGTGGGCCGCGACCAGTCCCGCCAGCTTCAGGCGGCTCGTGACCATGACCGTCGCGTCTGTGCCTGGCAGGAGCGGCACGACCTGTTCGGTGGACCGGGCGTTGTCGAGCAGCACCAGCATCCGTTTGCCGGTGATGAGACTGCGATAGCGCGCGGCCCGTGCGTCCAGCCCGGCGGGAATCGTCTGCTCCCCCAAGGCTTCCAGGAACTCGCGCAGCACGTTCTCCGGCGGCGTCGGCGTGGCCGTGGCGTCGAAGCCGCGCAGGTTCACGTACAGCTGGCCGTCCGGGAAGGCGTGCAGGTTCCGGTGCGCCCAGTGCAGCGCGAGCGCCGTCTTGCCGATGCCACCGGTGCCACCGATCGCCGTGATGACCACGGTTCCGGACGGGTCGAGTGCCTTGAGCTCGTCGGTGCGGCCGGTGAACCACGGGTGCGGCGCGGGCAGCTGTCGTGGGCCACCAGGTGTCGTCCCACCGGCCAGGATGCGCTGGTGCACGTCCTGCAGCGGCTTGCTCGGGTCCGCGCCGAGCTCGTCGGCGAGCCTGCGCCTGATGGTTTCGTAGTGCCGCAACGCTTCCGCGTCGTTGCCCGTCGCGTGCAGGGCCTGCATCAGTTGCGCGGCAAGGCGTTCGTCGTGCGGGCGTTCTTCCGCGGTTCGTTTCAGGGACGGCAGCAGCTCGGCGTGCCGGTTCTGGGCGAGCGCGAGGTCGTTGCGGTCGAGTTCGGCGGCGGTGCGTTCGGCGTGCAGGCTCTCGCGCAACGCGTCGAACCACGGCGACTCCAGGCCGTCCAGCGCCTCGCCCCGCCACAGCCCGAGCGCCTCGTCGAGGGCGCCCTGCCGCACGAGTGCGCGGAAGCGGAACAGATCGACCTGCGATGGGTCTATTTTCAGCCGATATCCGGCGGGTGAGCGCTCTATGTCCAGGCTGAGCAGTTTGCGGAGCTTCGACACGTACCCGTAGAGCGTGTCGCGGGCTCTGAGCGGCGCCCGCTCACCCCACACGCGGTCGAGCAGCCGGTCGACCGGTACCGGCTTCCCGTCCTCGACCAGCAGCGCCACCAGCACAGATCGTTGCCGGACGTGGCCGATCTCGACCACGTCATCTCCCTCACGCACCTCGACGGCGCCGAGCAGCCCGAACTCCAAGATCACCCCTCATCAGCCGATTCAAGGTTCATCCTAGGTTCGTCCTTGATCAAACGGGCAACGTTCCGGTCGCGGGCCGAACGGCTCGCGGGACATCTCCCGGATCAGCTGTCGAGGGGTATTCGTGAAGTCTCGCAATCTCGCCCTGGCAGCCTCCGGCGACGTGTCCGTCCACCGCAGCACCTGCCCGTGATCGGGTAGCCCGATGCTCGGAGGGCCCCTCTCGTCACCGGCAGCCCAGCCATGGGGCCCTCCACCGGTTCGTTGCCTCGAAAGATCACCCGAGCGGACCAGGGCGTACTTGTTCCTCCACATGCGACCCTGGAGTCGATGAGCCACACGCGAATCGGGTCGTTCAACGTGGAGAACATGTTCGAGCGCCCCAAAGTGATGGGCCGCAACGCCACCAAGCACGCGGCCCCGGTGCTGGCCGCCCACGCCCGGTTCAACGAACTGATCGCACTCGAGACGTACACGCCCGAGGTGAAGGAAGAGCTGCGCGAAAACCTGGTGACGCTGGAGTTGCTGCGAGGTGACCGCAGCAAGTACGCGATCCTGCGCCGCATCCGCGGCCGTTTCCTCGCGCGGCACCGCACCGGCGAAACCTCAGTCGTGGCAAGCGGTCGCGAGTCCTGGGTGGGTTGGGTCGAGCTCACCACCGAGCCGATCAGCGAGCTGGCCACCCGCCACACCGCGCAGGTGATGCGCGACGTCGGCGCCCACGTCCTCGGCGTGGTCGAGGCCGAGTCGCGCGAACTGCTGCACATGTTCTCCGCTTCCATGCTCAAGCACGTCGGCTGGACCCCCTACGACGAGGTCCACCTCATCGACGGCAACGACGAGCGCGGCATCAACGTGGGCCTGCTGACCCGCGACGCCCACGAGGTCATCACCATCCGCACGCACGTGTACGCGCGCGACACCTCGGGCATCGTCTTCTCCCGCGACTGCGCCGAGTACCACGTGCGCACCCCGTTCGGCCCCGAGGTCGTCGTGCTGGTGAACCACCTGAAGTCCAAGGGCTACGGCTCCCCCGGCGACCCGATCGGCGCGCGCCGCCGCTTCCGCCAGGCCGTCCGCATCGCGCGCATCGTGAACCGGCTGCGCGACGAGGGCCACGAGCACATCGCCGTCGTCGGCGACCTCAACGACACGGCCGACAGCGAGGCCCTGCGCCCGCTGTTCCAACGCACCGGGCTGCGCGACATCAGTGAGCACCCGGACTTCGAGTGGGACCACCGGCTCGGCACGTACCGCGGCGTGAACGAGAAGGGCAAGATCGACTACGTCCTGCTGACCCCCGCGCTGTTCGCGAAAGCCGTCGGCGGCGGGGTGTTCCGCAAGGGCGTGTGGCGCGGGCCGCGGACCAGGAACCGTTGGGACGTCTACGAAACCATGACCGACGAGGTGCACGCGGCTTCCGATCACGCCGCGATCTACGCCGACATCGACTGGTCGCTCTAGTAGTGCTTTGTCGGGTCAGCAAGAACC
>NZ_JYJG01000534.1 GCF_000955955.1 Lentzea aerocolonigenes
GTGGACGACCGGCCCGAGGGAGGCAGCGAGATCACCGACGGTGCGGTGCTCGTAGAACACCTCCAGTTCCAGAGCACCGAAATGCGCCTGCAACGCGACCGCGGCCTCGACCAGCGCGAGCGACGAGGCACCGAGTTCGGCCAGCGCGCTGTCCGCCGTCAGAGAACCCTGCGGCAGTGCGAGCACGTCGGTCAGCGCGTCGACAACGATGTCGAGAGCATCACGCCGTTCGGCACCCGCGGCCTCGCCGAGCTCGCGTGCGCCGGTCGCGTTCTCGGCCAGCGCGACGAGCGTGCTCAGGCGCGGCCCCGCGTCGACCACCGCGGCAGCGGGAGCCGCCGGGGCGTCGTCGGCCACAGCGGCCGACTCCGGGTCGAAGCGGATCCCGGCGGCCTGTTCCGGCGTCAGCAGGTAGTCCGTGCCACCGGCTGCTGGTACTCCGTCGGCGACGCTGTCGAGAAAACGCCGGGCAGGTTCGTTCTTGGCCGTGGGCACGTAGGGCAGGCGGATCTTCGTGGACGTGTCCGATCCGAGCGCCGCCAGGACCTGGTGCTCCACGCCCCTCCCGAGCACCCGGCAGCTGAGCAGGAACGTGTCCACGACCAGCTCGTCGGTGTCCTGCCTGCTGATCACGGCGCCCACCACGCCGTGGTCGCCGAAGCGGTCGGTCGCGCGCACCACCTGGCAGCGCATGCCCGGTTCCGCCAGCAAGGCGCGGAGCTCGTTCTCCTGCCGGCGCACGGTGCTGAAGTTGAACTGGTTGGTGCGCTGGGTCATCTGCGCGACGCGGCGCAGATCTGCCTCCGTCGCGGGCGTGCTGGTCACGACCAGGTTCAGGCCTGCGATGAAGTCGGCGAAGGTCAGCGAGGACCGGCGGAGCTCACCGCGGTCCCGGTTGGCGTCGTAGGCGGCCGCCCGGCCGCGGTCCTCCTCCGTCACCACCAGGCGGTCGAACGCCCACACGCGGTCCAGGAAGGGCTTGCCGGCCTCCTGGTCGGCGGGCACGGTGAGCGCCAGCACACCGGGGCACGCGGCACGGACCTGAGCGACCTCGACCGGGTTGTCGTCGAGGAAGACGAAGCTGTCGAGGCCGAGGTTCAGCTCCGCCGCCAGCCGCGCCAGGCCGACCGGCTTCGGGTCCCACCCGATCGCCTGCGCCGCAACGTGGTCGGACCGCAACGGGAACTCGGACCGAACGCGGAAGACCTCGGCCACCGTCTCCGGGTCGTTCTTGCTGGCGAGTGCGAGCAGCACGCCCCGCTCGCGCAGGGCGACGGCCCACTCCTGCACGTGGCGGTGACCGTCGGTCAGCCGGACCCCTTCAGGACCGTCCTCGCCGGCCACACCGGCCCACAGCGTGTTGTCGCAGTCGAGGACGAGGACCTTGAACGGCCGGGCGAGCAGGGAGTGCACCGAGCGGGCGATCCCCGTGGCGAGGGCGTCGTAGCCCGCCGGTGTGTAGGCGAGGTGCGCCATGCGGTAGCGGGCCTCGTCGTGCACGTCACCGGGATCGGTGCCACCGTGCCAGTCCTCGGCGCCGAGCAGATGCACCCCCGAGGTGTCACGCAGGTCGTCGAAAAGCCTGTGCCGGCGCGGATCCTCGCCGGAGACGGACGGGCTGGGACAGACGCGCAGCAGCAGCGGGACGCGTGCCCGGGCGGCGAACGACCGCACGGCCGCCGCGAGCTCGCGCAGGTTGCGCTCGGTCTCCTGCGCCGGCCAGTCGTCGAACCGCACCAGCACCACCGCACAGCCCGACCGCACCGATCCGAGCGTGCTCGCGGGGTCGAGCAGCTCCTGGAACACCTGGCCGAACGGCGCGAGCACCGGGCGCAGGCCGACACCGAGGTCGCGGCACCACGCGGTGAGAGGCTCCGCCAGCGGATCGGTGGTGAAGGTCGCGGCGATGGCGAGCGCGGCGCCGTCCGCCGCCGCCTCGGGGTTCGCCGCCGGTACCTCGGCTTCGGGTGCGAAGGTCTCCAGCACCTCGACCTGACCGGCGCTCACCCGGCCGAGTCCGGCCACCGCGGCCGCGGCGACTCCCTCGGTGGCGAGCCCGTCGACGACTCCGCGCACCGTCGGTGAGAACCCGGTGTCCAGCCTCGGCGGCCGCAGGACGAGCCCGCCGAGGCCGGGGTGCCGGGTGATCGTCGCGCGCAGCAGTTCCTCGCAACGGCGCTTCGCGTCCACGTAGTGCTGCCAGGTCGGCGCGGCGCCGGAGACCACGTCACTGGACACGAGCACGACCTGGCCACCGGCCACCGACAGCGGCTCGGCCAGGGCGGACAGCGGTGCGGACACCGCCTCGACGGCCGAGGTCACGTACTCGGCGGCACGATCGGCGGTGTCCGGCCCCGGCACCAGCGGCTGGAAGCTCGGGAACGCGTTGAGCACCAGGAGGTCCAGCCTGCCCGCCTGCGCGAGCACGTGCTCGCGCAGCCGGGCGCACTCGGCGGGATCGGCCGGGCGCACTCAGCGGGATCGGCCGCGTCGGAACGCACCGCGTGCACGCGCCCGGCAGCCGTTCCGAGCCCGGCCAGCAGGTCCGGCGGAAAGCCGGGGTCCCGGCGGTGGGTGACGTACACGTGCGCACCGCGCAGAGCCAGGGCGGCCGCGAAGGCGGCACCGAAGCCGCGGCTGCCACCGGTGAGCACGGCGACCCTGCCCTCCAGGTCGACGTCCTGGCCGGCGAGGGCGGCGGCCAGTACGTGCGCGTCCGGTTCGGCCGGGACGGCCCTGGCGACGACGGCCAGCTCGGCGCGCCCCAGGCCAGGCAGCGCGCCGTCGAACCGCACCAGGTCACGGCGTTCGTCCACGGCCGCGACCTGGATCGAGCCGTCGCCGGTCGCGGCCGGGTCGAACTCGACGGTCAGGGAGGAGATCAGCGACTGCCGGCCGGGAACCTCCATGCCCGCCAGGTAGCTCGCCCAGCCGAGCAGCCGTGCGACCTCTTCACGCACACCGCTGCCGATGCGGCCGAGCAGGTCCGCGAAGTCACCGGGATCGCTGCGGTAGGAGATCGGGAGGCACTGTCCTGTGTGGAGCTCCGCCGGCGCGCGGTCAGCGGCCTGCCGCCTGCGTTCTCCCGACCCCACGCGCACCGCGCCGACCACGGGGCCGCCCGTGTCTCCCAGCTCGACGTCGACGGTCGCGATCGGCTGCCCGCCGTCAGACAGTTCGAGGCGGACACTCCCGTTCTCGGCGCGCCGCACGTCCAGCGCGTACGCCTGCGCCGAGTAGACAGCGGCGTGGAAACGCGCTCGGACCCGCCGCACCACCGCGGCGTCCTCCGCGGACAGGCCCGCCAGCGCGTGGAGGACGGTGAGTGCGCCTTGCACCACCTCCGCGCCGAATCCGCTCCTGGACGCGTAGTCCGCGTCCAGGTGCAACGGGTTGAGATCGCCGCTCGATTCTGCGAATCGGCTGAGATCGTGTGGAACGACGTGGACTGCGAGCACAGAGGACTCCCTTTCGACGCGCCCGTGAACGGACAGAGCAGGATTGAGGGCCACGCTATTGACGTCGAAGCAGAGCCAGAAGCTCGCGTTCCAACCCTTGGGTCGAGCGACGGAATCGCTGTTGCCGAAGATTCAAATAAAATGCGGCTTCACCTTGGTCCTGGTTCGAGTTCCGCGCGCTGCTCCGGAATTTCACAAGGCATCATTGTGTGAACACCGCATCAACTCCGCCCGGCTGTTTTGCCGCCAGGACGAAGAGCTGGTCGAGGTAGGAGTTTCCGGTGGGTTTCGTCAGCGGCCACCAGACGAAGTCGTCGTGCGTGCTGTCGACCCGCGGCCGGGCGTCGTGCTCGGCGGAGGCGAGAAAGGTGACGTTGACGGTGTGAGTGGGGGAGTCGCCGTGCGCTGAGGCCTCGAAGACGGTGGAGAAGGTGCCCAGCACGCCACGCAGGGTCAAGCTGAGCCCGGACTCCTGCTCGGCCGTGCGCAACGCGGCCTCGGCGAGCTGCTCGCCCTTGCGCATGCGGCCACCCTGCAGCCACAGGGAGCCTGCCTGCGGTTCCTGGCTGCGTCGGGTGAGCAGCGCCTCGCCGGCGCGGACGACGAGCGTGTCGACGCAGACGACCGGCATCCGTTCCAGGATTTCGCGGTACAGCTGCTCCGGCACCCACGCGTGCCCCGTCGCACCGCGACCGTCATGCCAGTCAAGCGTGGGTGAAGTGGGCAATTTGTCCGATTGCACGGGGGTGAGTGGTCCAGGCATCGTCCTCCGCCTTCCGCTGATGGTCACGGCCACGTCCGGACGTCGCATTCTGGTCCGGCCGCGGATGGGAAGTTCCGGCTTCCCACCGGCTACGACGAAGTCGGCCGCCTTGCGCGCATTCCCGCTGGAAGGTATGGACCAGTTCTGCACCGGACCACCTCCCGTCCCATTCGCTGGGACGAACTCCGCTCCTCCGGATCCGGGAAGAATGCCGTCCCGAGCGCTGGAACGGGTTCTGGATGGGCGATACCGGCTGTCACATACTCGCTCCACCCGACCGGCACCGCGGCGCCACCGCCGACAGTTCTCCCGGCAATCGAGAACTTCCGGCAGTGACAACGGTCAGGCCGCCGGAATGTCACGCCGGCAGCTGCCGGTCCAGAAGTCCATCGGCGGCTGCCCGAAAAACCAGACTGCCCGATCTCACGAATGGAAAATCCTTCATGACCCAGCAGGAATTCTGGCGCGGCAAGCGAGTGCTGGTCACCGGCGGCTGCTCGTTCATCGGATCGCACCTCGTGGAGCACCTGGTCGGTGCCGGCGCCAGGGTGCGCGTCGCCGACGACCTCAGTTCGGGACGCCTGGAGAACCTCAGCGACGTTCCGGAGTCCGCCTGGGAGTTCGTGGAGGGCGACCTCTGCGACCCGCGGCTCGCCGCCGAGGTGATGCGCGGCATCGACGTCGTCTTCCACCTCGCCGCGATCCACGGGGGCAGGGGGTTCATCGAGCTGCACCAGGCCGCGTGCTCACGCAACTTCGTCCTGGACGGCGTGGTCTCGCAGGCGGCGGTCGACGCGGGAGTGGAGAACTTCGTGTTCGCCTCCTCCGGCTGCGTCTACCCGGTCGACCTGCAGGCCGACGTGAACGAGGAGGTCCGGCTCTCGGAACCGCAGGTGGGGCCGCCCTTCCACGCGGACGGGATCTACGGCTGGGCCAAGCTGATGACGGAGCAGCGGCTCGCCGCGCTCCACGCCGAGCTCGGGTTCCCGTCGGTGTCGTGCCGCCTGTTCACGGTCTACGGCGAGCGTTGCCCGGAGAGCCACGCCCTGACCGCCATGGTGGGCCGGGCGTTCATCCAGCAGAAGCCCTTCGAGGTGTGGGGTGACGGGACCCAGATCCGCAACTGGACCTACGTCACGGACATCGTGCGCGGCCTGGTCCTCGCCGGAGAACGCGTCCACGACGGCAGCGCGATCAACCTCGGCACCGAGGAGCCGATCCAGGTCAAGGAAGCGGCCAGGATGATCCTGGAGTTCACCGGCCAGGCCGACACGGAGATCAAGCCGCTGCCGGACAAGCCGACCGGCCCCTACAACCGGGTCGCGTCCGCGGCCATGGCGTTCGAGCGGCTCGGCTGGACGCCGGAGGTGCCGTTCCACACCGGCCTCAAGAGGCTCACCGAGTGGTACTTCGAGTCGCGTCTGGCGGAGCGGATGACGACGGACGAGTTCGCCGAGCGCCTGACCACGAGGTAGTGATGACCGACGCATCGCGGTTGACACCAGGCCCGGCAGTCACGACCGGAGAACACCGGCGCACGGCGTGGTCCAACTGGAGCGGGGCGGTCCGCGGCATCGCGGACCGCCTCCTCGCTCCCGGCACCACGGACCAGCTGCGCGAGATCGTGCTCGATGACACCGCACGAGCACACGGCATCAGCGTGGTGGGGTCGGGGCACTCCTACGCGAACCTCGTCGCGCCGTCCGGCCGGACGCTGATCGACCTGCGCGAGCACCGAGGCGTCGTCGCCGTCGACCCGGCGGCCATGACGGTCACGGTGAAGTCGGGCACGACGATGCGCGAACTGAACCGGGAGCTCGCCGCCGCGGGCTTCGCGTTGCCGAACCAGAGCGCGATCGACGAGCAGACCGTCGCCGGTGCCGTCGCCACGGCCACTCACGGGAGCAGCCCGAGGCAGGGCACGCTCTCCAGTCACGTCGTGGCGGCGCGGATCCTGACCGCGGACGGGCAGGTGCGCACGATCACGCAGGACGACCCGGAGCTCGACGGCGTCCGCGTGCACCTGGGGTGTCTGGGCGTGGTGCTGGACCTCACCTTCACCATCGTGCCCGGCCACCGGCTGCGCAAGGTCGTCCTCCGCCGGTCGCTGCCGGATGTGCTGGCCGGTCTGGACGAGTTCCGGGAAGTCCACTTCGGTGGCTTCTGGTGGTACCCGCACACCTCCCAGGCGATCGTCTGGAAGGCCGCGCCGACGAACGAGCCGCCCACCCCGTCACCGGGACCGCCCGGTGCGCTGCTCTCCGCACTGTGCAACAACTCCTGGCCGCCGCGGGCGGCGGGCGCCGCGCACTACGCGGCGGCACTGGCGGCAGGCCGGGGCGGCGCGCAGGTCATGCGCTGCGACGAGGCTCTGCTGCACCACCTCCCACCGCCCGTGCAGGGCACCGAGTACAGCGTCCCGTTCGAACGAGCGGCCGACGCGATCCGCGCCCTGGTCCGGGAGGTACGCAGAGGCGGGTTGCGCGTCTGCGCACCGGTGGACGTCCGCTTCACCGCCGCGGACACCGCCTGGCTCAGTCCGAGCAGGCAGGCCACCACCTGCCACATCGGCGTGACACACCCCGCGACAGCACGGGATCCCCAGAGGTGGGTCGCGCCGCTCCGCGCCGTGGACTCGGTGCTGTGGGAGTTCGAAGGCCGCCCGCACTGGGCCAAGGTGCATTCCAGGACGGGCCAGGAGCTGGCCGCGCGCTACCCGGAGTGGGACCGGTTCCAGGACCTGCGCAGGGCCTGGGACCCCGACGGTGTCTTCCTCGGAAGTCATCTCCGAGAACTCTTCGAGCGCTGACCCCCGAGAGGCGAGAGCTCATGGCGATCAAGTTCGGCTATCACACCTGGTCCTACTCCAGCTTCGGCAGCTGGGTCCCCGCGTACACGCTGGACGAGACGATCAAGCGGCTGGCCCGGATCGGCTACGACGGCATCGAGCTCGGCGCCGCCGCACCCCACGCCTATCCGCCGTACCTCAGCCAGGCCAGGCGGCGCGAGGTGCGCAGCCTGCTCGACGACCACGGCATCGAGGTCTTGGGCATCGGCCCGGCGCCCTCCGGCGGGCCCGGCTACAACCCGAGCTCTCCCGTCGCCGAAGAACGCGCAGCGACCGTCGAGCACTACCGCGCGATCAGCGAGCTGTGCGCCGAGTGGGGCGCCGGGTCGATGGTCTACCTCCCCGGCTGGACCGTGTTCGGCACCCGGCGGCGGCAGGCCTGGGCGTGGTCGCGAGAGTGGAACCTCTGCGAGAGCGGCGAGGACGCCATGGAGCTGATGGAGGACATCGAGCGGTCCAACGTGAAGGTGATGTTCGACTGCAACCACGTCCGCTACAGGCGGGAGTCGCTCACCGACCACGTCCACCTGATGGGTGCGGACCTGCACCAGATCCACATCTCCGACACGAAGGGTGCTCAGACGCGGTTGCCGGCCGGCCTGGGGGACGAGGACTGGGAAGGCCTGGTCGACGCTCTGCTCGACACGGGCTTCGACGGCTACCTCACGGCCGAGACGGGGTTCCACCGCCGCGGGATCGATCCCGACCACGACGCGCGCGCCGGGCTCGGCTTCCTCAAACCGCTGGTCGAACGGAAGTGCGCCGAACGCGCCGCCGCGGCGAACCTCAACCCCTGAACCACAGCCCAGCAACTCGATCGGAAGGTACCGGCACGATGGAGACAGTCGCCCTGCACACCAGGCTCATTCCGGGCCAGGAAGAGGCCTACGAGGCCGCGCACGCCCGCATCCCCGACGATCTCGACGCGGCGCTGCGCGCAGCGGGCGTGCGTTCATGGCGGATCTGGCGCAGCGGCCTCGACCTGTTCCACGTCGTCGAGGTGGACGACTACGCGGCCATGATGGAACAGATGCACGGGCACCCGGCCGACATCCCGTGGCAGAAGAGAATGGACGAGTTCCTCGACGCCCCACTCGACTACGACTCCGGCCGCTCGGACGCGAAGTTCGTGTGGGAGCTGCCGTGATCAGCGGACTCGGCCTCGGCGGGTCCGCACTGGGAAACCTGTACCGTGCCGTGTCCGAAGTGGACGCCCGTGCCACCGTCGACGCCGCGTGGCAAGCGGGCGTCCGGTACTTCGACACCGCTCCGCACTACGGCCTCGGCCTGTCGGAACGGCGGCTCGGGGCGGCACTGGCGGATCGGCCCCGTTCGGAGTTCGTGATCTCGACCAAGGTCGGCCGGCTGCTGCAGCCCTGCGACAGCGGCGGCGACGACCTGGCCAACGGCTTCGCGGTACCCGCGACCCAGCACCGGGTGTGGGACTTCAGCGCGGACGGGGTGCGCCGGTCGCTGGAAGCCTCGCTGTCCCGGCTCGGCCTGGACCGGATCGACCTCGTCTACCTCCACGATCCTGACGACCACGGCGAGCAGGCACTCCGCGAGGCGTTGCCGGCCTTGGCGGAGCTGAAGGACCAGGGCGTGATCCGCGGGATCGGCGTGGGTGTGAACCGGTGGCAGGTGGCGGAGCGGTTCGTGCCGGAGTTCCCCCTGGACCACGTCATGCTGGCCGGCCGGTACACGTTGCTGGAACACGCCACGACGGCGGACTTCCTCACGCGGTGCTCGGAACGGGGCGTTTCCGTCGTGGCGGCCGGTGTCTTCAACTCCGGACTGCTGGCCCGCCGCGAGGTCCCGGCCGACGCCACGCACGACTACACGACGGCACCGGCCGCGCTGGTCGAACGCGCCCGCAGGATCGCCGAGATCTGCCGGCGGCACGGCGTCTCGCTCCCGCAGGCGGCGCTGCACTTCCCGTTCGGGCATCCGGCGGTGCGGGCGATCGCGGTCGGTGCCCGAAAGGCGGCGGAGGTCACCGAGAACGTCGCGATGGCCGCGGGCGAGGTGCCCGCCGGCGTCTGGTCCGACCTGCGCGCGGAAAACCTGATCTCCTCGAACGTTCCCGTACCTCTGCCACGGGACGGCAAGAAGGCTTCACCGGCCGGCACCGGGCAGCCCGTCCTGCACTGAGGCCGGCACCGAGCAAGTTGATGTTCTTTCGATCCTCATTGGGGTGTGATGATGGTTGACCTGCAGGGGAACTCCACGCGCGGGACGGGGTCCGGAAGGCCCGCGAGCTGGCGGCTGCCGCAGGAGTCGACGACAGCGGGTGCGGCGTACCAAGCGGTGCAGGACGAACTGCGCCCGGACGTGCGACCGCAGCTGAACCTGGCGACGTTCATCACCACCGGCATGGAACCGGAAGCCGAACGGCTGATGTCCGACTTCCTCTACAACAACACCGTCGATGGCGTGCAGCCGTTGCACACCGCCGACTTGGCGCAGCGGTGCATCACAGCGCTCGCCGACCTGTGGCACGCTCCCGACCCGGACAGCGCGGTCGGCACCTCGACCGGTGGCTCCAGCGAGGCCTGCATGCTCGCCGGGCTCGCGATGCTGATGCTGTGGCGCTCCCGCACCGGCGGCTCACGCGGGCGGCCCAACCTGGTCATGAGCACCGCCGTGCACGTCTGCTGGGCCAAGTTCTGCGCCTACTGGGACGTCGAGGCGAGGCAGGTCCCGGTGGTGCAAGGCGGCTGCGGCATCGACCCGCACACCGCGGCCGAGGCGTGCGACAGCAACACCATCGGCGTGGTGACCGTGCTGGGCACCACCTATGACGGCTTCTACGAACCGGTGCAGCAGGTGTGCGCCGCGCTGGACCGGCGGTGCGCCCGCGACGGCGTCGACGTGCCGGTGCACGTCGACGCGGCCTCCGGCGGGATGGTGGCGCCGTTCCTCGATCCCGCACTGGTCTGGGACTTCCGGCTGCCCAGGGTGAGTTCGATCAACACGTCCGGGCACAAGTACGGCTTGGTCGCTCCGGGGCTGGGGTGGCTCGTGTGGCGTGACCCGGGCGTGGTGCCCGCCGAACTCGGATTCTCGACCGACTACACCGGTGGCCGCATGTCCACCCAGACCCTCACGTTCACCCGGCCTGTCGCGCCGGTCATCGCGCAGTACTACCAGTTCCTCCGCCTGGGCGCGGACGGCTACCGGGCTGTCATGCAACGCTGCCGCGACCTCGCCCAGTCACTGGCCGCCCACCTCGGGCAGTTCCGCGAGTTGCGGGTGGTCTCCTCCGCGGACCACCTGCCCGTGGTCGCGTTCACCACCCACGACCACGCCGGTTTCAGCGTCACCGACCTCGCCGACCGCCTCCGCCAGCGGGGCTGGCTCGTGCCCACCTACGCACTCCCGTCCGACCAGGCCGACGTCACCGTCGCGAGGATCGTCTGCCGCAACGACCTCTCCGACGTCCTCGCGCGCCGGCTCGCGCACGACCTGGCCACCGCGGTCACCGCACTCCGCGCCGGATCGTGCTCTCAGCGACGCAGCGACGTGGTGCCGTCGAGTTCAGAGATCGCCTTGACGATCGACGCCGGGAAGACCTTGGAGCGCATGGGATCCACCGGCCTCGTCGACCACCTCGACACCGCGGTGGCCGCGGTCACGACCTGACGCCCCACCGCATGCCCGCTGTCCGAGATGATCTGCCGGCGCACCCCGGCTTCCCGGGGTGCGCCGGACGCCGAGGAGTTGTCATGTCCCACCCGAACGACGAGCCCTTCCCGCTGCCGGGCGTCGATCTGACCCGTCCGAGCGTCGCCCGGATCTACGACTACTACCTCGGAGGAACCACCAACTGGGAGGTCGACCGGCAGTTCGCCGAGCGCGTCCTGCGCGACTACCCGGTGATCAGGTCGGTCGCCTACGCCAACCGGATGTTCCAGCGCAGGGTGGTGCGGCACCTCGTCCGGCTGGGCATCCGCCAGTTCATCGACATCGGGTCCGGCGTTCCCACGATGGGGCACGTGCACGAGGTGGGTGAGCAGGTCGCGCCAGGAGAGGTGCGGGTCGCCTACGTCGATCACGAGCCGGTGGCCGTCGATCACGCGAACCTGCTGCTCAAAGACCACGGTGACCCCAGCAGGCATGCGGCCGTCCATGCCGACATGCGTGACCCGGAACGGGTCTGGTCGCGAATCTCGGACACCGGGGTGATCGACCTGGCCGAACCGGCGGCGGTGCTTCTCATGGCGGTGCTGCACATCCAGCAGCCACCCCCGCCGGGCAGCGACGACACCGAGGACCTCGGCCCTCACCTCGTCGCCACCTACCGCGACCTGCTCGTGCCGGGGTCATACCTCTCCCTGTCCCACGTCACCGACACCGAGGTCTCCCGGCAGAGCGCCGCGATGCTCGGCGAACTGAAGAGCCTGTACGCGAACTCGGTCAGCCCCGCCATCTTCCGCGACCGCAGGGAGATCACCGCCCTCTTCGGAGATTTCACCCTCCTGGAACCGGGGGTCACCTGGGCGCCCGCCTGGCATCCGGAAGAGGCGAGCGAGCACGATCAGGTAGCGGACTTCACCGATCCGAGCGGGTCGCTGCTCCTGGTCGGCACCGCCCGGAAGTGAGGCGTGCGGGACCTGCGAGGCCGGCTCATCGCCTGCGCGGATCTCGACTAGTCGGTTGATTCCAAGGGGTCGGCTCTGTTGGCGTCTGCAAGTACCGCCAACTCTTGATCAAATCGCC
>NZ_JYJG01000535.1 GCF_000955955.1 Lentzea aerocolonigenes
CGCCCAGGTCAGCGCGACCTAACGAGGTACTACTAGCAACTCGTGAACTGCTCGTTCATGATCAGGAACGCCCCGATGCCGTGCAGGTCGTTCACCGCCCGCGGTCGCGCGAGGTAGAAAGGCAGGTCACCGACGTTCGTGCCGATGCAGATCTCGGAGATCTCGGTGTTGCCCTCGGCGTTGATCTTCACGCGCTCCAGCACACCGCGACGGCCGCGCTGGGCCACGACGTCGTACCTGCGTGACACATAGCCGCGTTCCACGGCCCGTGAGATGGCCATCGAGTACATGGACGAGCACGAGGTCTCGGTCCAGTTCTCCGGGTTGGATCCCTTGTCCACGACCTGGAACCAACGGCCGGTCTTCGAGTCCTGGTACTTCGCGAGCGCCGCGATGAGCTTGGACAGGATCGAGATCAGCTTCGGCCGGTCCGGGTGGTCGCGGGGCAGGTCCTCCAGCACGTCGCAGCACGTGATCGCGTACCAGCCCATCGCGCGGCCCCAGAACTCCGGCGACACGCCCGTGGTCTTGTCGGCCCACGACACCGTGCGCGACTCGTCGTACGCGTGGTGGAAGAGGCCGTCCTTGTGCTGCAGGTTCTTCGCGTAGACGAAGAGCTGCTTCAGTGCTTCGTCGGTCGCCCATTGCTTCTCGCCGAACGTGTAGCCGTGCCGCATGATGAACGGCACGACCATGTAGACGCCGTCCGACCAGTTCTGCCAGTCGCGCGTGCCGCCCTCGGCGTGCCAGAAGCCGCCTTCCTTGGTGCGCGCATAGGTGTTGAGGCGCTCGCGGATCTGCGTTGAAGCGGTTCGATACCGCACGTCGCCGGTCGCGTTGTAGAGCAACGGCAGCAACTGGCCCGCGCGCATCGCGTCGAGGTTGGTGAAGGTGCGGCTCATCCGGCCGTCCGGCCCGACGAACCGGTCTACCCACGCCTTGATGAAGTCGAAGTACTTCTTGTTCTTGGTGCGCTGGAAGACGAGCCACTGCCCCCACAGGTACAGGCCGCGCGTGTAGCCCCAGCCGCCGAGCGTCTCCGGCGTGTACTGGCGCATCGTCGACTCGACGACCTCGACGGACCAGTCGGTGCGGTCCTTCGCTTGTGCCGTGCCCGTGCTTCCCGAGGCGACACCGCCGGCGAGTGCGGCGCCGCCGAGTCTGACGAAGTCACGCCTGGACGTGGTCATGCGTGTTCCCTCCAAGGGGAGTGCCAGGCGACGGCACGCACAGACCTACCAGGGTGAAACCTCGGATGTCTAGGCCAGATGTTCCAGAAGCATCGAGGAAACCGCCTCCGGGATCTCCTCAGGGATCCAATGACTGACGTCCTCGACCATCTCGAACCGGTACCCGCCGGTGCACCACTTCTCGGTCTCGAACGCGGCGACCGAGCCGAACGCGACGTCCTCGGTGCTCCACACGTACATCGTCCTGACCGCGATCTTGTCGGCGGCACCACTCGGCTTGCCCGCGCGGTACCAGTTGAGGGCGGCCGTCAGCGCGCCCGGCCCGGCGAGGCGCTGGAGGTACTCGTCGATGTGCGACGGCCGGATCCGCCACTCGAACATCTGCTTGAGCGCCTGGGCGTTGTTCTCCAGCATCCGCCGCTCGGTGCTGCGCTCACGCCAGTCGAGCATGTAC
This sequence comes from Lentzea aerocolonigenes, assembly GCF_000955955.1. GTDB lineage: Bacteria > Actinomycetota > Actinomycetes > Mycobacteriales > Pseudonocardiaceae > Lentzea > Lentzea aerocolonigenes_A. Next base: position 1,645 of record NZ_JYJG01000535.1, read on the forward strand.
TGCGACCGCAGCCGCTGGTCCTCGTCGGTCTGCAGCGCGGTTTTGAGGGCGCCGGGGTGCGGGGTCGAGAAGACGGACAGGGTGCGCAGGCGGTCCGGGTGGTCGATCGCGGTCCACCACGCGACGGCGCCGCCCCAGTCGTGGCCGACCAGGTCGAACGTGCCCCAGCCCAGCGCGTCCGCCATCGCGATCACGTCGCCGACCAGGTGCGTGACCGTGTACTCGCTGGCCTGCTCGGGGCGCACGCCGGGGGAGTAGCCGCGCTGGTCGGGGGCGACCGCGCGGAAGCCGTTCACGCCCAGCACCGCGACCTGGTGCTCCCACTCGATGGCGGCCTCGGGGAAGCCGTGCAGCAGCAACACCGGGCGGCCGTCCTCGGGGCCGGACGCGATGGCGTCGAAGGTGCCTGCCTCGGTCTCGATGCTGATGTGCTCGATCACGAGTTCGAACAATACTGCCGTGGCCGCCGGCCGTCGCCGCGGCTTCCGGCGCTCGGCAGGGCGCCTCGCGGCACCGGCCCCACGCCCCCATGTGCCCGATATGAGGG
>NZ_JYJG01000536.1 GCF_000955955.1 Lentzea aerocolonigenes
GTCGAAATCCGGGGCGACGGCCGGCAGCCACGGCAGTACCTGTGTGACCTGGCTCTCAACGGCCGAGCCGAAGAGCGTGGTCTCACGAACTTCGGGTGTGCATCCGCATGTCGACGTGCTGAAACCACCGGGCGGTACGAACGCCGTTGTGCTCGTGCTGCACGGCGGACGGGAACACGGCACCGAACCTGTCCGCCGTCACAACCTCGCATACCTGCGGATGGTTCCGCTGGCCCGAGCGCTGCGTGCGCCCGGCGTCGAGGTCTGGAACCTGCGCTACCGGGTCCGCGGGTGGAACGCGCCGAGCCTCGACCCGGTCAAGGACGCGCGGTGGGCGCTCGACAAGATCGCCGAACTCCATCCGGGCAGACCGGTAGTGGTCGTCGGCCACTCGATGGGCGGCCGCACCGCGCTGAGGGTGGCCGGGCATCCGAGCGTGATCGCGGTGTGCGCGCTCGCGCCGTGGATCGTGCCGGGCGAGCCGTTCGAGCAACTCAAGGGCAAGGCGCTGCTCATCGCGCACGGCGACCAGGAGCGGATGACGGACCCCGCGAAGTCGCTGTGGTTCGCGCGGCAGGCCAAGACGGTCACGGCGAGGGTCGCGCGGTTCAACGTCGAGGGTGACGGCCACGCGATGCTCAAGCGGGCACGGGACTGGACCCGGCTCGTGGTCGACTTCGTGCGCGGTGAGCTCGGACTCGAACCGGTGGCACCCGACATCGCGAACGCCATGCGGGAGGCCTCGCCGGGTGGCCTCGACGTGCCATTGGGAGGTTCGCGTGGCTGAGGTCGCCGTCATCGGGGCAGGAGTTGCCGGGCTCACCGCCGCCTACGTGTTGCAACGCGGGCACGACGTCACGTTGTTCGAGGCGGACGAGCGGCTCGGCGGGCACGCGCACACGCACGACATCGGTGGTGTGGCCGTGGATTCCGGGTTCATCGTCCACAACGAACGGACGTACCCGAACCTGGTCCGGCTCTTCCGCGAGCTGCAGGTGTCCACTCAGGACTCCGAGATGTCGATGAGCGTGCGGTGCGACGGGTGCGGGCTGGAGTACGCCGGCGCGAAGAAGCTGCCGGGGTTGTTCGCGAAGCCGGGCAACGCGACGAACAGCCGCTACCTCAGGATGCTGTCGGAGATCACGCGGTTCTACCGGCACGCTCAGCGCGTCCTCAGCTACGAGGAGGCGCACGACGTCACGCTCGGCGCGTTCCTCGCGATCGGCGGGTACAGCAGGTACTTCGTCGACCACTTCATCATCCCGCTGGTCAGCGCGGTGTGGTCGTCGGGTGCGGCGCTGAGCATGAAGTACCCGGCCTGGTACCTGTTCGAGTTCCTCGGCAACCACGGCATGTTGTCGGTCGGTGGCACGCCGCAGTGGAAGACGGTCGTGGGCGGCTCACGCACGTACGTCGAGCGTGCCGCGAAAAATCTCAACGCCGTACATGTGAACACTCCGATCCGTGCCGTCACGCGCACCACCAACGGCGTGGAGATCCGTGACGACAACAACGTGCTGCACACCGCGGACCACGTCGTCATCGCCACGCACCCGGACCAGGCGCTCGGGTTGCTCGCGGATCCGACGCGCGAGGAGAAGGAGGTGCTGGGCGCGTTCCAGTACTCGCGCAACGAGACCTGGCTGCACACCGACGCCTCGATCCTGCCGCGCACGAGTGGGGCGAAGGCGTCGTGGAACCTCTACAAGCGAGCGTGCAACGAAACCAGCGGCCAGGTGCTCGTCAGCTACCACATGAACCGGCTGATGCGGCTCGACGAACCGCGCGACTTCGTGGTGACGCTGAACCCGCACGACCTCGATCCTGAGCGCGTCCTCGCGCGGATGGTCTACGAGCACCCGATCTACACGCCGGAATCCGTTGCGGCACAACGCCGTCTGCCCGAGGTCAACAGCGCCACGACCGCGTACGCCGGCGCGTACCACGGCTGGGGCTTCCACGAGGACGGCTGCGCGTCCGGAGTGCGCGCGGCCAGGCACTTCGGGGTCGACTGGTGATCTACGACGTCGTCATCACGCACACGAGACGCGCGCTGTTGGACCGGACTTTCAGCCACCGCGCGTACATGTGGCTCGTCGACCTCGATCAGCTGCCACGCCTGCCGTGGTGGGTGAAGCCGTTCGCGCGCTTCGAGTCCCGCGATCATGTGGGTTCGCCGGACAAGACCATCCGGGCGAACCTGGACGAGTGGCTGGCCGAACGCGGGATCCAGCTCGGCGGCGGGCAGGTCCTGATGCTCGCCAACGCCCGTGTGCTCGGCTACGTCTTCAACCCGCTGTCCGTGTACTGGTGCCACGACGCGTCCGGAGCGCTCGTGTGTGTGGTCGCGGAGGTGCACAACACCTACGGCGGACGGCACTGCTATCTGCTGCACACCGATGCCGAGGGCCGGGCGTCGGTCGACAAGGAGTTCTACGTCTCCCCGTTCCTGGAAGTCGACGGCCACTACGTGATGAGGCTGCCGAGACCGGGAAGCCGGCTCTCCGTGACCATCGCGTTGCGGCAGAACGGGAAGACGACCTTCAGCGCCACGATGAAGGGCACCCGCGGCACGGGCCTGCGGATGCTGTTCAGACGGCCGCTGATGCCCCAGCGCGTGTCCGCGCTGATCCGCCGTCATGGCATCGCTCTGTACTTCAAGCGTCTGCCGATCGTTCCCAGGAGTGGTGAATGAGCACGTTGTCCCTGCCTCGACCCGGCCAGGGCATTTGGCCGGATCTGTTCACGACGCCGCGGTCGCCGTTGCGCGCGCGGATCGCCGAGTCGTTGTTCCGCAACGCCGTGCGCACGTTGCCGGTGACCGTTCATCTGCCCGACGGTCGCACGTGGGGTGCCGGCGGACCGGTCATGCGGCTGGTGCGACCCGCGGCGTTCTTCCACCGGCTCGGCGCCGACGCCAAGATCGGCTTCGGCGAGGCGTACATGGTGGGCGACTGGGTGTCCGACGAGCTCGCGGACGTGCTGTCGGCGTTCGCGGCCCGGTTGACGACACTGATCCCGCCTCGCCTGCAGCAGCTGCGGCGGTGGGCCGAGCGGCGCCAGCACGAGATCAACGACGTCGCCGGTTCGCGGCAGAACATCCACCGGCACTACGACCTGTCGAACGAGCTGTTCGCGGCGTTCCTGGACGAGACGATGACGTACTCGTCGGCGTTGTTCGAGAACAGGGACGTCGACCTGCGCACGGCCCAGCTGCGCAAGATCGACGGCGTGCTCGACTACGCGGGGGTGCGCTCTGGGTCGCGGGTGCTGGAGATCGGCACCGGGTGGGGTGCGCTGGCCATCCGGGCGGCCGAGCGTGGCGCGACGGTCACGTCGTTGACGATCTCAGCGGAACAGCGGAAGTTGGCGCTGGACCGGGTGAGGGACGCGGGCCTTCACGATCGGGTGACGGTCGAGCTGCGCGACTACCGAGAGGAGCAGGGTCGGTACGACGCCGTGGTGAGCGTCGAGATGATCGAGGCAGTCGGTGCCGAATATTGGCCGGCGTACTTCTCGATGCTCGATCGGGTGCTTGCGCCGGGCGGCCGGGCCGGACTACAGGCCATCACGATGCCGCACGACCGCATGATCGCCAGCAAGGCCACCTACAGCTGGGTTCACAAGTACATCTTCCCCGGTGGGCTCATCCCGTCGGTCCGGTCGATCGAGGAGTCGGTGCGCGACCACACGCGGCTGCGGATCGTCGAGACCCGGTCGTTCGGCCACGACTACGCCGAGACCCTCAAGCGCTGGCGGCACACGTTCCTCACCCGTTGGGACGAGGTGGAGCAGCTCGGCTTCGACGACACCTTCCGCCGGATGTGGGAGTTCTACCTGGCCTACTCGGAGGCCGGGTTCCGCGTCGGCTACCTGGGCGTACAGCAATTCGCCATGGCCGAAAGACTGGGCCATTAGGACCACCTTCTGCCCCAATTGGGTGCTGCTTTCCCCAGCCGGCTGGACTTCGTGGTCCTCTTGGAAGCAGGCGGTATCAAACGGCTAGCTGCGGTCTCTTTCTCAGTGAAGCCCCTAGTGTCGCTGTAGTGGAGGAGGTCGCCGGGATGGTTCAACCCACAGCCGTGCGGACCGGTGGCGGTGTCGGCGTCCTCTCACCCGAGGACACTTGGAACCAGCCAACGGTGCCCATGCGCCGTCGGGTGCACCAGGCACCGGTCTCCAACCAGTGGCTCGCCGAAGCCGAGTTCGCGGACCTCGTCGATGCCGCTCTAGCCGGAGACAGACGGGCGGTCGAGCACCTGCTCGGCCGGATCCAGCCGTTGATCGTGCGCTACTGCCGCGCCCGTGTCGGCGGCCGGGAACGCACTCTCGTCTCGGCCGAGGACATCGCGCAGGAGGTGTGCGTGGCGGTGCTCGGCGCGTTGTCCAAGTACCGCTACGAGCCGGGTTCGTTCCTGGCCTTCGTGTACGGCATCGCCGCGCACAAGGTCGCCGACGCCCGCCGCCGCGCCGTCCGCAACCGCGCGGAGGTCGTGCCGGAGCTGCCGGACTGCCCTTCTCTCGAGGACGGGCCGGAGCAGCGTGCGGTCAACGGCGAGATGCTGACCCAGGTCACGCGGTTGCTGCACAAGCTGCCGGCTCGTCAGCGCGAGATTCTCGTGCTGCGGGTGGCGGTCGGGCTGTCCGCGGAGGAGGTCGCGCTCGCGGTCGAGTCGACGCCGGGCGCGGTGCGGGTCGCGCAGCACCGCGCGCTCACCCGGATGCGGGAGATGATCGCCGAGGAAGGCTGACTCTCAGCCGGCCCGCCATAGGGTCGGGGCATGACCCGCTTCGAGGTGATCACCGAGATCGCCGCGCCGCCGCAGCACGTGTTCGACCTCAGCCTGGACGTCGGGGTGCACACCGCGTCGATGGCGGACTCCGGCGAGCGGATCATCGGCGGCGTCACGTCCGGCCGGATGCGGCTGGGTGACACGGTCACCTGGGAGGCCAGGCATTTCGGGCTGCGGTGGCGGATGACGTCGCGGATCAGCGCGTGCGATCCGCCGGTTTACTTCGTGGACGAGCAGGTCGAGGGGCCGTTCCGCAGGTGGCGGCATGAGCACCACTTCGAGCAGGACGGTGCCGGCACGCTGATGCGTGACGTGGTGGAGTTCGCGGCGCCGCTCGGCCCGCTCGGGCGGCTCGCCGAGCTACTGGTGCTCGACCGGTACATGCCTCGGCTCATCCGCATGAGGAACGAGCACCTCACGAACCGGATCCTGCTCCACGGCGCCGAGGCTGTCCCAGAGAGCGGCCGGGCCGTGGGAGGCGAGAGTGGTGATGGCCGCCGGTGAGACGGCGAGGCCGAAGCCCGTGGACACCTGGATGCCGCGCGGGCCTGCTCACGACTCTGCGGCAGGACGTTATGTCCGGTACACCGTCAATCTGCCCGACCTGACGGCGCGGACGTGATCATACGTTCGGGACTGCTGTCCTGAGGTCGGTGAACGCTGCGGCGAGAGCCGTCAGCAGGATCAACGCCCCGAACGCCACCAACGCGACCGCACCACCGACGACGTCTGCCGCGAACGCGCCGAGGACGGGCGCGAGAGGGGTGAGCGCACGGGTGACGACGGTCAGCACGGCGTCCATACGTCCCATGAGGTCGTCGGGGACCATCGCCACGAAGACCGCGCTCACCGAGACGTTGAGCATCGGCGTCGCGATCGCCGTGACCATCAACGGCACGAACGGCCACCACGCGCCGAACGGGAGCGCCATGGACACGTTGCTCGCGCCGAAGACCACGAGCACCGCGACCACGAGTCGTGCGGGCGTCACGGCGACCCTGGGCGAGATCAGCGCGCCGAGCACGCCTCCGACGCCGATGCCGGTGAGCACCAGGCCGACCAGCCAGTCGGGGCCGCCGCGTTCCTTGACCACGGCGACGACCGGGATCAGCGTGGCGCCGCCGAGCAGGTTGAGCGTCAGGAAGATCGCCATGAGGTTGCGCAGACCGTGCTGGTGCCACAGCCACGCCCATGCTTCTTCGAGGTCGTGGTGCATGCGCTGGCGAGGCCGTTGCTCGGCGCGTGCGGGGATCTTGGCGAACCACGCGCAGACGGCGGCTATCAAGAACGAGATGGCGTCCGCGACGAACGGGACCGCGCGGCCGAACCCGAAGAGCAGTGCGCCGAGCGACGGGCCGGCGAGCCAGGCCGTGTGGCCGCGGGCTTCCTCCTGGGCGTAGGCGGTCTTGAGCTGCTCCGGTGGCACGACCGATTTGATCGCGGTCGACCGCGCGGGGCCGGTGAAGGCGGTGCAGACGCCGTCCACTGCGGCCAGTGCGATGAAGAGGGTGATGGAGTTCAGGCCGGTGATGACGTTGGTGGCCATCGCGGCGACCGTCACCGCCTGCGTCGTCTGGCTCGCCATGAGGACTTTGCCGCGGTCCCAGCGGTCCACCCACACACCCGCCGGCATCTGCGCGAGGATCAGCGACGCCGCCCGCACGCCCGCGATGACGCCCGCCCAGAAGAACGACCCGGTGACCGCGAGGATCAGCAGCGGCATGGCGTAGGTGGTGAGCTGCGTACCCAGCTGCGAGACGGCGCCGCCGAACCACAGCAGCTGGAACTGGACGTTTTTCCTGAGTGGAACCCCCATGGGGCCCGTTTCTAGCGCATGGGGCCGCTGAACGTCTTCCCGGGTGGAACCCCCGAGCCGGACGTTTCCGGCGCATGGTGTCAGTGTCGGGTGGCAAAGTTGTCCCATGGCTGATCCGGACTTCGACGTGCTGCTCACCGGCACCGTCTTCCTCGACATCATCTTCACCGGCCTGCCCCGCCCCCCAGCGGCGGGGACGGAGGTGTGGGCCGAGGGTCTCGGGTCGTGTCCAGGTGGGATCGCGAACCTGGCGGTGGCGCTGCGCCGGCTGGAGCTCAAGACCGCGCTGGCGGCGGCGTTCGGTGAGGACGCGTACGGCGACTTCTGCTGGGACGTGCTGGCCGACCAGGAAGGTGTCGACCTCTCTTACTGCCGCCGGTTCTACGGGTGGCACTCGCCGGTGACCGTGTCCATGGCGATGGAGCGCGACCGGTCGATGGTCACGCACGGGCACAAGGCGCCCGTGGCCGCGGATGATCTCTTCTGCCCGCCGCCGTCGTCGCGCGCGTGTTTCGTGCACATACAGGGGGAGGACGAGCAGTGGGTGCGCACGGCCAAGGAGAACGGCGCGCTCTTGTTCGCGGACATCGGCTGGGATCGCACCGGGGCGTGGTCGCCGGAGCTGTTGCGTCGCCTCGAGGGCTATGACGTGTTCCTGCCCAACCACGTGGAGGCGCAGGGGTACACGCGCACTGATACTCCGGAGGCCGCGGCGCGCAAGCTGGCCGAGCACGTGCCAGTGGTGGTCGTCACGCGCGGGGGTGGGGGCGCGGTCGCTGTCGACAGCTCTACCGGCGAAGTCGTCGACGTGCCGGGGCTGAACGTGGCGCAGCTCGACGCGACCGGGGCAGGTGACGTGTTCGGCGCCGGGTTCGTGATGGGCACTCTCGCCGGGTGGCCGCTGGAGCACCGGGTGCGGTTCGCGAACCTGTGCGCCGCGCTGTCGGTGCAGCACTTCGGCGGTTCGTTGTCGGCGCCGGGGTGGGGTGACATCGCGGTGTGGTGGCGGACGGTGAGCAGGAGGCCGGACGAGGAGCTGACGCGGTACGGGTTCCTCGACGACCTGCTGCCCGGCCACACGGGCGTGGAGGTGAGGAGGGCCAGCCCGACGATCGGCCTGCGGCTACTCCGCTAGCTTGAACAAGCAACAGCCGAGTCCACTAGATCCGGTCGGCTTCTGGCGCGAGCGGTCGAAGTCCTCGCCCTCGTCCTGGTAGCTGGTGCAGCCCGCGATCTCCGGCAGCTTCGCGAGCGCGTCCGGCCGAAACCGCGCTGGCGAACGCCGCACCGTCCTGATCGGACAGTGGTCGCGTCGCCCGACGTGGTCCACAGCCGGTCGTTCGACTGCCGCCAGTTCGCGCCGAGCAGCTCGGCGCGAACTGGCGGGGTCGGTGGTGCCGGCGTCCGGACGGGCAGTGGTCGCCGGTGCGGGGTTGGGGATCAGGAGCCGAGTGGGCGAGACCACCGGGGACATGCCCGCCAATGCGGCCGCCAGCAGAACTGTCGATACGCGCGGTGCCACCGTCCCGCCTGTGTGGAATCTGCGGCCGCGCGTGTTTTTCAATTGTTCCCCGGGCTTTGAAAGCCCTTTGTTCAGCAGTGGTTGACGTGAGCCTTCAAGTCCGCCGCGGAGCCGGTGCCCACGTAGTAGTCGGTGACGTACTGGGCGCCTTCGTTGACCTGGATCCAGAGGTTGTCGCCGTTGATCGACTGGCCCTCGGTGTAGCAGATCAGTTGAACATCGCTGCCCTTGGGAATGACGAATGCCGTCGGATATCCGGTGCCGGGTCCGCCCGAGTGGACGTTGAGGTCCGCCAGCGCGGGCGAGCACCAGATCCCCCAGTAGCCGGGGTTGCAGTGGTAGTAGGCGCCGGCTGCGGAGGCAGTGCCACCGGTGACCAACGTGAACGCCGCTGCGATCGCGGTCATCAGCATGAGTTTCGTGCGCATTGTTGCCCCCAGGAGTGCGTGAGAAGTGCCTCGCTCAGCAGTCGTGAGGGGAAGCGAACATGTGACGATGCCCGAGGCGTTTTTCCCCTGAGACATGCGTGTTCGCTGATTCGCCAACCCCCCAGGCCTGACGAGGTTTTCAATTGTTCGGATCACGCGGCTTGACGTCAAGCGATCGTGGTCAACTGTTTCCCGGGAATCCGATGCGCGGATGTCTGAGTTTGATTTTATCCCTTGATGTCCGTTTCCGCGGTCGTGCCGGGGCCGGTGACGTGTTTGACGCGGGGTTCGTGATGGGCACTCTGGCCGGGGTGGCTGCTGGAGCACCGGGTGCGGAGGGCTGGCCCGACGATCGGACTGCGACTACTCCGGTAGGTTGAAATCAGTCGATCAGCGGACGCAACCTCACGGGCCTCCCGCGCGACTTATAGGTAGAGAGTCTCTCTGGGGTTTGGTTCGGAAGGAGTTGCGGGTTGTTCGCCGCACGCGCGTCAGGCTTGGTCAAGTTGCTGGGGTTGTGCCTGACGGCGGGTGTGCTCCTCGCCGCGATGGTGTTCCCGTTCGTCGGAGGCCTCGGGCTCGCGTCCAACCGCGCGGCCGACGAGGTCGACAAGACGTCCGGTGATCTCGCGAAGGCGGAGCTGCCGCTCGTCACGACGATCCAGGACATGAACGGCGAGCCCATCGCCTACCTGTACGACCAGTACCGGATTCCGCTCACGGCCGGTGAGATCTCGGACACCATGAAGGCCGCGATCCTGGCGATCGAGGACAAGCGGTTCTACGAGCACCGCGGCGTCGACTGGCAGGGCATCGCCCGTGCCGCCGCCAAGGCCGGTGTGGACGGTGGCGCGACGCAGGGTGCCTCGACGCTGACGCAGCAGTACGTCAAGAACTACATGGCGTTCGTGCTCGGCGCGGACAACGAGCAGGAGGCCTGGGAGAAGGCCACCGAGGCCACCGTCGGCCGCAAGCTGCGCGAGGCCCGCATCGCCCTGCAGCTGGAGCAGGAGGTGTCGAAGGAGGACATCCTCGCCGGCTACCTGAACATCGTGCCGCTGGGCAACCAGACCTACGGCGTCGGCGCGGCGGCCAAGGCGTACTTCAACACCACGGCCGACAAGCTGACCGTCCCGCAGGCCGCACTGCTCGCCGCGATCGCGAACCGGCCGTCGTCGCTGAACCCCGGTGCCTCCCCGGACAAGGCGCTCGAGCGTCGCAACATCGTCATCGACAAGATGCGCGAGAACGGCGCGTTCGGCAAGGACGAGGCAGAGGCCAAGACGAAGGCCGAGGAGTACAAGGCCGCGCCGCTGGGCGTGGTCGACAACCTGCAGCTGCTGCCCAAGGGCTGTGTCGGCGCCGGTGACGGCCCGATCTACGGCTTCTTCTGCGACTACCTGCTCGACTACCTGCGCGCGGCGGGCATCACGAACAAGCAGCTGCAGCGCGGCGGCCTGACCATCAAGACCACGCTGGACCCGAAGGCCACCAAGGCGGCGAAGCAGTCGGCCGAGCAGCAGGTGCCGAAGACCCAGAACGGCATTGCGAACGTCATGTCGGTCGTCGAGCCCGGCAAGGACAAGCACAAGGTGCGCGCCCTCGTCGCCAACCGCGACTACGGCAACAACGCCGAGCTCGGCCAGGTCGCCCGTCCCGTACCCGCCGAGGTCCTCCCGTTCGGTCCCGGCTCGGTGAACAAGGTCTTCACCGCGGCCGCCGCGCTGGAGAACGGCGTCACCGGCATCGACAAGACCATCGACGTCCCCAACACCTACACCTCGAGGGCGTACGCGAACGGCGGCACGCCCTGGACGATCCACAACGCGGGCCCCTACTCGGACAAGATGTCGCTCACCCAGGCCCTCGCGACCTCCCCGAACACCGGGTTCGTGATCCTGCAGGAGAAGACGGGCCTGGGCAAGGTCGTGGACATGGCCTACCGCCTGGGCATGCGCGACACGCTCAGCAGCGTGAACCGCGGCGGCGAGCCCCTGAAGGCGGACGGCTCGAACGGCCCGTCCCAGGGCGACTGGACGAAGCAGGCCAACGCGGGCTCCTACACCCTCGGCCCCGGCGCCACGAGCGTCCTGGAACTGGCCAACGTCGCGGCCACCATCGTCTCCGGCGGCACCTGGTGCCCGCCGACCCCGGTGGAGAAGGTCATCGACCGCTACGGCAAGGACATCCCGCTGAAGGAAAAGCCCTGCGAGCAGGCCGTGACCCCGGACCTGGCCTACTCCCTGGCCCAGGGCCTCTCGCACGACGTGCTGCCCAACGGCACCGCTGCCGGCGCAGTCCCTCCGGGCTGGAACCGCAACATGATCGGCAAGACCGGCACCACCGAGGAGCACAAGTCGGTCGCCTTCATGGCCGCCACCATGCAGTACGCGGGCGCCGTGATGACCTACGCCGACGGCAACAACCCGCAGGTCATCTGCGCGAACCCGATCCGCCTCTGCCCGGGCTCCTCGGCCGGTGTCTACGGTGGCCAGGTCGCCGCGCCGACGTGGTTCAACGCGATGAAGGTGATCCACGAGGGCCTGCCGGCGGTCCCGCTACCGCCCGCCGCTGCCCGCTACAAGTAAAGCCAGCTCGATCGCAGGGCCGCCGGACGCCAACCGCGTCCGGCGGCCCTTTGCTTTGCCCACCGAGCCGCGCGCACCCGCCAGCGCCGCCGAGCGTGGGAGTTGTTGCAGGTGGGCTGGGCGCGAAGTGGGCTGGGTGCCCTGCCGGGAGCGCGGGACGAGGTGCTGTGGCGGATGGGCGAGCGCTGAGCGGGTAGAGCACCCGCCAGGGCCACGGGCTGGGGAGACCGTGGCGGGTGGGCGAGGGTCGGGGCAGTGCGAAGCCGGAGGCGAGCAGTTCTTCCCGCTAGGGGTGGTGCGAAGCCGGAGGCGAGCAGTCCTTCCTGCCAGGGGTAGTGCGAAGCCGGAGGCGAGCAGTTCTTCCCGCCAGGGGCGATGCGAAGCGAGCCCGAACGCGGGCTG
>NZ_JYJG01000537.1 GCF_000955955.1 Lentzea aerocolonigenes
CCCTTGGAATCAACCGTCTAGACCGACGTGGGCGCGACGTCCTCGCGTTCGCTCGCGTCCACGTCTCCGGTCTCGCCCTGCCGCGCCGCCCGTCGCCCGATGACGAACACGTAGAGCAGGAACAGGATTTCGGCAACGGCGCCGATGCCGACCCGTGCCCACGTCGGCAGCCCAGACGGCGTCACGAACCCTTCCAGGACACCGGAGACGAGCAGCACCACGACGAGCCCGAGCGCCACGGCCACCACCGAACGGCCCTCGGCGGCCAGCGCGGCGGTACGGGTGCGTTTGCCGGGGTCGATGACCTGCCAGCCCAGGCGCATGCCGATGCCCGCCGCGACGAACACGGCCGTCAGCTCCAGGAGTCCGTGCGGGGCCAGGAGTCCCAGGAACTCAGGGCCGCGGCCCGCGCCGAACATCAGGCCGAGGCCGACCGCGAGGCTCACGGCGTTGGTGAAGAGCAGGTAGATCGGCGGGATGGCGAACAGGACGCCCAGCAGCAGGCAGGTGGCGGAGACCCAGGCGTTGTTCGTCCACACCTTCGCCGCGAACGACCCGGCCGGATCGCTCGAGTAGTAGCTCTCGTAGCCGCCGCCGACCTTGGTCATCTCGCGCAGCTCGTCCGGCGCGGCGATGGTCGCCTGCACGTCCGGGTTCGACGCGATCCAGGCCGCCATGATGCCGCTGAGCAGGTAGAACGCGATGCCCGCCGGCACCCACCAGCGCCAGCCGAGGTAGATCGCGGCGGGCAGGCGGTGGGTGAAGAACTTCGTGAAGATCTGCCACGCGGGCGTGTGCGTGCCGGTGAGCTTGGAGCGCGCCTGTGCGACCAGCGACGACAGCCGTTCAACCGTGGCCGGGTCCGGCGTCTGGCTGCGCACCACCGACAGGTGCGTCGTCACCCGCTGGTACAGCTCGATCAGCTCGTCGGCCTCGGCCCCGCTGAGCCTGCCCGACCTCTTGACCAGCTGCTCGAGCCGCTGCCACGACGCGCGGTGGCGATCGATGAAGACGTCCAGATCCACGATGAGTCACACTATCCGCGTGGGGGACCTCGTTACCGGTGAAGCCGTAGTTCTGGACCTGCGCGTCGCTCAGCTCGCGAGCAGGGCGGTGGCGTTCGCGTTCGACGTCGCGGCGCAGCTCCTGCTGTTCATTCTCGTCTTCCTGATCGCACCGATCGGGTTCGACGACGCGCTGCAGTCCGCGATCGTGCTGTCGTTGATGGTCCTCGTGCTCATCGGCTATCCGACCGCGGTCGAGTCGCTGTCGCGCGGCCGCTCGCTCGGCAAGCTGGTGATGGGCCTGCGGGTCGTGCGCGACGACGGCGGCTCGATCCGCTTCCGGCACGCCCTGGTGCGCGCTCTGGGCGGCTTCTTCGTGGACTTCTGGGGTCTGGGCCTCCTCGGCACGGTGGCGCTGTTCGTGTCGCTGTTCTCGTCGAAGGGCAAGCGCGTCGGCGACTACCTGGCGGGCACCGTCGTCATCCACACCCGCGTGCCGCGGCAGGAGATCGAGCTGATCGACATGCCGCCGCAGCTGGCCGAGTGGGCGCGCGGGCTGGACCTGTCGCAGCTGTCGGACGAGCTGGTGCTGGCGGCTCGGCAGTACCTGTCCCGGTATCACGAGCTGGGTGAGCAGGCGCGCTGGGAGCTGGGGACGCGGCTGTCCGACGACGTGGGTGCGGCCATCCGGTCGCCGCGCGTCGAGTACACGCATCCGCACCCGTACCTGGCCGCGGTGCTGGCTGAGCGTCGTCGCCGGGCGGCTGCTTAGGCCTTCAGATGTGCGGAGGTGATCGGTGACTCGACCGTCCACCCGAGCTTCTCGTACAGCGCTCGCCCTGATTCGGTCGCGACCAGCACGGCTCTCGCCGCGCCGTGGTTTGACGCGACGTTGGACAGCTCGGCCATGACCACACTGCCGAGGCCGCGCCGTTGGTGCGCGGGATCGGTTTCCACCATGTCCATGACGGCGGCGTTGTGGTGCACCGCGACCCGGCCCTTTGCCGCGTGCTCACCGTTCCTGGTGCGGACGACGACGTCGTGCACCTTGCCGGCGCTGTGCAGTTCCACGACGTAGGGATCCGGCGGGGTGACGGGCTGCGCCGGCTTCACCGGGGTGCTCATCAGGTACTCCGGGGCGGCGACGGTCCACCTGGAGTCCAACTCGGCCGTGCCGCAGATCTTCAGCCACGTGCCGGGTTCGGTGAGGCCGGCGGCGCGTGGGCCGGCGTCGCGCGGATCCGGCAGGACGTAGCGCACGCGGTGGTGGGGCAGGCCGACGTCGATGCGGTAGCCGTCGTGCTCCGTCACGGGATCCGGGGTGCCGCGGGACAACGCCCAGCCCCACACCCAGTCGGCGATGATCATGCGCCGATCCTCGCACGGCGCAGTCGTTCAGCCGCTTGTTCCCGCACTGCTGTGAGCGAGATCGGCGCGTCTCCGTGCAGGGCCTCCCAGCGGGCGTTGTGCGCGGCGGTCCAGAGACTGGCGGCCCAGGCGATCTCCAGCTCCTCCTGCGTGAACTCTCGTCGGCGAACTTCCTGGTAGGTCTCCAGGAACGCTTGCGAGCTCTCCACCGGTACCAGGGACGGCGGCGGGTCGTTCGCGAACGCCCCCGCGGCCGCGCCTGCCAGTGCCGCTTCCGGTTGCCACGCCAGGCTGTCCCAGTCGTGCACGGCGTGGATGACACCGTTGCGCCAGCGGAGGTTCTGGGCCTCGAAGTCGGCGTGGCCCAGGACGCACGGCAGGTCGGTGGCGAGCAGTCGTTTGCGGACCCGTTCGGCCGTGTCGACGACGTGTGCGGGGACGACGCTCTGGTCGCGTGCGTCGAGGAAGTCGATCGCGGGCCACAGGCCTTCGCCGTCGTGGTCCCACCTGGCCCATCTCGGGTTCGGCAGCGGCGGCTCGACGTGGATGTCCTCCAGCTCGGCCATCAGGCGGGCGAACACCTCGGCGTAGCGGCGGGCGATGTCCGGGGTGTCGCCGCGCAGGATCTCGCCGCCGGGCAGGGATTCCTCGGCGTGCACCGCCACACCGTCGACGAAGGTCACCGGCGTGAGCGGGCGGGGGCACGGCAGCCCCCGCCCCGCCAGGACGGCCTGGACCGTGAGGCACGACTCGGCGCGGCCGTCGTCCTCGCGGGCTTTCACGTAGACCTCGCGGCCGTCGGCGAGCCGGAGCCCGAAGACGCTGGAGATCGACACCCGCTCGTACGGCACTTCGGCCGGAACGCTACCCAGGTGCTCCGCGCACCAGGCCCACAGGTCCATCACGCCAAAAGCGTGCCACCACACACAACGCGCGGCACTCTCGCAAGGCCGCAGGCGAGCGGCGATGACCGCCGCCCGACCGCCCACGTACGACTGCGATCGGCCCGTATGCGACCTGCGCGCCCACCCTCGACAACTACGCAGACGCTGCCACGTGCGGTTGGTAGGGCATGCCGAACAGCTCCGCCATCAGCAGCGGGTTCATGTAGTCGTCGTACCGCGTGATCTCGCCGTCGCGCAGGTGGATGATCGCGACGGCCGTGAACGTGTAGTAGTCCTGCTTCACCTTCGACCACCCGCGGTGCGTGATCTCGGCGACGGCGACCTCGGGATCGTCGGTGCGCCAGCAGTTCGCCTGGACCTCCTGGATCTCGATCTTCTCCCGCGCGTTGGAGCCGCGGACCTTGCTGAAGTAGCCGCGGATCTCCTCGCGTCCCTTGATCTCCTCGGGCTGCCAGTGCGTCGCGAACCGGTAGGCCATGACGCCGTCCGGAGCGAAGAGGTCGGCGAAGTCGCTGTGCGTGGCCTCCCCCGCGACCATCTGGCGGACGTGCTCGACGATCTGTTCGGGCGTGCGTGTCATCTGTCGTGCCCCCATCTCTAGAATCGGAACGGTGACCCCGGTTATGACGATACGGAACGCACGCCCCGGTTGGCAACGATGAGGGCTGATGCGGCGCGGAATCGCGAGAAGGTGCTGGAAGCGGCACGGGAGTTGTTCGCCTCGAAGGGCTTCGAGGTGCCGTTGGACGAGATCGCGACGCAGGCCGGCGTAGGGCCCGGCACGGTCTACCGCCACTTCCCGACGAAGCAGGCGTTGTTCCAGGCCGTCACGGAGGCACGGGTGACGGCCATGATCGAATCGGCCTCGGCACCCGCGGACGACGCTCGTGCGGCGCTGTTCGCGTTCCTGAGCAGGATGGCGGAGGAGGCGGCGGCGAAGCGGGACATGTCCGACGCGATCACCGTCACGCCTGAGCTGCGCAAGAGCTTGCACGCCGCGCTGGGCGCACTGCTCGAGAAAGCCCAGCGGGCAGGTCAGGTCCGCGCCGACGTCACCGCCACGGATCTGGTGATCCTGATGAAGGGGATGCTGCAGAGCCTGCACGAGGGCGGGAACCCGCAGGTGCTGCTGCAGATCGTGCTGACCGGGCTTCAGTCGAGCCGGAAGCCGTAGGGCAGCTCCAGGCGGTGCCGCGCCAGCAGGTCGGCGTCGGCGAGGATCTCGCGGGTCGGACCGTCCGCGACGACCACGCCGTCGTCGATCAGCACGCTGCGGGGGCAGATCTGCAACGCGAACGGCAGGTCGTGCGTGACCATGAGCATCGTGCGGCCCAAACCGGGCAACAGTTCGGCCAGCTCCCTGCGCGCCACCGGTTCGAGGTTCGCGGACGGCTCGTCCAGCACCAGGATCTCCGGATCGCACGCGAGAACCGAGGCCAGCGCGACACGCCGGCGCTGGCCGCCGGAGAGGTGCAGCGGGGAGCGGTCCGCGACGGATTCCATGCCCACCGCGGACAACGCCCGGAGAACACGACCGTCCACATCGGACATGCCGAAGTTCTGCGGGCCGAACGCGACGTCCTCGCGCACGGTCGGGCAGAACAGCTGGTCGTCCGGATCCTGGAAGACGAGCCCGACCCTGCGGCGGATCTCGCGCAGGTTCCGCTTCGAGACCTCCAGTCCCGCAACGGAAACCGTGCCGGAACCACCCGAGAGAACTCCGTTGAGGTGCAACGCGAACGTCGTCTTGCCGGCGCCGTTCGGGCCGAGCACCGCGACCCGTTCACCGCGCGAGACCCGAAGATCGACGCCGAACAGCGCCTGGTGACCGTCGGGATAGGCGAAGGCGAGCTTCGAGACCTCCAGCGCGGGTGCGGCCGGAGTCTCCGGAATGACCATCGCCGAGCCTCCCAGCCCGCCCGTCCAGCCGCGCGACACCATCGCCAGGTGCACCCTCTCTCCGCGTTCGTAGGACCGGATGAACAGTGTGCCGACCGCCCGCGCGGTCGCTCCCGCCTGCCACAGGAACCGCGGGTCGTCGCCACGGGAGATGCGCGCGACACGCATGCGTTTCGCTTCTCCCACAACGACTTCGCCGTAGCGGAGCATCAGGGTCGCGATCATGATCAGTGGCGCGGGCACCCGCAGCGTCCGCAGACCGCGCAACAACTCCCCCGGCGCCGTCGTGGCGGCCAGGGTCAGGCTGATCATGATGCCCAGCGTGCCCTTGGCGAGGATGTTCCACCCGGCCAAAGAGCCTTCGACCGAGACCGAGAACCCCAGGAACGAGGTGCGCGGGTCGGTGCCGAAGATCGGCAGCAGGAACGCGAGCACCACGAACGGCGCCTCGATCACCGCGCGCTTCACGAACCACAGCACGGGAACCCGCGCCACGGACCACACCGCGACGATCAGCAGCAGGTACAGGCCGAACAGCGGGAACGACGTGCGCGGGGTCGCCACGACGCCCAGCACCGCCGCGAACGCCACGAGGATCTTCACGTGGGGCGCGAGGCGGTGCACCGGCGAGTCGCCGGCGTGGTGCAGGACGTCGTGGCCACCGCTCATCGATCGGCCAAGTCGTTCTGCGGAGTCTTCTTGCGCAGCACCCAGAACAGGCCGAACGAGAGCGCCAGCACCACGACCACGCCGAGCACGCCCGCGAGGCCGGTGAACTTGTCGTCGCCGCCGAGCGCGTAGTCGGCGAAAGCGCTGCCCGCCAACGGGTGCTCCTGCGCGTGCGCGGCGATTCCGGTGTCCTCGACGGTCTTGTCCAGGCCGTCCGGGTCACCGGAAGCGAAGTAGGACAGCACGCCCGCGATCAGCAGCGACACGAACGCGAACCCGATGAAGAACTTCTTCACGACCGGACCTCCAACGGCTTCTGGCTGCCGCGCAGCAGGTAGACGAGGTCGGGCCGGATCTTGGCGACCGACGTGACGGTGATGGCGGTGATCAGGCCCTCACCGATGCCGATCAACGCGTGCAGGCCCCACATCAGCAGCGCGACCTTGCCGATCCCGACGCCACCGGCACCGCCGATCGCGTACTCGACGACGAAGCCGGTCGAGGCGACCACCGTGTTGACGAACGCGGAGACGAACGCGACGGCGGCCAGGCCACCCGTGCCCTGTCCGGCGAGCTTGCGGAGCGCGACCGCGACGAGGAACCCGGTCGCGGTGCCGATCAGCGCCATGTTCGTGACGTTGGCGCCGAGTGCGGTGAGCCCGCCGTCCGCGAACAGCAGACACTGCACCACCAGCACGATCGTCACGCACAGCGCGCCGACGTACGGGCCGACCAGGATCGCCGCCAGCGCACCACCGAGCAGGTGCCCGGAGGCGCCGGGCAGGATCGGGAAGTTGATCATCTGGACGGCGAAGATGAAGGTCGCCACCAGACCGGCCATCGGCGCGGTGCGGTCGTCGAGGTCAGTGCGCGCCCTGACGAGCGCGAACCCGACGCCGAGCGCCGCGATGACCAGGAACGCGACCGAGGTGGGGGCGTTCAGCAGACCGTCGCTCATGTGCATGGCAACAGGTGACATGGGCGGTCACGCTAATTGCCGGACAGCGGCTATGGCCAGACGTGTGCAACAACAATTTGGAGGTAACTGCGCGTCGATGGTCACACCGAGCATTTCGCGCCGCACACCCGCCTCGGTTCGCTAGGGTCTCGCGAGAACTGGGGGTTCCATCCGATGAAGCGACTCGCGCTCCTGCTCGTGGCTGTACTGGCGGCCTGTTCACCTGCTGCTGAGCCGGAGAAACCGACGATCACCGTGTACGCGGACTCGGCGCTGACCGAGGCGTTCACGAAGATCGGCAGCGACTTCGAGGCCTCGCAGGGCATGCGGGTGAAGTTCCTCTTCGGCGCGAGCCAGGCACTGGAGAAGCAGCTCGGCGCCCATGTCGACGTCTTCGCGTCCGCGAGCCAGGACACCATGAAGTACACCGCGAAGGTGTTCGCGGGGAACCGGCTGGTGCTCGCGCTGCCGCAGGGCAACCCGAAGAACGTCAAGGTCTTCGAGAGCTTCCGTCCAGGAGCCGGGCAGAGGTCGTATGCGATGTGCGTCGAGGAAGCGCCTTGCGGTGCGGCGGCCAGGTCCGCGTTGAAGCGCGCGCCCGGCGGCGGCATGCCTGGCCCGAAAGCGGTCGGGCAGGACGTCAAGGAGACGCTCGCCAAGCTGACGTCGGGCGAGGTCGATTCCGCGTTCGTCTACGCCTCGGACGTCAAAGCGAGCCCTGGACTGATCGCGGTGCCGATGCGCGACGAACCCGACAAGGCCGCCCAGCGCTTCCCGATCGCGGTGGTGTCCGGTTCGCCCGAAGCCACGAAGTTCTACGACTACGTTTTCACCGAGCGAGCCCAGGCCGCGCTGACCGACGCCGGGTTCGACCTCCCCTAGTCATCGGATGAATTCTGCGTAAGATCCCTTCCGCCGCCGCCACGGCCTGGAGGGACGAACAGTGACAGAGCTGTCGCGCAGAACCTTTCTGTACGGGACAGGCGCGGCCGTAGGTGCTTCCGCGCTCGGCGGAGGGGTCGCGGCCGCTGCTCCCGATCAAGTTCAGACATCGGGTCACCGAAACGTCCACAAGGACGTCGTGAGCGATGCGCGCATGGAGTGGAAGCAGCTGCCCAAGAACTGGGGCGACAGCCCGTTCCTGGCGAACGGCTTCCTGGGCGTGCAGGTCTACGCGGGCCGCACGCCGAACGAGCTGAAGCTCATGCTCAGCCACTCCGAGGTGCAGGACCAGCGCGAGCACTGGGAGGCCGCGATCGGCCTCTCGCGACTGCCGATCGGGTACCTGACCTTGGCTTTCGCCGGCGCGATCACCGCGGTCGACTGGACGCTCGACCTGTGGAACGCCGAGCTCACGGGCACGGTCACCACCACCCAGGGCAGCGCCTCCTTCACGATGCTGGTGCACAACACCCGCAGCACGTTCCTCGCGAAGGTGAAGGGTGACGTGACCTGGGGTTTCCAGCCCCTGCAGTCGGCGACGACCCGCCAGGTCCGCAGGCCCGCGGACTACACGGCCAACCCGGACGCGACCCTGGGCACGGGCAACGGCGTCTCGTACGCCGCACAGCCTCTCCTCGCGGGCGGTGGCTACACAACGGCCTGGCAGGCCCGTGACGGCCGGTTCGCCGCCCACGTGGCGTACACACACCCCGCGGACACGCACACGTCCGACGCGATCCGCGAGGTGCGTCAGGCGTTGTCGATCCCGTTCGAGGTGCTGACGTCGCAGCATCGTCGCTGGTGGAACGCCTACTTCGCGAAGTCGCTGGTCTCGGTGCCGGACAAGCTCGTGCAGCGCTTCTACTGGGCGCAGCTCTACAAGATGGCCGCCGCCACGCGCGCCGACGCGCCGGTCATCTCCGAGTGGGGCCCGTGGTTCCCCGAGCAGGGCAACAGCTGGACGGCCGTGTGGTGGAACCTCAACGTCCAGATCTCGTATCCGCTGATCAACGGCTCGAACCACCACGAGCTCGACGCCGTCACCACGACGTTGAAGCGCTTCGAGCACCACCTCGAACTGAACGTGAACCCGGCCTACCGCGACGGCAACTCGTACGCGATCTGCCACCCCGGCGACCGCACGCTGCGCTCCGGCCCGCGCTACTGCGGCGTCCCCGGCGTGGCGCCGAATGACCACACGGGCAATCTTCTGTGGGCCTGCCACAACGTCTGGCTGGGCTACCGCCACACGATGGACAAGCGAATCCTGTCCGACGTCCTGGTCCCGATCCTGACCAAGGCGGTCAACTACTACGCGCGGTTCCTCGTCGAGGGCGCCGACGGCAAGCTGCACCTGCCGGAGACCCGTTCGCCGGAGTACGCCAACGCAACGGACACGACCTACGACCTGTCGCTGATCCGCTGGGGCGTGCGCACGTTGCTGTCCATCGAGGAGAACGCCCGCTGGCGCGACATCCTCAACCGCCTGGTCCCCTACGCCCAGGGCCCGAACGGCGTGCTGATCGGCAAGGACGTGTCGCTCAACGACTCGCACCGCCACTTCTCGCACATGCTGTGGTTCTACCCGTTGCGCGAGCTGACCTACGACATGCCCGAGCACCGGGACCTGATCAACCGCACGTTCGACCACTGGACCTCACGGCAGAACCTGTGGGCCGGCTACAGCTACGGCGCCGCGTCCTCGATGGCGTCGGCGATGGGCCGTCCAGAGGAGGCCCTCTCGTTCCTGCGCTACTTCCTGGACCGCAAGCAGGTCGGCACGAACGCCGTCCTCACCGAGAACACCTTCTACCGCGAGGGCGGCAACCTCGCGATCGAGTCGCCGCTGATGTCCGGCCAGGCCGTCCTCGAGATGATGGTCCAGTCGCACAACAACGTCGTGCGCGTCTTCCCGTCCATCTCCTCCACCTGGGCTGACGCGTCGATCTCCTCGCTGCGAACCCAAGGCGCCTTCCTGGTCGACGCCTCCCGCTCGGCCGGCCGCACCGACTGGGTCCAGGTCCACTCGGAGGCCGGCTCTCCCCTGGTCCTGGAACACGGCATCACCGGCGACATCGACGTGCGCGACAACCGGGGCCGCCGTCTCAATTACAAGCAACGCGGTTCGGCCATCGAAATCCCGCTTCGCCGAGGTCAGACGGCCGTGGTCTCCCGTCGCGGCACACGCCCCGACGTCTCACCACGCGATGTGGCCGCCAACGGCTCGTCGTCGCGCTGGGGTCTGCCGTAACGTACAAATTCGAACATTCGGGTTTGCACGGACGAGTGGGGTGTACACAGTGGATCTTCAGCACTGGCTCAACGAAGCGCTGGCCAACCACGAGAAGTGGACCGCCGAGTACGGCTCCTTCTCCCCCCACTCGTCCCTGCAGGTCGATCCCGCGCTCTTCGGCTCCGCCCTGGCAGAACTCCAGGACCGCCTGCGTGACAACTACCCGTTCTTCCACCCGCGCTACGCGGGCCAGATGCTCAAGCCCCCGCACCCGGCAGCCGTGGTCGGCTACCTCAGCGCCATGCTGATCAACCCGAACAACCACGCCCTGGACGGCGGCCCGGCCACCGCCGCCATGGAACGCGAGGTCGTCTCGTCCCTGGCCTCGATGTTCGGCTACGGCCCCGAACACCTGGGCCACCTGACCTCCAGCGGCACGATCGCCAACCTGGAAGCGTTGTTCGTGGCCCGTTCGCTGCATCCGGGTCGTGGCATCGCCTACTCCTCCGAGGCCCACTACACCCACTCACGCATGTGCGGCGTCCTCAACATCGAGGGCCACCCAGTCACCGTGGACAGTCGCGGCCGCATGGACCTGGACGCCCTCGAAGCGCTCCTGAAGACCGGCAAGGTCGGCACCGTCGTAGTCACCCCGGGAACCACCGCGTTGGGCGCCATCGAACCGGTGCACCTCGTGCTGGACCTCGCACGCCGCTACGACGCACGGGTGCACGTAGACGCCGCCTACGGAGGCTTCTTCACCTTGCTGGCGGGCACAGACCTAGCCCCCGAACCGTGGGAAGCCATCGGCTCGTGCGACTCCGTGGTCGTCGACCCGCACAAGCACGGCCTACAGCCCTACGGCTGCGGCGCAGTCCTGTTCCGCGACCCGTCCGTGGGCCGCTTCTACCTCCACGACTCCCCCTACACCTACTTCACCTCAGACGAACTGCACCTGGGCGAAATCAGCCTGGAATGCTCCCGAGCCGGAGCAGCAGCGGCCGGCCTCTGGCTGACGCTCCGCCTGCTCCCTCTGACCCGCGCCGGTCTGGGCGAAGTCCTGGCGGCCGGACGGCGGGCAGCCGTCCGATGGGCGTCGATCATCCAGCAATCCGACGCCCTGGAGCTCTACCAGGAGCCCGAACTGGACATCGTCACGTACTTCCCCCGGACGACCCCGTTGACTCTGTCCGCAGTGGACGCAGCCTCACACCGAGTCATGGAAACCGGCATGAACGCCGCAGTGGACCCGATCTTCCTGAGCGTGGCACGGGCTTCGAAGGAGGCGTTCGCTGCCAGGCACCCCGAGGTGACGGCCGATGTGGACGGTGCACGGGTGCTCCGCAGCGTCCTGATGAAGCCGGAGTCCGAGGACTACCTGGACAAGCTCCACGCACGGGTACTCAGCCTGCTCTGACACCTGATAACGCCGATGCCGCAGGCGAGCCGACCCGACGGCGCAGCCGAGGCGTCTTGGCT
>NZ_JYJG01000079.1 GCF_000955955.1 Lentzea aerocolonigenes
ACCCGGAGCGCACGGGAAAAGCGCCTCGCCTTCGGCTTTGGGTGCCTCGCCTGCGGCTTTGGCGTTGTCTCAGAACTGGACGAGCATCTTGCCCGTGTTCTCTCCCCTGAGGAGGCCGAGGAAGGCTGCTGGGGCCTGGCGGGCGCCGCCTTCGATGGTGGTCTCGGAGTACTTCAGTTCGCCGGAGGCGATCCAGGCGCCGACTTCCTGGACGAACTGCTGCTGGAGGGCCTTGTGGTCGCCGACCAGCATGCCGCGAAGCGTTAGGCGCTTGGCGAGGATCTGGATCATGTTGCTCGGGCCGGTGGGCTTCTTGTCGGCGTTGTACTGGGAGATGGCGCCGCACATGGTGATTCGGCCGTTGATGTTCAGGGAGTCGATGGCCGCCTCGAGGTGCTCGCCGCCCACGTTGTCGAAGTAGACGTCGATGCCGTTGGGGGCGGCGGCGGCCAGTTGTTCGGCCACCGGGCCGTCCTTGTAGTTGAAGGCGGCGTCGAAGCCGAGTTCCTCGGTGAGGTACTTGACCTTTTCCGGGGAGCCTGCGGAGCCGATGACTCGGGAGGCGCCCTTGAGGCGGGCGATCTGGCCCACGAGTTGGCCCACGGCGCCTGCTGCGCCGGAGACGAAGACTGCGTCGCCCGGCTTGAATTCGGCGGTGGCGAGGAGGCCTGCGTAGGCGGTGAGGCCCGGCATGCCGAGGACGCCGAGGTAGGCGCTCAAGGGGGCGATGGTCGGGTCGACCTTGACGGAGTGCTTGGCGTCGAGGACGGCGTATTCGCGCCAGCCCAGGCCGTGGAGGACGTTGTCGCCGACCGCCAGGCCCTCGACGTTGGAGCCGACGGCGACGATTTCGCCGACTGCGCCGCCCTCCAGGGGCTGGCCGACCTGGAACGGCGGGACGTAGGACTTCACGTCGTTCATGCGGCCGCGCATGTACGGGTCGACGCTCATGACGACGTTGCGGACGAGGATCTGGCCGTCAGCGGGAGTCGGGATGTCGACCTCGACGATCTCGAAGTTGTCCTCGGTGGGCCAGCCCGTCGGGCGGGAGGCGAGGCGGACTTCGAGTGCGGTGCTGGTCATGGTCGAACCATCTCCATCCTGGAATTGCGGATCAGTTATCCGGTTCAACAGTGGCCTGTTGAGGAGTGTTCCGCGATGTGAGCTACGCCGCAGGAAGAAGGGTCACGATGTCTCGGTAGGTGAAGCCGAGCTTGCGGTACAGGGCGATGGCCGGGGCGTTGTAGTTCTCGACGAACAAGGCGCAGGTGCCGTAGAGGGTGAGGAGCGAAGCGGTTACGAACTGGCAGACGCGGTGGCCCAGGCCCTGGCCTGTGTGGGAGGGGTGGACGGCCACGCCCATCATGAAGCCGACGTCCGGCGAGCACCACGCTTCGGCTGCGGTCGCCACCAGTTGGTTCTCCACGCGGACGCCTGCCCAGCGGTGGACGCCCGGTTCGCCTGGCCAGGCCCAGGAATCCGGGTTGGCTGCGCGGAGCAGGGGTGGGACGTCGTCGAGGTGCGGTAGCCAGGAGACGTCGGGCGGTAGGTCCAACGAGCCTGAACGGTCCATCCAGCCGAAGGGCTTGTCCTCCACCCACGGGGTGGGCATCAGTGAGGCGACTTCGGCGGCTAGAGGGCGTTCCAGGAGTGGGCGTAGCTCGACGCCTCGGCCGTGGGCGGCGAGCAGTGAGGCGACGCCCTCCGCCGGGCCGGACAAGACCAGGCGGCGGCGTCGGGTCAGGGATGGGGCGTGGACGGCCACCGCGCCCTTGTGCTCCCAGGCCGCACCGCCCGCCGACAGGGCCTGGGACGCCCAGCGGATCATGGGGTCGGCGGAGGCGTCTTGGACGTCGGCGGTGGTGCGTAAGCGGCGCACTCAGTCCTTCTGTTTGCGGCGCAACAGGGTTCGCTTCGCCAGCGAGTCCTCCAGGGCCTGGTAGGCGAGGTCCATGGCGCGGTTGTACTCGCCTTGGGGGCGCTGCGGCACAGTTTCATCGGGGAGCGGGAACGTGACCATCTGGAGCCAGCGTTCGTTCCAGAGCTGTTCGACGGCCTGCTCCCAGTGCAGGGCGGCGCCCATGCGGACGACCCTCTCGCGGTCGCGGACCTCGGCGATCTCCAGTTGGGTGGCGGCGAGTCGCTCTGCCAGTTCGGCGCAGCGGACCTCGTCCAGCTTGCGCTGGCGGGCGGCGGCGTCCGTGGCGATGGCGATGATCTCCTTGTAGCGCTCAACGGCGGAGAGTGCCGGCACCTCGATCACCTCCTCGCTCTGGCGCTGAGACGGGACCGACTCGAACATGGTCGTCATCATCGGGTTCATCACGCTTCTCCTGTGTCGAACGGGATGATCACCTGCGGTCGCGAGTGCTCGAACCGGTCGAAGAACAGGCCTCGGCGTGGTCGTGGGGACCAGGCCATGACCTGCTCGGGTCCGAGCGACAGCAGTTCTTTGCCCTGGACGTCGAACGCCACCCAGGCGCCGATGTCGTCGTAGACACCCGGTGGGAGGCTCGCCTTGAGCCTCGTGACGCCGCGCCACCAGCCCAGCACGTGCGTGCGGTTCTCCGGGCCGTGCTTGAGAACCGTGCGCAGGCTGTCCAAACCGGACGATCGCGTTGTCGGATCTTTCTGTTCCAGCAACGTGTGTGCCGCGTCCACGCCGTAGAGCACCAGGTAGTGCGGGCTCGGCGGCGTGTCGGACGTGCCCGTGCTGATCGACTGCAGACGGGCCGCCGTGCGGTCCAGCAGCTCGCGGATGCCGTCGATGCC
Organism: Lentzea aerocolonigenes; assembly: GCF_000955955.1. Taxonomy (GTDB): domain Bacteria; phylum Actinomycetota; class Actinomycetes; order Mycobacteriales; family Pseudonocardiaceae; genus Lentzea; species Lentzea aerocolonigenes_A. The sequence continues at coordinate 2,773 of NZ_JYJG01000079.1, forward strand.
GATCACCGAAGCATCATGGCCGTTCGTGCTCAGGCGTTTCGCCAGATGCAACGCTTCCGGCATGGCCTCGTCGACCAGGCAGGCCAGGCTGAACGCTGCCTCCACCGGCTCGTGTTGCCTGCCCAGCGACGCGGCCGCTCCGCCGAGCACGGCGGCCGCGTCCTGGACCACGGAGCCGATCACCGCGATGTTGCGGCCCGGTGTGCGGGCGAACCGCACCCTGGCCGCGCTGCCCGCGACGTCGATCACCTGTCCCAACAGCACGGTAGGCGAAGCGTCGCCCGGCCGCAGTTCGAGGAAGTCCGGCAGTGCGTCGAGAAAGGGGATTTTGCTTCCGTCGAAGAGGCCTGGCGCCTCGCCCGGCTCGCGGCGCCACAGCTCGTTCTGCAGGAAGTCCATGGTGCCCTTGGACGTCGAGTCCGGGATGCGGCAGATCTCGTTGCCCGGCTTGACGCCCGACTCGTGGTTGATCACCGCGTGCCAGCGCGGGAGCTCGACGGCCGCGTCGTTCTGCGGTTCGGCCAGCACCCGGCGGGCCTTTGGCAGGGCGATGCGGACGGTGAACTGCTCGAAGATCGCGGACTTGCCCCAGAAACCCTCGATGCCGGAGACGTCCTGCGAGGACAGCACCAGGTGGATGCCCTGGGAGCGGCCGCGCCGGGCGACGTCCTCGAGGAGCTGGGTCGCGGCCGCGGTGACCTGGTCGCGTTCGCCGAAGAGGTACTGGAACTCGTCGATCACCGCGACGATCCGCGGCCAGCGGCCACCCGGATCCTCGGCGCGGAGGTGTTCGAGTTTGGTGACCTCGTGCTGCTTGGCGGCATCGGCCCGCCGGCGCATCTCGTCGGACAGGAACCGCAGCAGTGCCACGCCGAACTCGCGGTCGGTGTTGACGTTCACGCCGACCAGGCGTGCGTGCGGCAGCCACGACGGGTCCTTGCGGCCCGGCGCGAACTGCGCGAACGACACGCCTTCCTTGAAGTCCAGCAGGTACAGCTCCAGCTCGTCCGGCGAGTACCGAGCGCACAACGAACCGAGCATCGCGTACAGGAAGTTCGTCTTGCCGGAACCCGACGGACCACCGATCAACGCGTGCGGCGAGGTGTCGCCGAGCTGCACGCAGACCGGCTCGCCGTCGTCGAACCCAACTGGCGCAACGACTCCGGCCGACGAGTTCTCGGTCCAGGGGCGTTCTGGCAGCAGATCGCCGAACGTGCTCATGCGCGTCCGGCGCTCCTCGCGCTTCTCCGCGATGGCCGCGCAGGCCCGCGGCACGAGGGTCCGCGGCAGCGCCGGATCCAGCGTCACCGTCACGTGCTTGCCGGTCATCGTGCAGGACGCGGTGCCGTCGCCGCGCAACGTCACGGTCTCCACCGGCGAGTTGATCGTGATCGGGATGTCCACGATGAACAGCTGCACACCGCACGCCAAACCGTTGCGCGCCACGCGTTGCAGCTGCTGCTGCTGATCTTCCTTCAACGCCTTGCGGTTGCCGAACAGCACGGCGATCCGCCACGGCTCGGTGCGCCGGCCCTCGCCGCTGACCGAACGCACGGTCAGGTGCCCGTCGACCAGGACCTTCGTGTGCACGCGGCGGATGTGCTCGGACAGCTCGTCCAGCAGCTCGTGCAGCCGCGCCGGGTCGTGGACCGTCAGCAGGTTGGCCCGGGTCAACGGGTACAGGCCCGGCAACGACCCGGTCAGCTGGCCGACGTCCCACACGTGGACGTGCACGAGACCCGGCTGGAAGTGCGAGAGCACCCGCAGCAACAGGTTCTCCACCAGTGTGTCCGCGAGCTGGCGACTGTCCGAAGTGGACGAGATGTGCAGGTGTGCCTGGTCCAGCAGCGGAACCGCGACCGGGAACGGCTGCGTCTCCGGCGCGGACGTCACCACGCCCGTGCCGATCCGCCACAGCTCCGGCACGCCCTCGCTGCCGTCGTGCGTGCCCGGCGTGCCGAGCCACGACTCGTGCGGCCACGACGCCGGCCCGGCCGCGACCGTGTTCACCAGCGCGGTCAGCTGGTCGGGCCCGGTCTCGGTCCACTCGTGGAACGACTGCTGCCAGTCGTGCTTGATCTGGGCCAGCCGCTCGTCGAACTGGGCCATCGAGAGCGGCGCCTGGCGCGGGTTGCGCTCGCGCTTCTCGTCGACGACCAGGAACGAGGTCACGTCTCTCAAGGCGACGTCACGCAGGGCCTTGTCGACCCCCATGCCGCGCACCGTGAACTCGAACATGTTCTTCGCGTGCTCGGTGGCGAGCGTCCGGTGCTCGCGCGCCACGGAGCCCAGCGCGGCCGAAACAGCGCGCTGGAACTCCGCGAAGGCTTCCTCGATCCTCCGTCGCCGGTCGTCGCGCCTGCTCATCACAGCTCCACGGTGAGTCGTTGGATGCGCTCGAGGGTTCCCACCATCAGTTCCAGCTGATCGGGGAATCTTTCCTTCGCGCGCACGAACTCCGGTGGAAGCAGCGACTCGTGGTGGTTCTCGCTCGACTCCGCGAGGATCGCGACCGCCTCGTCGAGACCGTCCTGCGCGGACCGCACACTCCGGTACGACTCGCGCAGGATCTCGCTCGCCTGCTCGAGCGCGGCACGAACCTCGGCGATGGATGCCATCAAAGCCTGCTGTTGATGCCCTCGGCCCCGGAAATGCCCGCGCCGAGGTAGTTCTGCAGCTCGCTCACGCCGGACACGACCTGGGCGAACTGGGCGTTCGTCGTCTCGACGTCCGCCTGCACAGACCCCTGTGTGACCGATGTCAGGAGTTGCTGCGCGTCCTCGGCGAGCTCAGCCGCCTGTTGGAGGGCCGACTGGCTTTGGCTCGCCTTGTCGATCGCCTGGGCAATTGCGGCACGGACCTCTTCGATGCTGGCCATGTCGGCTCCCGAACCCTCCCGGAACAGGGCGGTCGTACAACCACCCTCAGTAGAGATTGTGGCGTGATTTTCACAGTTGAGACCGAAGATCGGCTAACTGGGTGGATGCCTGAATCCACTCGAACGGGCCTTGATTTAATGATCAGTTAGGCGCGGCCCTGGCCCCTTGACTACCCGTGTAGCGACACTCACAAAGCCGCTAACACCCTGTCGCTCAGACCTGCCGACCGAGCGGGTGAATCAAGACGGCCTGACGGGTGACTTGTCACGCGCAGTGCCTGCACCAAACGGGTCATCTCCTGCCCACGCCTCCACCAGAACGCGCTCGGCACCCGGAACGAGACCGCTGATCAACTCGGGATCGTCCAGAACCGTCCACGCGGTCGGCGGCTCGCACGCCACCCGCGGCGTCGGGAAGCCGTCAGCCAGCCCGCGCACGAACGTGCGAACCGTCCGCGCCAGAGCCGCCGACACGTTGTGAGTCGCCTTCTCCTGGCTTGGTCTGGTGATGACGACGGCCCAGCACCCCGGCTCCTCGTCGGAGCAGTCACGGGCGTCCACGACCTGGCCCCCGGTACGGCTGATGAGCGCGTCGCACGCGGCCAGCGCCTGTTGCTCGTCCGCCGCCTCGACCACCACGGTGATCAGCAGCACGAGATCGTCTTCGCTCATGGCAGTCCGGATTGTCCACCACGGCGGAACCCTCTGGCGCCGCGGGGGATGCGTCGGGCACAGGTGAGATTGCTCCATCCGAATCGATTCGTGGATTTCTGACGAGATCGCTGGCATACTCGGTGATGTCGGGATTTCGGCTCAGGTATGGGGACCTGGGTCAGCCCGCGTCACTGGGGAATTGACAAATGAATCATTTGCGACGTTTCACGTCCGTTGCCGCCGCGGCCGCGCTCTTCACGAGCGTCGCGGTCGCCGCGCCGCTGGCCGCCTCCGCCGACGTCCGGCCCGCGACCGCGGGCGACTGCCAGCGGGGTGCCAACGGGTTCGTCGACATTCCGGACACCCAGTCCGGCCGGGCCGTCGACCCGCAGCAGTTGCCGGCCGCCGTACTGACCCTGCAGTTCGCCAACATCGGCGGGGTGAACAGGGGTTTTGCCAAGCTCACCACCGCTGCCGGGCCCATCTACTTCGGTGGCGGTGAGCAGGTCTGGATGGACTGGTCGTGGAACGGCGGTAAGGACTGGCTCCAGTGCGGGCCGTTCATCGCGAAGCCGCACACGGACCAGCTCACGTCGGCGGCCAAGAACACGGATCCGTCACCGAACTGGAAGTTCCGCGCGGGCGCATGGGTCGACAACCGCATGTACCTGACCGGCTGGCATTAATCACTGAAGGTCGCGCACGAAAGAAAGAATGCGCGTGACGGCGGTGTCGTCGTCGAGGAGTCCGGGAACGATGAATTCCTCGAACGAGGCACCGCGAATTCGGTCTGTTCCGGCGCGGGTGTCCGAGATCGGCACGATCTGGTCGTCCGCGCCGTGCAGCCACAGCGTCGGCAACGTGCCCAGCGCCGGCCCGAAGTTGACCTCGTCCATGAGATCGGCGAGCTCGTCGGACGCGCCGTCCCACAGGCCGAGCACGGGCGAGACCAGGATCAGGGCGGCCAGTCCCCGGTGCGTCTGGGCGTAACGCACCGCCGCGGGCGCGCCGGTGAAGTGTCCGATGAGGACCACCGGCACGTCGGAGGACCCGGCCGCGGCCGCGATGTCGTCGGTCAGCACGACCGGGACACCGGCGCTCTTCAGCGCAAAGGCGATGCGCTCGCCGTGGGTGAGCACGGCGAGCCATCCAGGTGCGCTCATTCAGGAAGCGTAGAACGCGCTGATCTCGATGCGGCCACCCGAACACACGGGGCCGAGCGTCCACGGCACGGTGAGCGGCGCCGTCTCGTCCGGAGGAATCGCCGCGGCCTTCGACGGCTCTGGCTGGCACGGCCCCTCGACGGGCTCGTTGCCCGAAGGGACAACGCCCCAGTGCAGGTTCGCGGAGGCCTTCGCACCCGGCGCCAGCGTCAGCGCTTTGGGTCCGGGATCGGCCTTGCGCTCCAGCTTCGTCGGGACCGCGCCGGAACCGTTCTCCAGCTGGAAACCGCTGTAGCCGTTCAACGTGCACGGCGCGGTGCTGGAGTTCTGGACGACGAACTTGCCGTACCGGTTGCCCGCGCCGGCGTCAGTGGGGTCGACCTGGCCTTTCAGCACGGTCGAGTCGCAGCGCTTCATGGCCGGTGCGGCGGCGCCCGAGTTGGCCGGGGCCGCAGTGGTGCTGGGAGGCGACGACGGCGTGGATGTCGGCATCGTCTGCGTCCCGTTGTCCGAGGTTCTGTCGCCGCAGGCCGTCACGCCAGCGAGCACCAGCAGTCCGCACACGATCAACCGTCGAGTCATGGGTGCACCTCCTATCACCGAAGGATGTGCCCAAATATCAACTCGGCCACACAACGTGCCGGTAATTCACTCGATGGTTTGGCGATGGATGCAGGTTCGAACGTGAGTTCGATACGGTCGTCCATGTGAAGCTCGTGGTGCAGGTCAAGCTGTTGCCGACGCCTGCCCCAGGCGGCGGCGCTTGAGACGACCCTGCGCGCCTGCAATGCGGCTGCGGAGTACGTGTCGCGAGTTGCGTTCGAGCGGAACGTGAAGTCTCGCAACGAGTTGCAGAAGCGCGGCGCAGCCGTTTGACGACCGATGCCTGTCGTGGCGCTACGACGCAGGCACGGTGTCCATCTGGACCACGGCTGGGAGGCTCAAGGGCATCCTGTTCGCCAGCTCGGCTGACCAGTTCGCGACACTGCGTGCGCACCGCCGGGGCGAGTCGGACTTGCTGTTCCGCGACGGCATGTGGTTCCTGATCGCCACCTGCGAGGTGCCTGAGCCGGAAGCGTTCGAGCCGACTGACTGGATCGGCGTGGACCGCGGTATCGCCAACCTGGCCACCACCTCGGACTTGGACAACTTTCAGGGCCGCCGCCTGCAACGCTACCGCCGTTGGCACGCGCGCAAACGCGCCGAACTCCAAGCCAAACAAACGAAATCAGCGAACCGCCGTCTCAAGAAGCGGGCGCACAAAGAAGCGCGCCATGCCACCTGTGTCAACCATGGCATCGCCAAGGACATTGTGGCTGTTGCCCAACGCACCGGTCGCGGTATCGCCCTGGAGGAACTTCGGGGCATCCGTGACCGGGTACGGCTGTACCGGCACCAGCGAGCCACTCAGTCCTCGTGGCCGTTCCATCAGCTCGAACGGCGCATCACCTACAAGGCCCGCCGTGCGGGCGTTCCAGTGCTGTTGGTGGACGCCCGTTACACCTCGCAGATGTGCCCTCGGTGCAAACACACAGCTCGCTCGAACCGTCCCACCAGGGACACGTTCTCCTGTCGTCAGTGCGGTCTCGCTGGACCCGCTGACGTCGTCGCCGCCGTGAACATCCGTGATCGGGCACGGCGCGCGTGGGTACTCGTCAACGTGCCCGTACCGATGGCTGCCTGAGTCACCGGTAGATGCGGCCCGAGCACCACAGCCAGTGGTGGCCGAGGAACGCGACTTGGCTTGAAGGGACCGAGCGCAAGCCCTGCCCTTCAGGGCTGAGAAGTTGACCTGATCTGGTTGACGTCCCAACCGTCGGGCAGCTCAGACATGCCCTTCACCGCCGACGTCCAGATGTACGTCCACGCGATCCGGCCGTCGGGCAGCACCACGCGCACGCGGCGGTAGTCCTCGCCCTCGTACTCGTCCAGCAACGGCAGTGCCGCCTCGGGAGAGCGCAACCGCAGCACGAAACCGGGCACGCCCAGTCCGGCGCCGGGACGCAGCGCCGGGTAGCCCTGGCCCGTGTCGAACAACGTGCCGGGCAGGTGGGTCTCCTCCGACTCCACGACGTGCGGCTCCATCAGGTGCCAAGCGCTTGCGCCCGGCTGGAGCGTGCCGTAGACGAACAGCAGCTCCGGCCAGTCGTCGGCCGACGGCTCGCCGAGCACCTCGGTCACGTCCAGTCCGTCCGTCATGGCAGGCCTCTCGCCGAGCGTGAGGGCGCGCCGCTGCGAGACGTCCTCGCAGCGGACCATACGGCCGTTGACGAGCACGGGCATCCGCTTCTTGGAGCCCGCGGTGTAGGCGAGGACCGAGTCGATGACGCCGCCGTTGTAGAGCACCACACGGCCCGTGTGCAGGCGTACGAGGCGATAGCGCAGTCCGCGGCCTTCGCAGCGGTCCAGGACGCGCAGCTGCTCGGGCGTGGCGAACCAGACGGAGTGCTCCTCGACGTGGCCCGGCTCGGCCGCCAGGGTCGCGGGGCGCTGGCCGTCGCGGGCGCGCATGCCGGCGGCCCAGACAGCAGAAAAGCCCTCGCAGCGGGCGCGAAGCACGACTGCGGGGCCTTCGAGACCGAGCTCCTCGCGGAGCCAGGTCACCTTGCTGGGGTTGGCGTTCGAGCCGTAGCCGAGCACCGGCATTCGGGCCGACAACGGGGGTTCACCGTGGTTAGCGAGCCATTGGTCCAGATCGATGTTCTCCGGCTCAACTCGCCATCCCGACTCCATCGTGAGGTCTGGTCGCACTGGCCAGCCCGTTTCGTCGACGTGGACGAAACAGTGGTCTGGACGAGTGCCCGGATAGGGCTCCGCCGGATGGCTTTCGTCGGTGAACGGTTGGGCCATTGGTCCATTGTGCCAGCGCGAGGGGCCAGATCGCGCCCCCTAATCGTGACCCATCCGATGTTTTGCCCTGGTTTCTAGGGTTTTAGTGAGAACGTTCACTGCGCATTCGAGTGAGTAAGCCGATGTCTATCTGTCGACACTCCGGCGAGTCTCAGGCCTTGTCGTAGCGTTGCTGCGCCTGGGCGACCTCCGGGTGGTTCGCCTCGATCCAGTGCGCGAGCGCGACGAGGTGGTTCGCGGCGCCCTTGCCGAGGGGCGTCAGCGTGTACTCGACGTGCGGCGGGATGACCGGCTTCACCTCGCGGTGCACGAACCCGTCGCGCTCCAGCGTCCGCAACGTCTGGGTGAGCATCTTCTCGCTGACGATCTCCAGCTCACGGCGCAGGTCGCTGAACCGCCACGCCTCGCCGTTCGAGAGCACCTGGAGCAGCAGTACGCCCCACCGGCTTGTGACGTGCTCCATGATCGCCCGCTCGGGACACATCGTGACCTGCATGCTCACCTCCACGTAAGTACCCAACTTCAAAGTGGGTACTTTCCATAGGTTAGCGCTAACCGCAATCTAGGTCCATGACGATCCTCATCACCGGAGCAACCGGCCAGTTCGGCGGAGCAGCCCTCCGCTACGTCCTCGACCGCACGGACGAGCAGGTCATCGTGTCCGTGCGTTCGCCGGAGAAGTTCAACGTGGAAGGCGTCGAGGTCCGCCAGGGCGACTTCGACAAGCCGGAGACCCTCGACTTCCGCGGCGTCGACAAGCTGCTGATCGTGTCCGCCGACGCGCACGACCCCGCCGTCCGCATCCAGCAGCACGCCAACGCCATCGCCAAGGCAGCCGAGCAAGGCGTGGGCCACATCTTCTACACGAGCGTGACCGACGCCGACACGACCACGCTCGGCGTGGGCGAGGTGCACAAGGCCGCCGAGGAGGCCATCCGCGCCACCGGCATCACCTTCACGTTCCTGCGCAACGGCATGTACCACGAGAACTACCTGCCCGTGCTGCAGCAGGAAGTGGTCGCCACCTCCACCAAGGACGGCCGCATCGCGAGCGCCCCGCGTGACGACTACGCCCTGGCCGCCGCCGTCGTGCTCACCACGGACGGCCACGAGAACACGACCTACGAGCTGACCGGCTCGACGAGCTGGTCGTACCCTGAGGTCGCCGGCGACAGGTTCCGCGACGTCACCGACGAGGACCTGGTCGCGGCCGGGCTGCCCCCGTTCCTGGTCGACTTCAACGTGGCGATCCGCAACGGCGTGCTCGCCGAGGTCCGGCCGGACCTGGAGAAGCTGATCGGCCGCCCGACTCGCCCGATCGCGATCTAGGGGCCACGCCACTAGGTGAACTCGGGGTGCGCCTCAGGATGCGCGTCCCACCACTTGCGGTACTCCGGATTGCGGTCGAGCACCGACCGGTAGGCGTCGGCGGCGCACGCGAACACCTCGTGCGCCCGCCCCGCCACCGGCGAGTCCCGCCGCGTCGCCACGAAGATGTCCGTCATCAACGGGGTTCCGCGCAGCTTGCGGATCACGATGCCGTCGCCGGTGCGGGACGGCGCCGCCGCGAACGACACCGCACCACTCGCCACCAGGCCGCGCGCCATGCTCGACTCGCCGGTGTGGTGGGTCAGCCTCGGCACGAACCCGGCGTCCGAGCAGGCCTGGAACATCGTCATCCGGTTGCCCATCATCTGCGCGGTCGGCGTGACCCAGTCGTGGTCGGCGAGCTGGGAGAGGCCGATCTCCTCCTGCTCGGCCAGCGGGTCCTTCTCCGACACCGCGACGAACGCCGGCTCGCTGACCAGCTTGCGCAGCTCGATGCCCGCGAGGTCGCGCGAGGGCATGCCGTCGAAGAACTCGAACAGCGCCACGTGCACCCGGCCCTGTTCCAGCAGGTCGACGATCTCCGCCGACGACTGCCGCACCTCCGCGCGTACATCGGCGTTGAGCTGCCGCAGCCCTTCGACCAGTGCCGCGAAGTACAGGATCGAGATGCAGCCCAGGTACAACGGGCCGCGCCGGTCCGTCTCGCGAGTGGTGGCCATCAGCTGAGCCATCTCGTCGAGCACGAGTCTGGCCGTGCCCAGCACACGACGGCCCAGGTCCGTTGGGACGCAACCGTTGCGCGTTCGGTCGAACAGCTGTCCGCCGACCAGTCTCTCGACTGTGCGCAGCTGCGCGGACAAAGCGGGTTGGGTCAGTCCGAGCCGCGTGGCGGCCCTGGTCACGCTGCCTTCCTCGGCGATGGTGCGAACCGCGCGGAGGTGGCGGAGCTCCAGCTCGGGCATAAAGACCTTGTATCCCGGTTCTGTATGCGCCGCCACCCGTCGATCGGGGCATAGTTACTTCTCGATCGATCTTCCGGCCCGGCGCTTGCGGCAGCGCTCACGGGTCCGGCGCGGGAGGGTGCGCACCCCTCGGTTCGACGCTGCTGTCGCGCACCCTGCGCTCCGCGGCAGTAGCGTCGAACCCATGGCGGTGAAGGACTCTCCCACTGGCTGGGTGAACGAGCACATTCAGAAGTACGTCGCGACGGACGGCGCCGAGGGCCACGAGTGGCGGCCCGGCGTGCACACGCTGTTGCTGACCACCAAGGGGCGCAAGAGCGGCGAGTTGCGGCGCACCGCGCTGATCTACCAGCGCGACGGCGACAACTACGTGGTGGTGGCTTCGCAGGGCGGCAAGCCCCAGCACCCGTCCTGGTACTTCAACCTCTCCGATGACGCCGTCGTCGACGTGCAGGTCGCGGCGGACAAGTTCCAGGCGCGCGCTCGCACAGCCGGACCCGAGGAACGGGACCGGCTGTGGAAGCTGATGAACGAGGTCTGGCCGGACTACTCCGAGTACCAGAAGAAGACCGACCGCGAGATTCCCGTTGTCGTGCTGGAGCCCGTCAAGGGATGACCACGGCCGCGCCTGTCACGATGACCCGGCGGTCTTCGCGCGTCGCGTCGACTTCCAGCCGTGACGGCCTGCCCATGTCCTCGCCCTGGCTGATGACGAACCGTTGCGGCCCTTCGAGGTCGCGCAGATAGCCACCGAACGCGGCGGCGGCAGCTCCCGTCGCCGCGTCCTCCACCACGCCACCGACCGGGAACGGGTCGCGGGCGTGCACGAGGTCAGCGGACTCGCGCCAGAACAGGTGCACGGTCGTGAGGTCGTGCGCCAGCATCAGGTCTCGCAACGCGTTGAAGTCGTAGTCGAGATCGGCGAGCTGTTCGCGTGACGCGAGAGGCACGAGCAGATGGCGCGCGCCGCCGAAGCCGACGTGCACGGGACCGGCGGTCTCCTTGTACCCCAACGCTTCCAACGCGGCTTCGACAAGCTCCGGCGAGGCCTCGGACGTGCTGGTCGGCACGCTCGTCAACGACGCCGTGCCGCCGGCGGTCTCGATGGTGATCTCCCCGGCACGAGTGTGGAACGTCAGCCGGCCGTCGCCGATCCGTTCCGCCAGCGCGACGGAAGTGGCGATGGTCGCGTGGCCGCAGAACGGCACCTCCGCCTCGGGGCTGAAGTACCGGACGTCGAACTCGCGCCCTCCCCGCGGCAGCACGAAGGCGGTCTCCGAGTAGCCGACCTTCGCGGCGATGATGAGCATCTCCTCGGCTGACAGTCCGGTCGCGTCGAGCACGACACCCGCCGGGTTGCCGCCGGCCGGATCCTTCGTGAACGCGCTGTAGCGCAGAACGCCCTGGTCTGTCATGCCCTCTCCCAACGCATAGCCGTGCTGAAGCCTGCCGAACATGATCTTGCTGGTGACGTACCTCAGCCCGGCCTTCTGCAGCACGCGCCCGGAAGCGACGTTCTCCGCCTGATGACCGGCGAACACGCGAGGTTTCACGGCGAGCGCCCGGTCACGCAACTCCTGAGCGATCCGGGTTGCCAGCCCGCGGCCCCAGTGGTCTGGGTCGACCCAGTAGCCGATCTCGATCTCGTCCGGACCCCGGTCGGCCAGCTGTGCCAACCCGACGACGACCCCGTCCTCGATGACGAGGTGCAAACCGAAGCCGTGTGCTTCCCAGTGCTGCAACGCCTGCTCGTGCCGTTCGGTCACGTACTCCGGCGTCCAGGGCTTCCCGTCGGCGACGTACGTGATCATTCGAGGGTCGGTCGCCCACCGGAGCATGTGCTCGTAGTGCTCGTCTGCCCACTGCACGAGTTCCATGGCACCAATCGTGCCTCAGCGCAGCTGTGGAAGAAGCCCTTCACAGGTGCGCACGACGATCTGGGCGGCTTTGCGCTGGTCGTGCGGCGCGTGTACATCGGCAGCCTGCGCCTGCCACCGGACGAGCGCGTCGAGCAACGCCTCCCGTTGCTCGCGCGTGTCGGCCTCGTAGTCGAAACCCAGTCGCACCAACGGGTTGGTGCCCTCGGCGCCGATCAGCCGCAACGCCTCGGTCTGCAGGTCGCCCGGCAGTTTCGTGCGTCCGGACTGCAACGCGGCCACGAGGCGCAGCTCGCGGAAGTCGTGCGCGGAGGCGACGACCCGTTCCAGGTCGGCCATGAGCTTGCGGGCGTTCTGCCGCGGCTCCATCCGGAACAGCACGTCCAGCGCCAGCAACGCCGAGCGCGCCTTGAGGACCTCGCGGCGTTCGGTGAAGTGGATCGCGATCGAGTCGCGCAGCTCGCCGAGCCCGCTGCGCTGCACCAGCTGGCCGGTCAGCTTGACCTGGGTGTCGAAGCCCTGCCTGATCAACGCGGTGATCAGCCGGACGCCGAAGATCCCGAACCGTTCCAGCAACGCCTGCCGCACAGCCGGTTCCATCTGCAGCGGGAACTGCTCGCCGACGAACCGGTCCGCGGACAGGAGGTTGTCCTCGAGCTCCTCGCGGCCCAGGGACGAGAGCGTGCGGAGCGCCGCGAACTCGTCCTCCCGCAACGTCCTCGCGGCCACCGCGAGCAGCCCGGCGACCGAGACCACGTTCTGGCACAACGGCTGCACGGCGACATCGCGACGGTAGCGGCGGGCGATCTGCTTGGCGGACGACAGCGCGTCGATCCGCCCGGCACCGATCTCGTCGGCACGGGCGAGCACGGCGACGGTGTGGATCGCGGCGGTACGGGCGATCGGGTGGTCGTTGGCCGCCTGCAGGAACTTCAGGTCGTCGTCCTGCACGTGCCGCATCAGGTACAGCAACGCGTCCGCCTCGCCGAGCACCTGCTCAGGAGAGGCCTCGGACGGCGTGTCGATCAGCACGATGTCCCGCAACGTCCGCGCGGGCCACTCGACGACGACTCGGTCGGCACGGTCGATCTGGCCGATCTCGACGTGGTGGCGGTGTCCTCGCCTGCCCACCGCGACCTCGTGCGGACGGCCGGGCCCGGAGAAGACGTGCGCCCGCGGTTCGGTGCCGCCGCGGTACCAGGTGAAGGAGCTGAGCGGCACGAACTCGTCGCCGATCAACGCGTTCACCACGGTGGACTTGCCGATGCGGGACCGGCCGGCCACCGCGATCCGCACGGGTTCGGTGTAGCGCTCCAGGTGCGAGCGCAGCCATGCGGTGGCGCGCGGGCTGTCGCGGTACACGGCCAGTGCTTCCTGCAGCATCGACCAGACGACGCGGTCCAAGGTCACGCGGTGAGCTCCATCGCGGGACCCCCGAGCGTCTGGACCCGCTTGTAGAGCGTGACCAGCTTGTCCAGTTCCTTGCGGCCTTCGCGCAGCCGGCGTTCGCGCTCGGTCTGGTCGTCCTGCACCGCGCGCTTGGCGCTGCGGGCCGACTCCAGCAACGTTTCCTGCAGCTCCTCGGCGAGAGTGCTGAAGTGGTTGCGCAGCGAACGCTGGATGTGGCGGCCGGAGTCGCGGACGTCCTTGGAGAACTTCACGAAGAAGTCGTCGACGTGCCGTTGCGCGGCGGCTTTGGCGGCGGCCTGGCGGCGCTTCAACCGTTGGTCGCTTTCGTCCAAAATGGACTTTCCGCCGAACAGCGCACCGGCACCGAGCGAGATCACGTTGATCAGCGGCATCCCGGCGAGCGACGTGACCAGGCCGAACATCAGCACGCCGCCGTACGAGCCGCGCAGACCGGTGAAGAGCTTCTGCGGGATGGAGAACGGCTCGATCTTCGGCTTCTCCAGCTTGCTCGCGGGTTCGAGCAGGTCGTCCGGCAGCACCGAACCGGGGATCAGGTCCTCGCGGTACACCGGGAAGTTCTTGGCGACCTTCGCGGCCACCCACTCCGCGCGTTCCATCAGCCAGGCGAAGTTCGTGGTGGCGGCCTCGTTGAGGTTGTCCTCCAGCCACTGCTCGAACTTGTCCCAGCCGATCGCGGGGTCGGCCTCGTCGTAGGTCCGGTCGACCTCGCGCAGGATCTTGCGGGTGCGGTCGCGGAGGTCGTACTCGACGTCGGAGATCAGGTCGGCCATCTCGTCGTTGAGCACGTTCTGCCAACGGGCGGACCGGCGCCGCAGCTCGTCGACGCGCCGCTGGGCTTCCTGCAGCGTCGAGATCGTGGCGACGGTTCGGGACGAGTCGTGCTCGGTCAGCTCCTCGCGCAACGGCGTGACGAGCTGGGAGATGGCGGACGAGGCGACGACGGCGACGGCGCGGCGGGCCAGGAGATCGGCTGACGCGACGATGTCCCGCTGCACGCACGCCAGCAGCTCCGGGAAACCGGACTCGGTGTTGAGCCGCTGGTCACCGGTCTTGGCCGCGCGGAGGCGGAGCGCGCTCGACACGGGGATGAGCTTGGCCGGGACTCCGGCACGGGCGAGCAGGGCCTTGTTGCGCTCCACGACGCTGCGCCAGCTCGGCACCAGGTCGATCTTGGTGACGACCACGGTGACGTTCGGGCACGCCTCCATGACCTTCTTGAGCAGCGTCATCTCCGCCGAGGTCAGCTCGCCGGTGGCGTCGGAGACCAGCAGCACGGCGTCGGCCTGCATCAGCGTCGCGAACGTGCTGGCGGTATGAGCGGATCGGGTGTCACCCACTCCGGGGGTGTCGATCAGGACCAGGCCGCTGTCGAGCAGCGCGCGCGGAATGCCGATCTCGGCGCGCACGACGTGCTGCGCGGTGGCCTGCTTGGTGACCTGCTCGATCGGTACCGCGATGCGCTCGGTGGGGGTGTGGAAGATCGACCCGCGAGCGGACGCGTTGCGGACCAGCGCGGCCGACGGGGTGTCGGCGTGCTGGACGAAAGTCGGCACAGTCGTCGTGATGTCGTCGCCCACCGCACACACAGGTGCGTTGAGCAGCGCGTTGACGAGCTGGCTCTTGCCTTGCTTGGACTCGCCGACGACGAGAACGCGCAACTTGGGGTCGAGTTGCTGAGCCCGCTTCTCCCGCAGCCGGGCCTCCAGATCGGGCCTCCGGTGCGTGATGCAGGCCCCGATCGTCTCGTCGAGCACGTCGAGCCAGGGCGGTGCCATCACCTGACTCATAGTGCCGTGTTCACCCCCTTGGGTGAAAGCCTCGAACGCAAGACCGGTTCCGTTCGGGTGAGACCGGGCTGCTCGGACCGTGCGGTGACGTTGCTCACCGAACGAACCGCAGTGCTGGTCTTTGCTCGCGTTTTACCTGGTGAGACGACGAACCGGCCCTGTCGGTGAGACAGGGCCGGTCCGCGTTGGGGAGGGTGGTTCAGCCGAGCAGGCCGTGCAGGTCCAGGCCGTCGTTGACGACGGGCAGGTCGTGCGCGACGTGGGTGACGTTGCCGAGCACGTTGCCGACGCCCGCGTGGTCGACCAGGCCGGTCGCGGTGTCCGTGACGCCCGTGGCGGTGTCAACGGCACCGGCAGCGGTGTGCGTGACCGTGTTGAGGGTGTTGTCGTCGGTCGCCACGCCGATGTTGCCGGAGGAGATGGCGTCGAGGCCGCCGACGTTGAGGGCACCCAGGTGGGCGGTGCCGCCGCCGAGCACACCCAGCGCGTCGTGGCCGAGGCCCGTCACGCCGGTCAGGTTGCCGAGGATGCCGTCGACACCGGGAACGGTGTGGGAGACGGTGCCCAGCGTGCCGTCGACCGTGCCGGTCGCGGTGTCGGCCACGTCGAGGACGGTGCCGGTGACCGGGGACGCGGTCTGGTCGAGGACCGAGGTGACGTCGCCGACGGCGGAGAAGTCGCCGTCGAACTTGACCTCACCGGCGCTGAAGGTGTCGGCGGTGGTCGAGCCGGCCCACACGGACATGCCGTTCTCGTCCGCTGCGATGAGGCCCGCGGAGGAGGAGGTGATGTCGTGGAGTGACACGCCCGACGTGGTCAGCTGAGACGCGACGGCCTGCAGCTGGCTGATGGCGCCGAGCGGGCCCTCCTCGAGGACCTCGTGCGGGAGACCGCCGAGGGCCACGCTCTCGAGGGCGGGCAGGCCCGCGGGGGTGGCCGGCAGCAGGTCGATCACCAGCGGGATGACCTCCTGCACGTCGACGGCGGTGATGTCGGCCAGGCCAGCCTGCTCCAGGGTGCCCTGGGCGTCGTCGGCGAACGCGGCCTTCAGGGTCGGGTCGCTGAGGAGGTTGAGCACGAAGTCGTGGAGCGTGCTGGACTCGATCATCAGAGGAACTCTCCCGTTGAAGCACGTATCAATTGGTGTGCCGAAAAGCTATGAGAGCGGGGCCACCCCCAACATCGGGGATCACTCCCAGTAGATCCCCGTTCCCCAAAGGGGTGACGCTCGTTGACCCCCTAGGGGATTAGGGGCATCGCTTGAGCGCCTCTTGTTCACCCGTGTAGGTACTGGTCGCTGCTGCGAACAGGTGAGGAAGAGACTTGGCGTACGTACTCGGAGTCGATGTCGGGACCACCCGCACGACTGCTGCCGTGTGCCGTCTCGACGGTGCCCGGGATGCCGAGATCGCCCTGGTGGTGCCGTCGTTTCTGCAGCTCACGGACGCTGGCACGTTCTCGGTCGGTGAGTTCGACGTGGCCGGTTGGACGGCCACCGGATTCCTGCGCAGAGTCGGTGACGCGGTGCCGTTCTCGCTGGGCCCGGAGACGTGCCCGGCCGAGGAGCTCACCGCGTTGCTGATCATGTGGGTCATCGGCGAGGTGGTCGCCCGAGAGGGTGAACAGCCCCGTCACGTGGCCGTCAGTCACCCGGCCGGGTGGGGCCCCTATCGCCGTGGCCAGCTCTACGGCGCGTTGCGGGCCGTTGGCGTGCACGACGTGACGCTCGTGCCAGAACCGTTGGCGGCTGCGGAGAACCACGCCGTGCGCGCTCGCGTGGTGCCGGACTCGTCGTTGGCCGTGTTCTCGCTGGGCAGTCACGCGTTCTCCGCGTCGGTCGTCCGTCGGTCGCAGTCGCGGACGTTCGAACTGGTCAACCACGTCGAGGGCATCGACCACCACACCGGCGGCGACTTCGACGACCTGCTCGGCGCGCTGGTGCGCGGCCGTCTCGGCAAGGACGGTGTCGTGTCGGCCGCCGAGTGCGAGGCGGCGAAGCGGGCGTTCGGCCCGTCGGTGGTCGTCGGTGGAGTCGAGATCACCCGTGACGAGTTCGTCGAGGAGATCCGCCCGTCCGTGGACCACCTGGTCAGCACGTTCGTTCGCGCGGTGGGCACTGTTCAGCCGGATGCGGTGCTGCTGGTCGGCGGTGGCTGCAGGATGCAGGTGATCGGCGACTCGCTGTCCGCCGCGGTCGACTGCCGCGTGCTGGCCGAGGCCGCGCCGGAGCACTCGGTCGCGAAGGGCGCCGCCGTCGCCGCGCGGCTGGTCGTGGTGGGTCCCGAAGCCGAGCCGGAACCGTTCGAGACCTCGGTTCTGGTGCACACCCGTGAGGCGTCGCTGCGGTTCCCGGTCGGCGAGATCACTCGTCCCGACGACGAGGAGTTCAGCGCCCCGCCGCCCCGCCCGCCGGTGGACGTGTCCCCGCTGGAACTGCCTCCGCGTCGGGTGAAGCGCGTGGCGAGCGCGCTGAATCCGGTCGGCCGGCGTTCGCGTTCTGAGAAGTCCGACAAATACGACGATGAGGACGGCCGTTGAGCGTGACCACGCGAGCCAGGTTGGTGCTGGACGCTTCCGTGCGAGGTGTCCTCGACCGGATCAACGACGCAGCCGAGGGCTCTCGCCTGCGCGTTGTCGTTGTGGCGCCTGGTGGTTACGGCAAGACAGCGTTGTTGGACGAGATCACCAACTCGGCTGTGCGTGTGGTCGATGACGCTCATCTGCTTGACGAGCCTGCTCTGCGTGCCTTGGCCGCTGAGCCGTTGCTGGTGGTGGCGTACCGGCCGTGGCCGCGTCGCGCGGCGTTGGCCGAGCTGAGCCGTGGTGCTGTTGTCGTGCAGCTGGCGCCCTTTTCGCGTGAGCAGGTCCGGGAGTTGCTGCACGCGCCC
This sequence comes from Lentzea aerocolonigenes, assembly GCF_000955955.1. GTDB lineage: Bacteria > Actinomycetota > Actinomycetes > Mycobacteriales > Pseudonocardiaceae > Lentzea > Lentzea aerocolonigenes_A. Next base: position 20,592 of record NZ_JYJG01000079.1, read on the forward strand.
AAGCCTGTCGTGGACTTCGTGTTCGCGCAGACCGGTGGTGTGCCCGGGTTGGTCACTGCTCTTGGTGCTGTTTCCGAGGTTTCCCCCGAGGTGCTGAGCGCGTTTCGGTCAGAGCTCGACTGGCTGGATCCGGATCTGCAGAAGTTCCTGCTGGCGGCCGAGGCGGGTGCGGCTCAGCGGCTGGACTTGTTGTCCGCGTTGCTGGACAAGGACTTCGACGAGGTCAGCGACATCATCGAGGCTGCTCGGGCGACCGGGATGCTGGCCGAGGACGGCACCCTGCTGCCGTTGGCGCACCGGGCTGTCGTGGCGTTGACTCGTGCCGAGCGGCGGATCGCGGTTCGGCAGAAGCTGGCACAGCTGCAGCTCGAACGCGGCGGGCCGGTTCTGGAGCTGGTCCGGCCGTTGCTGGACACCGGAATCGGTGGGCCGGTGTTCGCGGCTGCTGCACGTGAGGCGTTGTCCTCGGATCCTGCTCTGGCAGCGCGGTTGTTCAAGGCTTCCACCGGCGGTGGAGCGGCGTCGGCGGAGACCGCTGCCGCCTGGGCCACTGCCTCGGCGATGGCCGGGGATCTTGATTCCGCTCTGCGGCTGGCTGATCAGGTGATCAGTGCCTCCGACACGCCGCATCGGCGTACGGCTGCCGAGGTCGCGGCGGTGGCGTTGGCGCACCGCGGGCAGCTGGCTCGGAGCACCGAGCTGTTCCGGTGGGCTGCGACGCCTTATGCGGCCGCGTTCGCCGGGATCGGGCTGATCGGAACCGGGCACCGGTTCGAGGAGACGCCGCCGCAGCCGCCGACGATGCTCGGCGGGGCTGCTTCCCTTATGCTGCAAGGTGTTCGACAGTCGGTTTCCGGAGCTGAGACCGCCGCTCTGTCGACTCTGGTGCGGGCCTCTTCGCTGCTCGAACCCGCCGGTGGCGCGGTGTTGCTGCCGGATTCGCCGGCCGCTCTGGCCGCGTTGGTCGCGGTGCACTGCGGTGAGCCGAACGTGGCCGAGTCCGTGCTGGACCGGGCCGTCGAGTGCTCGACCGGTGGTGTGCTGATGTCGGTGCGGCATCGGCTGTTGCAGTCGTGGCTGCACATGTTGCGGGGCAACCTGGCGGTGGCTCGTGAAGGGCTGATGGCCGTGCGTGGGGCGTTCGAGCCTCGCGACTGGATTTTTGCCGTGGCGCTCGAGGTCGGGGTGGCGCGGCGGAACAGCGATCTGGCTACTTTGCGTCGGACGTGGGAGCAGGCTTGTGAAGCCGTGCTCCGGCATCCTGTGGATCTCTATTCGTTGTTGCCGTTGGGGGAGTTCGCGGCTGCGGCGGCCCGGTTGAGGGATCAGGAGCGGTTGGCGCCGCACTTGGCTCAGGCACAGGCTTTGTTGCGCGGGCTGGGGAATCCGCCGTTGTGGACGACTCAGCTGCACTGGGGGCTGCTGCACGCGGCGATCATCGACGAGGACTCTGCTGCGGCTGAGTCGCATGCTGCCGCGTTGGCGGTCAATCGGGAGTACTCGCGGTACTGCGGGATCTTGTCCGGCGCGGCTGAGTGCTGGCTGGATGTCGTGGCCGGGAAGGTTGATGCGGATCGGGTCGAGGAGGCTGCTCGGAGTTTGCATGCCGTGGGGCTTTGGTGGGATGCGGCTCGGTTGGCTGGGCAGGCTGCGATTCGGACTTCTGATCGCCAGGCGATGGTTCGGTTGTTGGACTGTGCCCGGTTGCTGCAGGGGCGGGCGGTTTCCTCTCGGCGGGCTGGTTCTGGCGACTCGGAATCCGCTGGTGTGGTTGAGGATGCTGGAAAGCTGAGTGATCGGGAGAGGGAGGTTGCCCGGCTGGTTCTGGAGGGGATGACCTATCGGCAGGTCGGGGACCGGTTGTTCATCTCGGCCAAGACCGTTGAGCACCACATGGCTCGGATGAGGCAGCGGTTGGGGAGTACTTCTCGGTCTGATCTTCTGGCTCAGTTGCGGCATATCGTCGGGGGCTAGAGGGTGGCCGCCTGTCGGTGGCGCGCTGGCGCCGTTCGGCGCTGCTCGGGGGCCGGTTGGCGATCGCGGGCGGTATGGGTGGGTGGTGCGTGACAAAATTGCTCCGATCGAGCGAGTAGAAGGCGTCACGCTGCGGGATCTCGGTACGCCCGTTGGGGGGAAGAGGGTCGCGCACGAGGTCGTTGTGGTTTGCTGGCGGTAGGCTTCCGCACCGTTGCTCGCCGAGCAGGTCAGGTGGATGATTTGCCGAGCCAGGACGACGCGAGATCGTCACGCCCGCTGGGACGTGACGAGTTGGCGCGCGACTGGGCGATCAAGGTCAGCCGGACCGCGTACATACCGTTGTCTGCCGCGAAGCTCACTGAAGAGTTGCATGAGCTGCTGAACGTCGTGGCCGAGGCGTTGGCGCAGGATCCGGACGTTGCCTCCCAGGTTGGTGCTCGCCTGGTCGAGATCCACTGCGTTGGGGCTGAGAGCCTGCGGAAGTCCGTTGAGGTGCTGGCTGCGTTCGTGGCGCAGGAAGGTGCCGATGCGCACACGGCGGCGATGGTCATCGGGGCCGTGTCGGCGGCGTACACCGGTGCCATTCAGGCGTTCGTGCTGGAGCAGCAGGAGAGTGTCAGCCAGGCGCTGCTTCGGGCCAATCGGGCCGTGCAGCTGGACTTGCAGGCCAGTGAAGAGCGGTTCGAGGACATCTTCGCGCACTCGTCCACCGGCATTGCGATGGTCAGCTTGGACGGGGAGCTGGAGCGGGCCAACGAGGCGCTGTGCAACATCTTGAGGCGCGAGGATGTTGCCGGGATGACGTTGACGGACCTGATCGCGCCCGCGGATCTGCCGTTGATCAACGATGCGCTGGCCGGGCTGAAGTTCGGGCGGATGCGGAGGGTTGAGGAGCGGCCCCGGTTGATCGACCGGGATGGGGAGCACTTCCGGGTGTTGCTCGCGGCGACTGTGCAGAAGGACGCGGAGGACAACCCGAAGCACTTCGTGGTGATGATCGACGATGACAGCCAGCTGACGTTGCTGGGTGGGCGGTTGCAGTACCAGTCGTTGCACGATGCGCTGACCGGGTTGCCGAACCGGCAGTACCTGACGACGAGGCTGGAGTCGTTGCTGCACAGCGACATTGAACACGGAGTGACGCTGTACCACCTGGACCTGGACGCCTTCGCGGTGATCACGGACGGGCTGGGGCGGGAGATCGGCGACAAGGTGCTCAAGCTCGTGGCTGAGCGGTTGAGTGCCGTGTTCTCGAGCGAGAAGGCGATGGTGGCGCGGCTCGAAGGGGACGAGTTCGCGGTGCTGGTGGAGAACGGGGCCGAGACGCCGGACGTGGAGTCCACGATTCGGACCATTGAGCACGAACTGGCTGAACCGGTCTACTTCGGCGATCACGGGATCGCGGTGTCGGCGAGCATCGGTGTGCTGCCGCGGTTACATCCTGGAGGGCATCCCGCTGAGGTGCTGCGGGCGTCGGACATGACGTTGCGCAGGGCGAAGCGGAGTGGGCGGCGGCAGTGGGGGCTGCACGACGCGACGCAGGACAAGCGGGAGCAGGACGAGTTCGCGCTCGCTGCGGTGATGCCGGGGGCTTGGGAGAACGGCGAGATCGAGGTCGTGTTCAACCCCGTGATGAAGCTCGACGGGGCGGCGCGGGTGTGCGTCGAGGCTGAGCTGAACTGGCGGCACCGGGACGTCGGGCTGATCGCGCACGAGAAGTGCGTGTCGATGGCCGAGCACACCGGGTTGATGTTGCCGCTGGGCGAGTGGATGTTGCGCAGGGCTGCCGAGGCGGCTTGCGTGCACGACGAGATTCTTGCGGTGTGCCTGACGGAGAGCATGGCCAACAGTCCGGACCTGGTGCGGGACGTGCGGCGGGTGCTGGCGGACACCGGGTTGCCTGCTGCGCGGTTGCTGCTCGGGTTCCCGGTGCACGTGCTGGCGTCCGAGGACAGCGAGGCAGCCGACAACCTGGATCTGTTGTCGGACATGGGGATTCACATCGGGGCGCGCGACTTCAAGGGGTCGACGGCCGAGATCGAGCTGGTGCGGGCGCTCGGCGTGAAGGCCGTGCGGATCAAGGGGCGTCGCCAGAAGCCCGATGAGCTGGTGTCGCACGTGCTCAGCGACCTCGTCGGGTTCGTGCACGAGGCCGGTGGGCTCGTCGTGATCGACGCGATCGAGGACGCTGAGCAGCGGGACTGGTGGAATGAGCTCGGCGCCGACGCCGGGGTCGGGCCGGTGTTCTGCTTGGAGCCGACTACTGAGTGGCCCGACGCGGGCTGAGGTGCACGAGGATCAGCGCGAAGCCCGCGATGGTCACCATGCGCAGGGCGGCGGTGATGCCGTTCCAGTCCTTCGACTGCCACATGGCGAACCACTCGCCGCCGACGGTGATGAAGCCGCCGAGGAACAGGGCCACGATCATCAGCAGGCCGGCGGACGCGAACTTGCGCGCGCTGTCCTCCTTGTCGCGGATGTAGGCGATGGTGCCCGCGGTCAGCAGGACCGCTGAGATCGCCTCCCAGACGATGATCGCGACGTAGACGATCGTGACCGCGGCGGGGCTGGTGATGGCCCGCCACTTCAGCTCTTTGCCGAACGTGGTGTCCATCGAGAGGACGTGCTTCACGAACGCCTCGTTCGTGCCGTAGTCCGTGACGTTGCCGAGCACCACGAGAAGCATGTTGAGAGCGATGAACCCGACGGTCACCGCCACAACCGCGCGCAAGCTGCCGACCCGAGCAAGTAGACGCATGGCGCGGACAGTAACCGATGAGGTGCGGGCAGTGAGGCGGGTTGGATCTTCTCCCATCCGCTGGGCGTGTTCGCCGGAGTCAGCAGGGGTTTTGGAACGGCACCTGGGGCAGCCGGGACTGCCACAGCTGTTCGGTCAGCGCGCCTCGTGAGGCCGCGCAGATGCGGTCTGTCTCGTGCGCGATGTCGAGGTCGAGCAGGCGCAGCACGCCGTCGCCGGAGGTGACCATCAGCACCCGGCTGTTCGGTCTGAACAGAACGTACGGCTCGGCACCGGAGGCGAGCACCATCGGCAGGCCCATCGCGGTCGCCTCGGCCGGATTGCTGATGTCCCACAACCGGAACGTGTTGTCCGCGCTGCCGCTCGCGAGCGTCTTCCCGTCGGGCGTCACCGAGAGCGAGGTGACCCCCTGGGTCTGGCCGGTGAGGACGCCGAGCGACACCGGCTTCTCCCGGTCGCGCACGTCGAAGAGCCGGATCGCCTTGTCGGCTCCGCCGGTGATCAGCGTCCGGCTGTCCGGGGTGTAGGCCACGCGCAGCACCGGCTCGTGGTGGTCGTCGACCGGCTTGCCCAGCAGCCGTGGTTTCGCGGGGTCGGTCATGTCCCACAGCCGGAACGTGCGGTCGCTGCTCACGGTCACCAGGGTCTTGCCGTCCGGGCTGAACGTCAGGTCGTTGATGTACCCGTCGTGCCCCGTCAGCGGATCACCCAGCTGGACGGGGTGTGCGGGGTCGCTGATGTTCCACACCCGCAGCGACTTGTCGTCGTTGCCGGTCACCATGGTTCTGCCGTCGGGGGAGAACGCGAGCGGGTTGGTGAACCTGGTGGTGACCGAGATCGGCGGTCCGAGCGGCACGACGTGCGCGGGATCGCGCGCGTCCCACAGTCGTACCTTCCCGTCGCCGGACGCGGAGCCGAGCACCTTGTCGTCCTGCGTGAGCTTCGCCTTGAAGGCCGTCTTGTCCGGGACGGCCTGCGGCCCTCCGATCGGCTTGAGCGCGAACGGTTCCGTGTTGTCCCACAGCTGCAACAGCTTGCCGCCGTTGCCGCTCAAGAGCAGTTTGCCGTCCGCGTTGAACGCGGGAGGTCCCACGTTGGTGGCGGCGATCGGCACCTGGTTCTGCGGCAACGACCACAGCCGGACCGAGTTCTCGTTCGCCCCGGTCGCGAGGGTGCGGCCGTCCGGGGAGAAGCCGACGGCGAACAGACCGCCGCTGGGCGCCGCGAGCGGCTTGCCGAACTTGGTCGGGTTGGCGGGGTTGGTGACGTTCCACAACCGGGCGGTGGCGTCCGACGCGCCGCTCGCCAGGAGATGTCCGTCGGGGCTGAACTTCACCGACCACACGGGGCCGGAGTGGCCGACGAGCGCGTCCCCGACCGGGCTCTGCGTGGCCGGGTCCCACAGCCGCACGGTCTGGTCGTCGCTGCCGGACGCGATGAGCTTGCCGTCGGGGCTGAACGTCACCGAGTGCACGCCGTTGGTGTGCCCGGTCATCGGCTTGCCGATCATGGTCCGGGTCGCGACGTCCCAGACGCGGACCATCTGGTCGTCGCCGGACGTGGCGAGCGTCTTGCCGTCGGGGGAGAAGGCGAGCGTCCTGACCGCCGCGGTGGCGCCGCGCAGCGGTTCACCGAGCGGCGTCGGGTTCGCCGGGTCGCTGACGTTCCACAGCCGTGCGGTCTTGTCCTCGTTCGCCGCGGCGAGCGTCTTGCCGTCCGGGCTGAACTCCAGCAGGTAGCTGGTGCCGTTGCCCGTCTCGATGGACTTGAGGAGCTTCGGCGCGGCCCTGTCGGTGATGTCCCAGAGCTTGATCGTCTTGTCGTTGCCGGTGGTGGCGAGCACCTTGTCGTCGGGGGAGAACACCGCGGAGGTGAGCCAGTCCTTGTGACCGGTGATCACCGCCAGCGGCTTCGGGTTCGAGCGGTCGCGCACGTCCCACAGGCGTGCGGTGCGGTCGTAGCTCGCCGTCGCGAGGACCGTGCCGTCCTTGGTGAACGACGTCAGGTAGACCGCGCCGGTGTGCCCTTGCAGCGGCACGGACAACGGGGTCTGCTGGTTCGCGATCAGCTTGGAGGCCACGTCCTGGTCGTCCGGCCGCATCCGGTGCGCGGCGAGCAGCATCTGCGCGGCGAGCGACGGATCGGTGTCGGCGATCCGGTCCGCCTCGGCCACGACCTGGCCGAACACCGCGTCGTTGCGCTGCCGCACGGCGATCACCGCGGCGCTGGCCGCGATCAGCGCGAACACCACCACGAGCGCGACCGCGCTGCGGCGCAGCCAGGTGCTCTTGCGGTGCTGGCGCTCTGAGGCCCGCACGAACTCCTTCGCGAGCGTGGTGACCTGCTGCTGCCGCGCGCCTTCCAGCCGTGCGCCGCGGTAGAGCAACGACGAGTCGCGGTCGCTCGACGCCCACGTCGCCGCGTCCTCCTCCAGCCGCTGCCGGGCGAGGTTGCCGGCCCGGTCCTCGTCGATCCAGCTGCGCAGCCGGGGCCAGGCGTGCAGCAACGCCTCGTGCGTGATCTCCACGCTGCCGGCGTCGACCGTGATCAGGCGGGCGCGGGTGAGGACCTCGAGCGCGCGTTCCGTGGCGGTGTGGTTCGCGGCCGCCTCGAGCAGGTTGTGGCGGCTCGAGCGACGGCGGGTGTCCTGCGTGTCGTCGCCGACCCGGACCAGGCGCAGGAGCAGCTGCCGGCCGGCTGCCTGACCGGACTCGTCGAGGTCGGACCAGGCGCGTTCGGCCGTGGTGGCGACGGCGCCCTGGATGCCGCCCGCGGCCCGGTAACCGGCGATCGTGAGGCGGCCCGCCTGCCTGCGCTGCCACGTGACCAGCAGGGCGTGGCTGAGCAGCGGGAGCGCGCCGGCGTCGTAGGCGTCCTTGCCGCGGCGGTTGTGCGCGCCGAGGTCGCGCAGCATGAGGTCGACCAGACCCGGTTCGAGCTGCAGGCCGGCGGCCTTGGCCGGGTTCGCGACCGCGTCGCGCACCTCGGCGGACGACATCGCGCCGAGCACCATCTGACGGTTCTGCAGGGCCTCGGCGAGCTCGGGGAAGTCGAGGCAGCGGGCGTAGAAGTCGGCCCGCACGCCCAGCAGGACCGACGTCTTCTCCGCGGCCGCGTGCAGGGCCTGCACGAAGACCCGCAACCGGTTCTCGTCGCCGCCGAGGGTGAACGCCTCCTCGAACTGGTCGACGACCAGCACCCTGTCGCCGACCGCGAGCTGCACCTCGTGTGCGAACTCGACCAGCGCCTCGGAGTCGGCGGCGGCCTCGAGCGTGAGGATCAGGTCCGGCACCTGGAGCGCGAGCTCCTTGAGTGGATCGGTGCCGGGGGAAATGATGACTGCGTCTTTCCCGAGCCGGGGAAGAACACCGGCCTTCATCAAACTCGACTTGCCGGCACCGGACGCGCCGACGAGCATCGTGATGCCGTTCTCGTTGATTCTGGCGAGAAGGGTGTTCGTCGCCCTTTCCCGGCCGAAGAACCAATTCGCGTCCTGCGGTCCGAATGCGCTCAATCCCATGTACGGGCAGACGGCGCTGTCTTCCTGCGGGGGCGCGTCCGTTTCCGTGACCGGGCTCGCGAGCGCCTCTTCCCAGAGAATGCGCCACGCGTCCAGGTCGTACAGCCCGTCGATCGCCGGCTGGGGCTTCCGCTTGCGCGCCTCGCCGACGAGGATCTCCAGCACGGCGCTCAGCCCGCTGAACCTGGCGGGGACGTTGCGCCCTCGCCGCCAGTCGCTGACGCGCTGCGCCGGTACGCGAACCGGTCTGCCCTGCTCGTCCGTTCGGCGGGCACGGGCGACCGACTCCGTGACCCGCTTCAGGGGTGGGTCACCTGCCTCCGCGTAGAGCAGCGCGAAGCGCTCCGCGAAGACGCCACGGGGTCCCAAGGGCCCTCCACCTCGTCCGGACCGGAAAACGTGGACCGCCCGTCTGAGCTGCGGCGCACGCGCCGGACGGGCTGTCCTCCGCCCACCCTAACGAGGTGGTCTGACAACCTCGACCGCACGTCCTTCACGAGACACGGGAGACCGTCAAAGTGGCAGTGACCAACTGGGGCAAGGTTTCCACGGCTGAGGAGCACTGGGGGTCTCCTCAGCCGTGGCCCGGGCCAAGCGAATGGCAGGGCGCGGCCTGCTAGATCAGGCTGCCCTCCACAGCGCATCCGCTTCTGGTTGCTTGGGCTGAACCCTGTTCGGATCTGGCAGATACGTTTCCGTCGGCAGCGTCACGTAGGTGATGCTCTCCGGTTTCAACGCGGTGAGTTTTCCCGCGAGGTCCGCCAATTTCGAGATCGACCCGATTTCCTCGTCCGTGACGATCGACTTCGTCAGCACGTCCGCGAGCTGGAATGTTTTCTGCGGGCTCGCGAGCCAGTTCTCGCCTGCGATCTTCTCGCTCAGCGCCCGCATGAACAGCTGCTGGTTCTTGATGCGGTTGAGGTCGCTGCCGTCACCGATGCTGTAGCGGGTCCGCACGAATGCGAGCGCCTGCGTTCCGTCGAGCTTGGTCGGCCCGGCCGGCACGTGCAGCCCGCTCTTGTCGTCGTCGATCGGCTCCGGGACGTTGATGTCGATGCCGCCGAGCCGGTCGATGACGTCGCGGAAGCCGTTGAAGTCGATCTGGACGAAGTGGTCGATCCGGATGCCGCTCATCTGCTCGACCGTGGCCACCGTGCACGCCGCGCCGCCGGTGGAGAAGGCGCTGTTGAACATGGCGATGCTCGCCGGTGGGTGGTTGCCGCACCTCGGCCGCGGGACCATCGTGTCGCGCGGGATGCTGACGACCCTGGCCTGGTCACCGGCGGCGTTGAGCTGCACGACCATGGCGGTGTCGGACCGGCCGTCGTCCTTGCCGATCAGGAGGATGTTGAGCGGGCGGCCGGGCGTCGACGGAGGCCTGGGGTGGGTGATCTCCTTGGCCAGATCGACGGTCTTGAGATTGCTCTCGAGCTTCCAGTAGGAACCCCCGACCACGACGCCCGCCGTGATGACCACGGCGGCCCCCGAGACCGCGAGCCATCGTTTCAAGTGGACGTTCATACCCTCGACGGTCCCGGCTGTTTGTCCGGATCCCGTCGGTGGTTCGTCATGGTTGTGTCACAGCGTGCCTCAGCTGGTCGAGGAAGACGTCGTGCTGGGTCGTGACGGCGTACTTGGCCTTCGTGCGTTCGGTGGCGATGTCCCGGCCGAACGGGCTGCCCTCGGCGAGGAACCGCTGGTCGGCCACGAGAGCGCCGCGGGTGTAGCGGCCGGTGAGCTCGATGGCGAACCGGTCTTCGGTGTACGTGGCGAGATCCGGGTCGAGCATGATCGCGGCGGCGAGCGGGTCGTGCGGGACGAAGCCGGTCCTGCCGAGGAAGCTGCCGTAGAAGTCGGCGTAGAAGCCGAGAATCTTGCGTGCGTAGTTGTGCGGTGGAAGCGCTTCCAGCCACTCTCCCGGTGCGTGACTGGCCATCGTGACGTCGAGGCCGACGATCGTCAGGTCCTCGAAGCCCGCCTGCAGCACGAGGTCGGCGGCTTCCGGGTCGTGCCAGAAGTTGGCCTCCGCGTAGCTCGTGATGTTGCCGGGGACGTTGAGCGCGCCACCCATGATGACGACCTTGTCGATGAGGCGGGGGAGCTGTGGCTCGATCTGCAGCGCCAGTGCCACGTTGGTGAGCGGGCCGATGGCGAGCAGGTTCAGCTCGCCGGGGTTCGTTCGGGCCAGGCGGGCGAGCTGCTCCGCGGCGCTTTCGTTCGTGTGTGCCGTGGTGGGTTCGTCTCCGGCGTGGCCGCCCAGGCCGTCCTCGCCGTGGACGTTCTCGGCGGTCATGAGCGGCTGTGCGAGTGGCCTGGCGGCGCCTTTCGCCACCGGAGCCTTGATCCCGAGGCGTTCGGTGAGCCGCAGGGCGTTGGCCGTGGCCTGCTCGACCGGCACGTTTCCGTGCACCGTGCCGATCGCGACGATTTCGGCGTCCGGCCGGGCACGCAGGTAGTACAAAGCAAGGGCATCATCGATGCCGGGATCCGCGTCGACGATGATCCGCATGCACTCGATCATGCCACCGGGGGATGACATGACAGTCCGACTTGCCGAGGTTTCCGACGCTGCTGACGTTGCGCTGGTGCACGTGCGCACCTGGCAGGTCGTCTATCGCGGCCACATGCCGGACGAGCTGCTCGACAACCTCTCCGTGGAAGCGCGCACATCGATGTGGGAACGCCTCATCCCGTCCGGCGGGGTGTGGGTGGCGTTGCTCGACGGGGCGGTCGTCGGGTTCGCCTCCACCGGGCCGTCGCGTGATGCGGATGCGGCTTCCGAGCTCTACGCGATCTACCTGCTGCCCTCGGCGTGGGGATCCGGGCTGGCCGAGCCGCTCCTGACGACGGCTTTGTCCGGAATGACCGACACCGTTCTGTGGGTGCTGGAAGACAATCCTCGGGCTCGTCGGTTTTACGAACGCTTGGGATTTGTTGTGGATGGCATGACCCGGGTCGAGGAGTTCGGCTCCTCCGTTGTCAAAGAGGTTCGTTACCGTCGCAGCTAGAAACAGTTGCACATAAGACATTCCCCTCTTTTGGCGGTATGTGCTCGACTTGCTCGTGTCCGAAGTGGATGGTCCGGTCTGGTGAGCCTGTGGAACTGGAATGGCTGCGGCTGGCCCGTACCCGCCGGCTGCTGGCTGTACCTGGCTTTCGCGGTGGCGGTGACGCTCGCCACGACCGTCGCACTGGTGGCCGTGGGACTCAGCCGCGCACCCCGTGCGCGGCCAGCGCCTCGAGGAACCGGTCGGCGTCAACCGGCGTGATCACCGGCTGCATGGGGCCGCCCAGGTCGAGCACGAGGCCCACCGACTTGCGGTGACGGCGGAAGTCCAGGTTGAACCACTGGGTGAAGTTGCCGCTTCCCCAGACGCGGTACTTGCCCCTCAGTTCGGTGAGGGCGTACCGCCGCACCGAGCGGATCCGGTCGTAGCGCACGCGCTTCGCCAGCCCGAACGGGAAGTAGTAGCGGCGGATCACCAGTTCGGTGTCCTGGCAGGCGATGAGACCGTCGTCGTAGTTCGTGGAGCTCTGCATGGGATCACTCCGGATTGAGGATGTACAGCCCGCCGATCGAGCCGTCGGTGTTGAAGGTGACGCGGGCTTTCATCTCGGCCTCGGCGAACGCGAGCGGGATGTCGACGATCGTGTACCCGCCCTTCTTCGTCACCGCGGCGGTACCGGTGTCCCGCAGCTCGCCGAGGTTGCTCACCAGCTGCCGCCACACCGCCCCGAGCTCGTCCACGCCGAGTTTCGAGCTCATCAGCGCGTCGAACATGGCGTGCACGGCCGCGAACTCGCCGTTGCCCAAGTGCGCCACCACCTGCGTGGCCTGCCGCACACTGGCCACAGTGGACTCCGTCATCTCCGCGCCCCCGAAGCGTTGCTGAGCGGCCTGCCTGCTGACGTGCAGCAGCTCGCCGATCTCGGCCCACGTGGCACCCCCGTCGCGAGCCAGCACGACCAGTGCCCGCGTGGCGTCCTCGGTCAGTGCCGCAAGTGACAACGCGCCCACCAATGCCTCACGCGCGGGTCCTTCGCCCTCCAGCGCCCGCGCGACCAGCTCGGCGTTGTGCCTGATCAGCCCAGCCAAATTCACCCTTGTCAAGGTAGCGTTGACAGATTTTGCTGTCAACCCAGCCTTGACACGGCCAGAAAGGTTCGCCTTCGACCTGCGCCGGCTCCGAACAGCCGCGGGCACGCCGTCCTGCCGCGAACTGGCCCAGCGCCCCCACTACTCGACCAGGCTCCCGGCCGGTCCGACTGGTGGCCGCTGGTCCGCGCGGCTCTGGCCGGTGCGGCCGCGGCGGCAGCGTTGATCGGTTTTCCGGCGGTTGTCCGACGTGCCGTTCTCGGTGCGGTGCTGCTTCCGGCAGGCCCGGCCTCGGCCGCGATCGGCGGACCCGACTGCCCGGAGAAGGCGCCGGCGGCTGCCACGTTCATCAGGCACGTGCAGCCGCCGTTCTGCCTGGGCTACGACCAGTACCGCCTGCAGTCGGGCGAGCCGTTCCAGGTCTACTGCTGAAACACCGATCAGGCCTTGCCCGGTTGCCGGGCAAGGCCTGATCGTCAGCGTCGCAGGGTGATCTCGTCGATCAGCGCACCGTCCTCGTCGAGCGCGCGGATCTTCATCGTCTTCCCCGTGACGTCCACGGCCGTGATGCCGTAGCCGCGGTAGCGCACCCGTGACCAGGTGACCTTGGTGTCCGTGGACTTGTCGCTGTTCTTCTTGAAGCAGCGCATGGTCGGCGTGCCGCTGTTGTTCTCGTGGTCCAAATAGGACTCCGGCGCGTCCTTGTAGAACTTGTCGAGCGCCTGGCCGCCACCTCCGGCCGTGATGTAGGTGGTACCGGTCTTGGCGCTCTTGCCCGCCTTGATCGGGTCGGTGCGCTCGTAGACCCGGTTGTGCGCGTTGAGCACGAGGTCGACCTGGTACTTGTCGAACAACGGTGCCCACTTCTGCTGCGCGATGCTCTCCGCGCCGCCGTCCGATGTGGAGTACGTGGCGTGGTGCAGGTAGACCACGATGAAGTCGATCTTCGGGTTGGAGCGGTGGTCGGCGAGTTGCTTTTCCAGCCAGGTGAGCTGCTTGCCCTTGGTGTGGTCGAGGTTCGCGATGTTGCGGCTGCAGATGTCGTTGCCGTCCAGGCTGATCAGCCCGATGTTCTGGTACCGCCACGCGTAGATGCCGGTCGACCCGCTCCAAGCGTTGTCCGGCATGGTGAAGCGCGCCTTGACGCCACCGTAGCCGTTGGGGGAGTACCACTCCTCCATCTCGCGGTTGCCGAGCGTGATCATCCACGGTGTCGTCGCCGCGACGAGCTCGTTCTGCGCGAACAGCGAGTTCCACCTGGCGGCGTCGTACTTGTCCGTGTCGGGGTGCCCGCCTTCGGCGTTCTTCGTACCGCTGTGGATCGCGTAGCTCAGGTTGCCGAGCGCGAGGTGGAACGCCGGGTTCTGGTCCGCGGTGAGGCTGTTGAGCTTGCGCGCGTTGTAGCCGTACCCCTGATCGCCGAACGCGGTGAAGGTGAATGGCGTGTTCACCGTTGGCGCAGTGCGGAACTGGGCCACCTCGCCGCGCCGTTGGCTGGTGGTGGGGTCGTAGTTGTCATGCCCCACAACGTAGAAGTACGTAGTGTCCGGCTTCAGGTTGTCGAGCTTGACGTGCAGGTAGTACTGGTACATGGGATTCGGGCCGTGCGGCGGGAAGCTGTGGTCGCCTTCCTGCCAGCCGATCTCGCTCTTGAGCGTGCGAAGCTCGGCGCTGATCTTCGCGCCGAAGCTGCCCGCTTCGGTGGCGATCCGGACGTACGGCCCGTTGACCTTCTCCAGCTGCTGCCAGGAGATCACGACCTGCTTCTCCGGATTCGCGCCGAACGCGATGTGCCTGCCGACGGGCCTGATCCTCAGCCCGTCCGGCGCCTTCGCCGTTGCCGACAGGAGCTTGAACAACGACCGCCGCGTGGTCTCAGTCATCTCTGCGCCTTCCCTCAGCCACGCCGGATCGTGAGCTCGTCGATCAACGCACCCGTCTCGGTGAGCGCCCTGACCTTCATCTGTGCGGGCGCGTTACCGGTTTTCGGCGTCACGTCAACAGAAACCAGCCCGTACCCGCGATACCGCACCCGCGACCAGGTGACCTTGACGAGCTTCTCCTCACCGTCCTCCTGGTCGACCCGCATCGTCGCCGTGGCGTCCTTGACGTTGCCGAAGTAGGAGTCGCCGGCCTTCTCGTCCTGCCAGCTGTTGATGCTCTCCCCGCCACCACCCGCCGTGATGTACGTGGTGCCGTCCTTGACGGGGTTGACGGTGGACTTGATGTCCGCCTTCTTCGTGCCCTTGCCGGCCTTGATCGGGTCCGTCCGCTCGTAGACGTGGTTGTGCCCGTTGAGAACCAGGTCCACCTGGTACTGGTCGAACAACGGCGCCCACCGCTTCTGCGCGCCGACCTCGGACCCGTTGTTGCCGGACGTCGAGTACGTGCACTGGTGGCAGTAGACGACGATGAAGTCGATCTTCGGATCTTTCCGGAACTTCTCCAGCTGCGCCTTGAGCCAGACCTGCTGTTTGCCCTCGGTGTAGTCGAGGTTGGCGTCGCTGTTGTAACAGATGTCGTTGCCGTCCAAGCTGATCAGCCCGACGTTCAGGTACCGCCACGAGTAGATGCAGGTCGAGCCGTCCCAAGCGTTGTCGGGCATGGTGAACCGCGCCCGCATCCCGCCGTACCCGTTCTTGTCGTACCAGCTCTCCATCTCGTGGTTGCCGAGCGCCACCATCCACGGCGTCGTAGACGCGATCAGCTCGTTCTGAGCGAAGAACGAGTCCCACTTCCGCGCGTCGAACGCGTCATCGGGCCTGCCGCCCTCCCCGTCGTTGGCGTAGCTCAAATCGCCCATCGCGAGGTGGAACTGCGGCCCGAGGTCGGCAATGAGGCTGTTGGTGGCCAACGCGTTGTAGCCAACCCCTTGGTCCCCGAAGGCCGTGAAGCTGAACGGCTCGTTGCTGCTCGGCGCCGTCCTGAACGTGCTGAACTCCGTGGGCTCGAACCCCCGGTGCCCAACCACGTAGTAGTACGTCGTGTTCGGCACCAGATCGTTGATCTGGACGTGCTGGTAGTACTGCGTCACGGCCTTCCCGAGATGCGGCGAGACCGTGAACAGCGCGCCCTTCTCCTGCCACGCCAAGTCACTCGTCAGCGTCCTGGTCTCAGCCTTGATCGCCTCGCCGTACTCGCCAGGCCCAGTCCCGAGCCTGATGTACGGCTCCTGAACGTTGGCCGGCACCTGCCACGACACCACAACCTGCCTGGTCGGATCGGCCCCGAACGCGAGGTGCCGCCCGAACGGCCGCAACGCCTGGCCGAGGTCGTCACCCTTGAGGAAGACGTCCGGCGCAGGTGAGTCGGCTTGCGCACCGGCCTGCACGATGCCGAGGTTCGCCGCCGCCAGCACCGCCCCACCCGCCGCCCCGGCCTTGAGCACGCCGCGCCGCGAGTACCTCCGCCGCGCGTCCTCGTACAGCTCCTGAAGCCGCGGACCGTTCTGTGACCTGCGTCGCGGAGGCACACTCATACTGCGGAAATTAGGAAACTTTCTTTAC
>NZ_JYJG01000080.1 GCF_000955955.1 Lentzea aerocolonigenes
CTCATACTGCGGAAATTAGGAAACTTTCTTTACTCAAGTCAATGATCGTTGAGGCAAAACAACCTCAGCCAACCCCGCCTATCATCAGCCATCTGATGCCAGAGCAGGGGAGCCGCCATGGTGTTCCGCCGCAACCTGGAGTCCCGCGAAGCCGACATAGCCCGCACCGTCTTCGGCGACGCCCTGGACATCACCCACCTGCACCTGGCCGAAGGCGGCCTCCTCGGCAGCTTCGGCGTGGCGCGAACCCTGCCCCGGCGCGTCACCTTCCCCAAGGGAGTCCTGACGTCGCCGCAACACCAGGCACGCTACGAACGCTGGCTGGTCCACGAACTCACCCACGCCTACCAGTACCAACACGGCCGCAGTGTGTTGAGCATGCTGCCGACCGCGTTCGCCGGGTTCTTCGTGAAGGGGCTCTACGACTACGGCGGGGCTGATGGCCTGCGCGGGAAGTCGTTTGCCGATTTCAACACTGAGCAGCAGGCCAACATCGTGGCCGACTACTACTACCTGAGCACCTATGAACCGTCTCGCGACCTCTCGGCTTACGAGCCGTACATCGCTTTCGTGCGGTCGGGCGCCTGACCCTGGAAAAGATCAAGCTCCGACCGCGTTGCCGCTGGTCAGAGCTTGATTTCACCCGGCGAAAGGTGGTGCC
>NZ_JYJG01000081.1 GCF_000955955.1 Lentzea aerocolonigenes
GTTTAGGAATGTGCTCTTCGGGCCAAGAATGCTGCTCTACCTGCGGTTTTGCCGTCACATGTGGCCGCACCATGCGCCGTGTGGTCTCGGTTCGGCCACAGTTCGCACCATGACCCGCACCACGGTTCAAGGCAAGTCGGAAGCCGTTCATCCAGCGCCAATAACCCAACCATCGTGTGACCTGTAACACCACGGACCTTCGACGCGACGTGGCCTGTACAACGCGAAGGGGAGGCGGAGCCGTGGCGTTACAGGGGCGACGAATACACACGGCCACGAGTTCGCGCACTGGAGGGCTCGAACATGAGTCAACAGGACGTGGGGCTCTTACCTCCTCCCTATCTCCCGTCACCTTTGCGATCCTGCAACTTAGTTGGGGTAGGTGACAGTAACAATGACGCCTACGATCTTCTTTGGTTACCCGGCATATCCGCCCTACCTTGCAGAAACGATCCGTTGGACAGCCGAATCGCTTGCTGAGCAAGCTGGTATCAACTCGATTCTTTGGCAAGATATGATGGTGGATGGCCGGCTGATCATAAGCAAAGTGCTTGAAGCTATTGATGCTGCTGACATGTGTGTCTTCGACCTTACTCGACAGAACGACAACGTCCTCTTTGAGTGTGCCTACGCGTTGGCCAGGGCAAAGAAATTCTGGATTACCGTAGATACGACGGTAGCTACCGCGCAGCAGGAATGGGTTGAACTCGGCCTGCTTAAGCCGATCGGTTACACCGGATATCGAAACAGCCTAGAGCTTGTGTCGGCCTTCCTTGAAAAAAATCCACTCGGCCAAGACGGCACTGTTTACGACGATCTTATCGAGCCAGGCCTGCCTGATGTGCAGCATCGGGACGCAATGTTCTATTGCTCGACTTTTGAGCCATTCGAAGCGGCGAGCAGACTCGATGGACTAATCGAAGAGCGCCGTAAGCGGGGGCTCCAGGTCATCGTCTCCGACCCGAGCGAGTCAGGGTTCGAGCCGATTACCTGGTATGCGCCTAAGCTTCAGCGTGCCGCAGGTGTATTAATCCACTTCGCCGGAGAGCATCGCAACCGCGCAAGTCTCTACAATAAGAGACATGCATTCGTTGCAGGCATGGCGCAGGGTTTCGAAATACCGCTACTAATGCTCGGAGAGTCGGGTTACAAGGTACCTTTCGATTACGAGACCCACTTGCGCACGTATGAGTCTGTTCATGAGTGCACGACAATTGCCCGCACCTGGATTGACGGCCTCAAATTCGAGCGGGTCAACTGGTCTGTACCGCGTGCGCCCAAGCAAAGTCCTCTCGTAGGGCTGCGCTTCGGTGAACATGTCGCCGAGAATGAGCTAGCAGAGCTTTCAGACTACTTCGTTCAGACGTCAGCATTTCAAGACGTTGTTGCAACGCGCGATACGATATTTGTTGGCCATCGCGGAACGGGTAAAACGGCGAACGCCACCCAGGCTTTTGAAAAGATTGCTTCGAACAAGACTAATCTGGCGGTTCTGATAAAACCGCCAGGATTCGAATTCTCGGCAATTATGAATACTGTGCGAAGATTGCCGCAGTTCCAGCACGACTACTTCTTTGATGCGATGTGGCGCTTCATTGTTCAAACTGAGATCGGCTCCACTGTGCTTAAGCGCCTAGAGGAACGTCCCGGTTGGCTGCCTACGCAGCAACTTGACACCGAATTTTTTGAGTATGCGGATTCTGCCCCCTTCGATATGCGTGCCGATGTGTCAGTTCGCCTTGAGCAGGCGCTAGCTCATCTCATGGGAATCATTCCAGATTCTGAGATCGGCCCTGAGACTGGCCGGAACCTCATCAATGAGGCTTTTCATGATGAAGCGATGGAAGGTTTGAGGAAGCAGCTCGGCCGCGTCTTGAAGGATCGCAAGCGAGTAGCGATATTCATTGACAATCTCGATAAAGGCTGGGAGCGGGGGACTGATTTTGGATTGCTGGCGCGGCTGATCCTTGGACTTCTAACTGCCCGCGGGCGCCTCGTTACTTCTTTTCAAAAAGATGATCATTGGCGCGACAGAATTAGGCTTACGGTCTCGATCTTCTTGCGTAGTGATATCTACAACTACCTGAAGCGGGAGGCGCGAGAGCCTGACAAGCTTCCTATCTCAATGATCGAATGGGGCGATCCTGAGACTCTGTTGCAGGTGGTGGAGAATCGCTACTTGTACGGTAATGCTTCGGGTAAATCGGCGGACAGTCTGTGGAAGAATCTGCTGACGCCAGAAATTGCTGGACAGGAGACTAGGTCGTATATCGTCCAAGCCGTGCTTCCTCGTCCGCGCGACATCGTCTACTTCTTCAATGCGGCAGTAGGAAGGGCTATTGACCGTCGCCATGAGCGCGTGGAGGAGGAAGACTTCTGCGCTGCTGAGGAGGCTTACTCGCAGTATGCATATGAAGCACTTCTCGTCGAGAACGGCGTCACAATACCTGAGATGCAAGATGCACTTCTTGCTTTCCTCGGTGGAGCAGAAGTCATGAGTCGTTCACGAGTTCTGGCGATCCTGGAGGAAGCGCTTCCCGGAAAGTCTTCAAAGCTGCTTACTAAGCTTGTCGACATGTCCTTTTTGGGCGTTGAAACCTCTGATGGCGTGTTTCAGTTTCCCGAGGTTGGCGTATCGATGACGCGGGCACTTGCGCTTGCGAAGCGACTGCAACCGAATGAGGGTGACCAGCGGCTCAAGGTTCATAGAGCCTTCCATCTATTTCTGGCCATCGAGCGTTCCTGACTATATGTAATGTTGTGCTGATTGTGTCACTGGTGCACTTCTCGTAAGCTTCGGTTGTGACGGAGTATCCGGAGGAGCTGAAGTGGGGAGTTCACGGTGAGCGAACCGTGTACGACAACCGCTGGGTCAAGGTGAAGCTTGTTGACGTCGAGCCGCCAGACGGTAGTCGCTTTGAGCATCACGTGGTGGAACTTGACCACGTCGCCGTAGCGCTATTGATCAATGATCGCGAAGAAGTCCTAACGCTTTGGCGCTACAGGTTTGCTGTGGACCAGTGGGGTTATGAGTTGGTTGGTGGTCTTGTCGAGGAGGGCGAGGATCCAGCGACGACCGCTGCTCGGGAGGCTGAGGAAGAGACAGGCTGGAGGCCTGTCGGCGAGCCCGAGCATATTGGCACGTTCCAGCCGTTGCCGGGCATCATCAAGGCGCCCGTAGATGCCTACGTGTGGCGGGACGCAGAGAAGGTGGGCGAACCGACTGACGGCGAAGAAGCTGCGCGGATTGAGTGGATCTCAGTCGATCGGATTCTGGACCTGGTTCGGCGGGGTGAGGTTCTCGGCTCGGGCGCGATCGTGCCTCTCCTGTACTACCTAGCTTCACGCGCTGCCGGGGCGTCCTTGGGGGACAGGTAACTCTAGGTTCGCGAGCCGCCGTTGCTGGCGATCGGACTTGATGCGGGACGCAAGCTGTCGTGCCTTGCGCGCGTAGTCGAGCGCTCCCCGGCTGTCGCCAGCAGCGGCGTACGCGAAGGCGAGATCTGCGTACAGGTTGGTCTGGCCACGCACGGCGTTGAGTCCGGGCGTGGCCAGACCGCGAACGGCTGCTTCGAGTTGATTGATGGCGTCCTGGTCGCCCAACCGCAAGAGCGAGCTACCGCGCCAGCGTACGAGTTGTCCTTCGTTGAGGAGCAGGAACGGCATCTCGGGATCGACCGGATTCGTTGGCAGCAAAGAGCTTGCGTCATCGAACGCACTCAGCGCCGCGTCTCGCTGGCCATCGGCGGCGAGCCCTTCGCCGTGTGCTGCGGCGAGCCACGATTGCAGCAGCGACGGAGCGCGGTTCTCTGCAACGTACCGCGCGTACTCCAGCAGTTCGACGGCTTCAGCCGGCTGCCCGATGTCGAGCAGGATCACGGCTTGCTGTGCGGCAGCGTGCGCGAGCAAGTGAGGTGAGTCGGCTTCTCGCGCGGAGACTTTCGCGTCTTCGTGGTACTGCCACGCCTGAAGTTGTGCACCCCTATCCAGTGCCGTCCAACCGGCGAGCGTTCGCGCATCGGTGAGGATTGCGGCGAGCCGTTCTCGGTGGCGCGTGCTCACGCTGAACGTGCGGTAGTCCTCGATCTGGTGGACCAGGCTGTTCAACTGATCTAGAACGACTACTGCGCCAAACTTGTGGTCTGAGCTGCGCAGGTCATTGACCTGACGTTGAAACATGTCAAGCGTTCCGCGGTCGATACTCCGCGCGACGATTAGTCGTTCGCGCAGCTCTTCGGCGCTATCGCTTTCGACTTCAGTCGGGAAACCAAGCTCTTCGTTGGCTCGACCATAGAACTCTCGGAACAGGCGCTGATAGCCCGGTTCGGTCACTTCGACGTGACCGTTCTCCCAGCGCGACATCATGATGAGTATCGAATGCTCTGTCGCGTGAGCAGCGCCGATCTGCGGTCCGCGCGACAGGAAGTACCTAACAACCTGCGCCTGCGTGTACCCAAGCTCCTCACGGACGCCTTGCAGCCTCGATCGAGGCTGGTCACCGCGCTTCCTTGTCGCCACGTCTCCCCGTTCCCCAACGGTTGTGACCTGCGGACCTAACTCGCCCTAACGCGCGGCGTGATAGCCGCTGGCAATTATTTCGACCCCCTCTCCGGCTGTCTGCTGTTCACATGACAGCGACACCGAAACAAATCGGCGAAGGCGACCTAGTCCTTTCGATGGCTCCCGTCATCGAGACGATTTGTCAGCGCTCCGACCTGGGCGCGAAGGCCGCGGAGTTCTCGAATAATCGTGTTGAGCAGGGGAACAAGCGGGTCTTCGGCAGCCGTTGCCGGCGGTTCTGCTTCGAGTGGCGTTTTTCCTTGCAGCACCGCGGTCAGGTGTTGCGGGTGCCAGTCGAGTGCGATCGAAAGTGCTTCGAGCGTCCGACGGTTTCGGCGCCGTTGGATTCGTCCCTGTTGCATCTCTCGCACGATCGCGAGGGATACCCCGGATCTCGTCGCGAGTTCCTTCTGCTTCAAAGCCAGCTCTGCCGCGCGGGCATTCATTGCCTCCGCGACTGCCGACCAGTCCTCTGTCACGTACGCCTCCGGGCTCCGCCTTCAGCGCCGACGTTAGCGCGCGATCTCGCTCAAAAGCGGGTCTAGCGCTGACATCGGCGGTGAATCGGCAAGAATCAACGCCAATGTCAGCGCTTTCGGAGAAGAAATCAGTTCTTTCGAAAGGGCTACATCTCATGAGTACTTCAGGCATGGCGGGAAGCAACCCGCCGATCTTCTACACAGTCGCGGAGGCTGCACGCATCCTGCGCGTGGACGTCGCGACCATCTACAGGGCTATCCGAGAGGACGCGTTCCCGGCGGTGCGCTTGCGCACTCGCTACGTGATCCCTGCACGTGCGGTCGAGGAGATCGTTCGCCAGGCATCGGAGTCCGGCAGCGTCGTTGACGTCGCTCGGATGACGGCCGAACGCCGGTCTGCTCGCGAGTTCGAGGCGAAGACCGGGGGTGCGTGGTGAACCCGGAGAACTACTACGAGGTGATCGCGGCTGAGCTCGATCGCTACGCCAAGGTCCCGGATGACGTGTTGCTGGAGATCGTGACGCGTGACGGCGCCTGCATGTGGCTGTGGCCGAACGACGAAGAACCGGAGTGGCAGAACGAGAAGCTGACCGATCGGGAGTTGGCCGCGCGGCTGTGCGCGGACTGCCCTATCCGCAACGTGTGCTTGGAACTGGAGTTGCGCACGGCCGGTGCGGAGACGGTCGGCGTTTGGGGTGGGCTGTCGCAAGACGATCGTCGCGCGCTCTACCGCGTGTGGCGGGCTCGCCGTGAAGGCGGTGAACCGTCATGACGATCAACCTGACTCCCACGCAGATTCTCGCGGTGTTGGGCGCGGTTGTTGTGGTGCTGTGGATCTGGCGAGCGAGCGCCCGTAGGGCGAAGGCTGCCGCGAACGCAGCGCGTACGGGTGCCCGGTTGCTCTCGCTCACCGGGCGGGTGCTCGTGATGGCCGGCGTCATCGTTGGAGTTCAGTGGGTGGTGATCACGCATCGCGGCGACACCGTGTTGTTGCTCGTGGTTCTGGGCCTCCCCGCGCTGTTCGCCGCGTACACGGTGACCCGTGCCCTCACGATTACGTCCTACGACAGTCCGCACGGCAAGGGCGATCGGCGATGAACGCGGTCACTCGGGTTCGGGAAGGGGTAGCCGCCTTCGGGCGGCTGCCCGCCGCCCCGGCAGCACAGCAGCTCGCCGCCGATGCGGCGGAGGCTGCGGAACTGAGGACCTACGCGACGCATCCGGACGTGGTCGCGCTTCGCGTCGAGCGGGTCCGGGCTGAGGTCGACCGGCTGTGCTGGGCGGGGATCGTGCTTGGTCTCGGCTTCACGATGACGAACGTGCAGAGCTTCGCGGCAGCGGGCACGCCGGCATGGTCGTTGCCGTGGCTTGCCGCGTGGCTGCTCGATCCCACGGTGTCACTGGTGCTGCTGGCGATCCTGCGGGCGGAGCAGGTGACCGCGCGGTACCGAGTGCGTACGGGTTCGTGGACTCGTCGGGCGAAGTGGTTCACGCTCGCGGCTACGTACGTCATGAACACGTGGCACTCGTGGGCAGCGGGTTCGGTGTCCGGGGTGGTGCTGCACTCCGTTCCGCCGCTCGTCGTGTTCGTCGCGGCGGAGGCTGTCACGGACCTGCGGGACAAGCTCACGGAGGCCGTGACCGCAGCGTTCACGGAGGCGGAGCAGCGGACAGCACCGGTCACCGCGGCCAAGCCTTCAGCGGTAGTTGCAGTAGAGCCTGTGCACGCAAAGGTGAAGCGGCCCAACAGGAACACGTCCGCGCGCGTGTCCTCTGCGGACTACCTAGCCAAGGCTCGCGAAGCGTGGACACCTGAAGTCGTCGTGAGCCCCGCGTGGGTTCGTGAGGTCAGCGGTTGCTCGCGTGGCCTCTCATCACGCCTGGCCGCGGCCCTCGTGGCGGAGGTCTCCGAAGGTGGCGACGGCCATGAGCACGGATGATCGGGAGTTGGTCGTCACGGCCCCGCACCTGCCGGTGCGTGCGGTGCTCGAAGGCGAGTTCGTGAACGACGGTTCGCCGCCGCGCGTCACCTGGGTGCGCCGGTTCATGAACTGGTGGAAGCGTTCACCGCGTGTGCCGTTGTGGGCGAAGGATCGTGTTCACGCGGTACAGGCCGCGAAGGATCTCGTCGTGGCTCTGGTGCGTTCACCGTTCCGGCTCCTCGGGGCTGTCGTCCGCGGTCTGGTGGTCGCCGTCAGGTGGTGGCGGTCATGGGTCACCGTGCGGGACTACCGGGAGGCTGCCGAGCAATCCGAGAAGCTCGCGGACAAGTTCGGGGACATCCGTGAACTGACGCTCTTCCGGTGGAAGGTCACCGGGGCCGTGGTCGCTGGCGTGGCGATCGTCAGCGCCGTCGCCGATCTCGTGTACGGGCACCGGGCGTTGTGGATCGGTGGCGGTGTCATTGCCGTGGCGCTCGCTGTGCTCGGTAGGCGGAAGGACGGCAGTCCGGGGCGTAAGGCGGTGCTCGCTGGTCCGCGCACGTTGACGTGGACGATGGACCCTCAGGTGCTCGTGGACGCGTTCCGGGACGCGAAGCTGATCGGGAAGGACGAGACGCTCCGTCTGGTCGAACGGGCGACCAGGCAGGGTGACGGGTGGGCCATCACCGTGGACCTACCGGCCACTCGCAAGGCATCCGACGTCGTGAAGAACCGAGACGCCCTGGCCTCTGCGCTCGCGGTCGATGAGGTGCAGCTCATCGTGGAGCGTGTCCGCGGGAACGGCGGTCACGCCGGCCGGGTCGCGATGTGGGTTGCGGACGAGGACCCGTACGCGGCGCCTCCGTTGCGGACGCCTCTGCTCGCGGTGCAGAGGTGGGACGCGTGGCGGCCGTTGCCGTTCGGGCGTGACGCTCGTGATCGGCGGATCGACCTTCCGTTGGTGTGGACGTCATTGCTCATCGGTGCAATCCCCAGGCAGGGCAAGACGATGGCTGCTCGCCTGGTCGCCGCGGCGCTGATCCTGGACCCGCATGTGCGGCTGTACGTCGCTGACTTCAAGGCAGGAAAGGACTGGATTTCAGCGGCGCAGGTGGCGCACCGGTTCATGTCCGGCGACGACACCGAACACGTCCTGGCGCTCATTGACTGGCTCGTGGAACTCGTGGGTGAGGTCCAGGGGCGCTACCGGCGGATGCAGGAGTTGGACGACCTCACGTGTCCGGAGTCGAAGGTCACGCCGGACATGTCACGAGATCGAGCGCTCGACATGCCGATCACGGCCGTGTTCATCGATGAGGTCCAGCTACCTCTGGAAGACCGCACACCTGTTGAGGTGCAAGGGAAGAAGCTCACGGCAG